>JANPIW010000518.1:0-2246 GCA_031425215.1 Verrucomicrobiaceae bacterium
GCGGAAGGCGGCGTGGTGAGACCGGAAGGGTTTCCCTCCATTGCGCGGCGGCGTTTCGCAGCGGGAGCAAAACCGGAGGAGATCGTCGTGGTGGTGGAAAAGATGATGAGCGCTGGGCTGCGCGGGGCCGACGGCGCGCTCTCCACATGGATGAGTGAGAGTGTGTCCGCGGGTGGGGAATCCTCTCACGATGAAGCGCGATGGATGCTGGAGGTAGCCGAGAGCATCGTGAAACTCTGGCCTGCCGGGACAGAGAGAGCCGAGCGTCCGAACTGGCTGTCAGGCGCGATGTCTCTTGCCGTGAGGCGGTCTCCACAGGCAGCCCAGCCTTTGAGCGTGAAAGCCGACAATGAGCGTATAGTGCGGATCGCCGACCATCTGGCTCATGAGGCGTTGCGCTGGCCCGGAGAAGCGCCGTCAGTTTTCCGTCAGTGGGCGATCTGGAAGGCGGTCGCAGGCAGGGATGCCGAGGCTGTGACGCTGATCGAGGAGGTCATGGCTTCCGACCTCACGCTGGCGGGGAAGATGATGGAAGCGTGGGTGGCAGAGTCGCGCATGCGCGTCCAGGCATCCGATGCCATCGCAAAACTGGCGGCAAACTGGGCGCGCCTCGCGCGACAGTGGCCGCTGGATCTCACGATGGAGCAGCTAGCGTGGATGAAATTCGCGATGCAGTTTATTGGCACGCCGCCATCACAGGGCATGTCGCCATTGCGCATTCTTCTGCCTTCTTACAGCGGATCCTCTGGCGGTGTCCGTCCAATCGCGCCTGGCGCATCAAGGTCAGCTGGTTGCGAGGAGAGTTTCAAAGTCATGCTTGCGACGTTGAAACGGAACAGCGCGAATGATCCCTTTGTCATCGGCGCGGAGCTGCGGCAGGTTGTCAGCACAAACAAAAGTGTGGTTGCTCTCGGCGCTGCGCTGCGACCACATTTCGACGAGGGACGTCTGAAGGATGCGACCGGCTACCTCAATCTTGTGCTGCCTCCTCCAAACTCCAATCAGCCAAGGGGTGTCTCGCGCTCATCATCTGAGCAGCTTGCACCTGACGTGATGGATGAGGTTCTAGACACGTCGCGAATCATCGAGGCGCTGGTGAATGAGAAACTGCTGCCCGCCTCAGAGATCGACTCACTTGTGAAACGTGCCGTCACACGTCTGCAAACAATCTCTGGCACCACTACAGGAGCATCCTCCCGTTACTCATCGGACAGCTCACAGGCAACATTATCGCTGGCGCGAAAACTCCTCTTCTCGCTGGGTCGTGACACTCCTGGTGTAGTCAATTCTACTCTCGAGGTGGCGATGATCACGGACATGATCGACGAAGGCCTGCGCAAAGGAACGCCACCGCGCGATCTCGCCACCGAAGCTGCGCGTGTGGTCGCGCGAGACTGGAGGACCGCGAACAGCAGCCTCGAAGCTTGGTGTGACAGAACCATGCTGCGCATGGAGCCTGCCCGACGTGCGGCTGCTGCCGCTGTCGCCCTGGAGCTGGCGCGCATCTGGCGGCGCGAAGCTCCAGATGTTCTGCCGGCCTGGGTGGTCTCATGTTTTCGCTCCTGTGAGCGCGATGTCCCGTCTGATACCGCGCGCGCCATACCTGCGGCATCATCTCCCAATTCATCCGGGCGGCGCGCGGAGGACAATCTGCGGGAAATTTTCAATGTCCTCGCCGCCATGCCTGGGTGTGCTCCGTCCACGAACGGCGAGGAGTGGTTCTCAATCATCGCCGCCCATCATCGCGTTTTTGGATTTGATGATATCTGGCTCGAGAAGCTCGCGCTGGAGCATCTAAGGATTCACGCGGATCCAGATTATCCTGCGATGCGCGCCAAGCCCGCGACATCGCGCAAGGCCGAGGGTGGTATTGTCATCAGTTCCGTGCGCAGCAACATAGTCCCACGGCTCGAACCCGGATTGCTGAGGCGTCCCACAGTTCCCGATTATCTGATCGAACGCGCGTGGAGCACCAAGCGCGCAGGCTGGCTGGAGAAGATCGTCGCGCCACTCGTGGGTGGCGCGTTTGGCGCGGATGCCGCCACTGCATTCATGGCTAGGGCAAAGATGTACTTTGCGTCGAGAAGCGAGTTTGCCGACGCAGGGAAAACGTGGATGCAACTGGCGGATCGCATACCGACGTTCGCGGGCGGACGCGCAAAGCCGGACATCGCCATGGAGATGCTGCGGATTGCGGCGCTGACTGGAAACATGATTGATTTCGGAACGTGGCGCCTGCTTAACAA
>JANPIW010000519.1:0-6926 GCA_031425215.1 Verrucomicrobiaceae bacterium
CGACGAGCGCGTTCGCCGCGCGGGCGAGCACGGCCATTGATGACTCGGGTGGCACGGTCGTGGCGTTCAACTGGGAGTCCACTGCCGGCGGTGCCTTGGCCTTCACGCCGACCTTGGTGATGGTGCCGTAGGCGGGCGGGATGGAGGTGCGGAGCGATTCCTTTGGCAGCCGCTTCATCTCAGCGCAAACGGCCAGCGCGTTCAGCGCTGCCCAGGTGCTCTCCATGTCGGCGGAGCGCTGGTTGTAGAAAAAATCGGTGGATCCCATGAAATGCACCTTCTCCGACATCTGATCATCCCAGACCAGAGGGAACTCCACGGTGGCAAAGCGCAACGCGAGGTGCGTCCAGGTGTCCGCGTACTTCTTCAGCCGGTTGCGCGCGCCTTCCGCCTCATTCGCCGCGAGCTGATTGGCCCGTGTTGGTTTCTCTTTCGCCTTTGCCTGCCGTCTGGAAAACTCCGCCTCCGCTGCGATATAGTCGCTCACCAGCACGGAGATCAGGCGCGGATGCATGCACATCGGCCCCCACAGCCCGCGCGCGGTGCCATCGGTGATCTGGCCGTCGAGGATTCGCGAGGCGAGTTTTTCCGTCCACTCCGCTGCCAGTCCTCCTTCAGTGCGCGCCAGAGCGATGGCCAGCCAGGAAAGGTTCCATGTTTGATCAGGCGGACCGAATTTGTCCAAAAACTCAAACAGATTGTCCACCATGCGTTGCACCACCGGATCGTCCTCAGGCACTCCGGCGGCGCGCAACGCTTCCAGCGCCATGGCAGAGTCACCGATGAGGCTGAACTGCCATGACGTGTCGCCGATGTATTCGTAGATCTCCTGCTTGTCGATCATCTCCAACGGTCCCTCGCGATCCCACCGGACGTGGGATTCCTTGCGCGTGCCGATCTGCTTCGTCGGCTGTTTGCGGATCTGTTTGATGGGCGGTTCGCCCGGCGATGGCCCTGGGATGAAGACAACCACATCGGTGTACTCATAAATGGGCCGCTCCACCTCTACCATTCGGTACTTCCTCGGCACATCCTTGTAGCCCGTGATGCGCACCTTCTGAATCGGCGGGATGATCCAGCCTTGCGGATCTTTTTGCGCGAGATCCTTCAACACCATCACGCCCTGCGCCAGCGCCACGCGCGTCGCATACTCGAGGTCTGCGGCGGACACAGATGTCGGATCAGGCTGCGCAGCCGGTGCTGGTGACTGTGAATGAGCCGCGCGTGGTGAGGACAGCGACAGCGCGAGGGCTGAGATTAAAAGCAGTGTGGTGTTTGCATTCATGGCTTTGAGATTGATGCCGACAGATACGCCGCCGCAACCGCCAGTTTGTCTTTTGAGAAATCATGACTCCGGCATTATGCGGTCTTCGCGGCCCTCTCCGGCGTGGATGATGATCGCTGATTTCTTCAGCAGCTTCTTTTCGTCCACGCTGATCGCAAAACACCGCGTCTGGCAGATGCCACAGCCCACGCATTTGTCGGCGAGCACCACGGGGGCGAGGTGGCCGGAGCCTTCGATGGGCTGGCCGGCGGCATCGACCTCGGTGTGTACTTGCACGAACTCGATGGCGTTGTAGCCGGCGGCTTTGCATTCATCGACACAGAGCTGACATGCATCGAGGTTCGCGTGCGGCAGACACGTTTGCAGATCGACGATGGCCAGGCCCATGCGGGTGACTTTTTTCTCGGCAAGCGGCAGCGGGCGGATGGCGCCGGTGGGACAAACCTGGCCGCAGGCGTTGCAGCTCGGATCGCAGCCGGCCCAGTCGGCTTTCACCATCGGCGCCCACAAGCCTTCTAGACCTTGCTCGAAGCCCTCAGCTTGCAGAACGTTGTTCGGGCAGACTTTGAAGCACTCGCCACAGCGGATGCAGAGGTCGAGGAACTCTCGCTCCGGCACACTGCCGGGCGGGCGCACAGGACGAAAGGCGGCGGGGTCATCGAGATTCGCGCCCCAGAATTTCGTCGTCGCCGCGATAGCGCCGCCGCCTGCAATGCCAACGCCTGAGCCGGTGAGCAGCGACATGAAGCCGCGACGCCCGAGCGCGGTCTCGCCCGTGGGCGGAACGTTTTCCCGCTTGAGGTCCATCACGTTCCAGCGCTCGACAAATTTGATCGACTGCGTCGGACACACGCCGCCGCAGGTCTGGCAGAGCGTGCAATCGGTGACGCGTGTGGTGAAGTCCGGTTTGATCGCGTCGAAGGGGCAAATCTGGACGCACTTGTTGCAGTTGATGCAGCTCGATTCGACTTTGCGCTCGCTCACGCGGAACAGATTGCCGACGGAAAACACCGCGCCGCTCGGGCACACATATTTGCACCAGAAGCGCGGTCGCAGCAGCCCGAGCGCGAGCACGCCGAGGAAGAGCAGGATCGAAACGATGTGCCCGAGATTCATCTCTGGCACCAGATGCCAGCCGCGCGCGACACCGCTTTGCAATGGCTCGCCGATGAACAACAGGCCGCGTGTGATCACCGGAATCGCCGCGACGTAGCCGGAGACCAGGACACCGCAAAAAGCGGCAACGAGCACTGCGAGCAGCAGGTGGTATTTGATGTGAACCCACCAGCCATCCTTCGCCACACGGAAGCGCGTCACGCGTTTGCCGATGGCCCAGTCAAACAAATCAATCAGCGTGCCCAGCGGACAAAGGTAACCGCAAAAGCCACGCGGAATGAGAACGCACACGAGCAGAATGATGCCTGCGCAAACCAGCGACCATACCCAGCTCCGCGCCGCGATCGCGGTGGAGAGACTGACGAGCGGATCAATCACGAGGAAGCTCTCCGCAGGCAGAATCTCCTTCCGTGCGAGATCATCCGTGTAATGCGAAGGCCACCGCCCCGGCTCCGTTTCGTGCAAGGCCCACGGCCTCGCGCCGAACAACACGCGGTCGATTTGCTCGGCGCTCAGCTTTGCATCCGGCACGAGGCTGACGCGCCTGCCATCGACAGCCGTGACCTTGAAGCGCCCCGCCGCCACGCCCTGATCAACAAGGAAACGTCGCAAGCTCGCGTGAAGCTCGCTTGCATCGCTGTCGTGCTCCAAAGTCAAACCACCGCTGTCCTGCGCAAACTCCGCCACGCGCCAGCCTTCACTGATGCTTCCGGCTGCCTGCGGCTTCGCGTGATAAGGCCAGCACACATAAAAGAACAGCCACAAGAATGCCACAAAGCAAACCGCCTGCACCACACGCCGCGCCGGAGACGAGAGCATCGAAGGCCCGATGCGCCGCAGCAGTTTGCGCACGGATGAAGCAGCAGTTTTCGCCTGAGCCTTGCTCGACGCACGCTGGAACGGCAGGAAGTGATCGAGTCGGAACAAGCTGTGTTTCCTCTTTTGCTTGGACGTGGCTTTCATTTCCCCGCTGGCGTTCACACTTTTAGACCGAGAGCAATTCGCGCCTCAGTGCGAATCGCTTTGCAATCGATCATGGCCTGTTTCGCCTGTGCCTTGGTGGCATCGTTTCCAGGATAGCGGATCAAGACTCCGAACGGTTTCAATCTCCTTGCCGCCGCAGCGAGCGCGGCCCACAGCGGTTCCAACGGAAGTGAAAGCGAGAGAAGGCTGTCCAGGTCATGAGTTTTTGGGAAATTTGCTCCGCCTTCCTCGAGCCGGGCTTTCAGATACTTTTCCCCCGACTGCTGGCAATGAAAGCACACCATGTCAGGCAATGGCAGTTTCCTGCGACGTGCCAAATCCACGGCGGCGAGGTAATCAGCCTCCGCTTTCTCAATCCAGTCACGTGTGGCTGCCTTCATACATCACGCGCCCTCTCGAGGTGATCTCCGTCAAAAAGCAGTCTCCCTCCCGGAGACGGTCGAGCAGAAAATCAGGATCGCGCACCAGCACATCCACCGGAAATCCTGCGGATACCTTCTCGTGAATCTTCTGGGTCGTCTGCATCCAAAGCCGTCTCGATTTCCGCATCACTACCAGCAAATCCACATCAGAGTCGGGCGTGGGCTTGCCGTAGGCGTGAGAGCCAAACAAGATGATCCGCTGCGGCTTGAAAGCCGTGGCGATCGCATCGCAATACCGCTGGATGTCCTGCATCGGAACCATGTGCGGAGTAAACGCCGCTGGCGATGGCCCGGCAATCTGATTCTCCGGGCCTTTTGCGGCGAAGGGGCCTCTCATTTCGCCCCTTCTGCGAGCGCCTTGGCGGTGGCGTTGATGATGGCATTGCCGGTGATCGTCGCGCGGCTGGTGGCATCAACGCCTTTGACGCCTTGCTTGGCGATGATCTGCGCGGGCACGTCGCGCATCGCGGAGTAGAACTGCTTCTCCTTGTGCTGCGTGATGCTGACGGACTCGATTCGCCTGGCTCTCACTTTCACGGCCACATGCACATCGCCTTCGTAACCCAGGGCGCTGGATTTGTGTGTGCCGTCGGCGACCTTATAGACATCGGACATGTCGAAGAGCTTGATGGCGTCGATGCTGTTTTTCGCGCGGTTGATCACGCGTTGATGGCGGTTTTTGTCCTTCGGGTCCACGGGCAGTTGCAGGATGCTTTGGTAATACGCGAGCGCTTCACTGAAACGCCCGGCGAGACGGCAAGCATCGCCGGCCTGGACCATCGCCTCATGCGGCTGAACGTCGCCATCGACGAATTCGTCTGCCAGCTCCACGGCTTTGTCGGTCTCGCCCATGTCGCCGAGGAGCTTGATGGTGTTGATGTAACCGCTCGGGCCGTCGATGAAATCGAGCGCCATCTGTCTGCTGCCGAGCCGCCAGTAACACTCAGCCAAGAGCACGCTCTGCTGGTCGTCCTCGGTCACGCCGGCCTTTTGCCACCACCATGCGGCGCGCGCGTAGTCCTGGAAGAAACGGAAGTACATGTTGCCGATTTCTTTTGTGGCTCGCAGCCGGATTTCCGCGTCGTCTTTGTTCACGTCGAGAAGGTGATCGACAAACTTGATGCCCTCCTGCCAGCGGCTTTCGTTGGGATTGATGATGTCCCAGATGAACTGGCCGACGTACTTTTGATTGTCCCACTTTCCCTTTGGTTGTGGCGACCACGAGAGGTCGAGTCCCTTGGGGTAGTTGAGTCTGGCGGACCTGAACCAATCAGGCTGTGTGGCTCCCGTTTGGGTGACAAGCGCCTGCACTTCCTCAGGCGTGCGTGTGGCGGGCGTCGAGGAAGGCGCGGTGCCAGCCTTTGCGGTGAGCACGGTGCGCTGTCCGTTCACGGTCAACGCATGAACCTGACTATGCTGCAGCGTTCGCTTGATCGTCTGGCCGCCGACGAGGGCCTCGACAGTCACGGTTTTTGCGGTGGCATCGGTGGCGAGGACTTTGCCCTCCACTTTGTTGCCATTCATTAGCTCGATGGTGTCAGCGCGGATGACGCCGGCGATGACGAGCATTGCGATGCAGAGGCTATGGAGCGCGTTCATGGCGGATCAGGTGCTCAGGGGAAAGCCCTCGGTGGCTGTGATGCCGCCGCTCTTTGAAACGAGGAGCGCATCCGTGCCCGGCGTTTGCCGCACCAGCTCCATGCCACGCTCGATACCGAGCACGAAGACGGCGGTCGAGAGTGCGTCTGCCTTCATCGCGGTCGGCGCCACGATTGAGACGCTCGCGAGTTCCGTCGGCGAGTGACCGGTGCGCGGATCGAAGAGATGGTGGTGGACGAAGTCATCGCTGAAAAGCGTCTGGTAATCGCCCGATGTGGCGAGGCAGCGATCCTGGAGCCTCGCCATCGAGATGAACGCCTCAGCATGACGCGGATGCTGGATGCCGACCTTGAAGGAGCCGTCATCGGGCTTGCCGCCGAGCGCATTCATCTCACCAGCATCGATAAGGGCGTGAGCCATGCCAGCACGCCGCAGCACCGACATCGCCACATCCGCCGCGAAACCCTGAGCGATGCCGTTGAGCGTGATCGCTGTGCCATCGCCATTGAGCTGGATGCGCTGCGGCGTGATCTTCACGCGCCGCCAGTCCACCAGCGCGCGCGCTTGAGCCACCTCCATCTCGCCCGGCAGGCGGCTGTGCTTTTTCGCGTTCTGATAAAGTTCCCAAAGAGGCTGCACCGTCACATCAAAGGCTCCGCCAGATTGACCGGCTATCTCCCCCGCATACGCGAGCACGGTGAGCTAATGCGGATGCGGATCTTCGAGCGCCGCGTCGCGATTCAAACAACAGAGATGGCTCCCGGGCCGGTAGATGCTCATCACGTCCTCCACGAGTTCCAGCTCGGCAAACGCATCATCAAGCGCTGCTTCCGCCGCAGATTGATCGCGATGCCAGACCGTCATCGTGACCGAAGATCCCAGCGCGTGAGATGTCCTGCGGACCATCTTCCAGCGCCCCGATTCCCACCATCGCCAGCCTCCGATGCCAAGTGCTGCGGCTGTGCCGGCTGATCCCAGGAGGAAACGTCGGCGTGTTGAGGATGTGATGTTCTTTTTCACGGTGCTCGTCACAACGGTTTAGGGGCGCTCTGTCATGCACGTTAGATGAGGATCGGGACGTTATCGCCTCATGCGCATTGTTCTCCTGCTTTCGATTTGCCTCGCCTGTTTCTCCGCCCTCGCTGCTGACGCCGTGAAGCCGCGCGTCGTGCTCGCTGGTGATTCCACTGTCACGGACAAGGCGGGCTGGGGCGCGGCCTTTGCGCGGCTGCTCGTCGCGGATACGGAGTGCATCAATTTTGCCGCCGGTGGTCAAAGCTCGAAAAGTTTTCGTGACTCCGGCAATTGGAAGAAAGTCATCGACGCAAAACCGACAGTGGTGCTGATCCAGTTTGGTCACAACGACATGCCGGGCAAGGGGCCGAAGCGCGAGACTGATCCTGCCACGACGTATCGCGAGAACATGATGCGTTTTGTGGATGAGGCACGCACGGTCGGCGCGCAGAGTCTGCTCGTTCCCATGGACGATGGCCAGCGCAATCACCTCAAGGCGTACGGCG
>JANPIW010000520.1:0-2536 GCA_031425215.1 Verrucomicrobiaceae bacterium
GGCCGAGGTGCGGGAATCGCTGGCGCATGGCTTTGCCCCTCACATCGGCTACGGCAATCACGACTTGCACAGCGTCGTGCGCGGCTACGATGGCAAGCTTTACTGGAGCATGGGAGATCGCGGGCTGAATGTGATGTCGAAGGAAGGCAAGCGCTGGGCTTATCCGAACACGGGTGCGATCCTGCGGTGCAACCCGGACGGCAGCGAGTTCGAGGTCTTTGCGAGCGGCCTGCGCAACTGCCAGTATTTCGACTTCGATGATTTCGGTAATTTGTTCTCGATTGATCACGACGCGGACTTTCAGGGCGAGATGGAGCGGTTGGTTTTCATCCCGGAGGGGTCGGACTCCGGCTGGCGAAACTACTATCAGTATAGGCAGGTGAATCGGGTGCTCAGAGACAGCGCGAAGGACTTGTATAACCCCTGGCTGTCCGAGGTGATGTGGAAGCCGCTGCACAGCGGACAGCCTTCGCACTTCCTGCCGCCGATTGAGAACAGTTGGAATGCTCCGGCGTCTTTTTCGTTCCAGCCGGGGCAGGCGCTCGGCGGCAAATATCGAGGTCATTTTCTCCTCGGCGGCATGGGCGGCATTCGTGCGTTCAAGATGGTGCCGGACGGGGCGACCTTCCGACGCGAGGGCGAGGACATGGTGGTGGATGGATTAGGGCAGCAAGTGCTCGCGTCCACCTTTGCGCCGAATGGCGGACTTTACTTCGTGCTTTGGGATCCGCAGCAAGGCAGGCCGCCGCTCTGGGTGCTGCGTAATCCGAATCAGCAACGTGGCGAGGTCGAAACGATGCTCGCTCAGGGTTTTGGAAAGCGGAGCCTGGAGGAGTTGGCGCAGTTGCTCGGTCATGAGGACCGGCGTCTGCGTGCGGCTGCCCAAGATGAGCTGGCGGCACGAAAGGCAGCCGATGTGCTCAAGCGCATCGCTTTGGATGAACAGGCATCCCAACTGGCACGCATCCATGGCTTGTGGGGGCTGACGCAGTTTAAGCGTTGGGACGCCGAAGTGGCCGGGCAACTCAGCAAGTCTTCCGACGATGAACTTCAAGCGCAACTCGCCCGATACATCGGCGATGTGAGAGGCGAGCCAAAGCGGGCCGTTGCATTGCTGAGCCACCGTTCACCGAGAGTCAAAATGTTCGCGGCTATCTCATGCGGTAAACTGAACGTCACCTCCGCGACTCCGGGCCTGCTGGCGATGATTCAGGAAGCTGCCAACACCATTCCCGTGCTGCGTGAAGCCGGAGTCGTTGGCCTGGTGGGCGCAGCAAGTGCGGCGGAGTTGGAGAAGCTTTCATCGCACGCATCCGAAGCCGTGCGAATCGCCGCCGTGGTGGCTTTGCGCCGACTCGGAGCTGCCAGGGAACTAATGAGCTTTCTCAACGATTCATCGCCGCAAGTGATGAGCGATGCCGTGCTCGCCATCTACGATGCGGCGGACGCGCAGACCTTTGAAAAGCACCCGCAAGCCCTCGCAGCCATCGCGCAGAAGCTCGCACCATCAGGTCCCGCTCCCATCAATATGCGGGCGCTCGCCGCGAATCGTCGCCTTGGCACACGCGAGGCCATTTCACGCATCACGGCCTTTTTGACCACGCTGAATCAGCAGCGCCAAACCGAGCGCATCATGGCGATGGACATGCTGGCTTCATGGCCGGACCAATCGACGCTCGATCCCGTAGATGGCCGCTATTTCCCTGCGCCTGCTTTTTCCGCTGATGACATCGAAGCCGAACTCGCTCCGCACATCATGACGCTGGCGAGTGACCGCCACATCGAGATCGCAGAACGCGCCATCGCCTTGTCCGCCCGAATGAAAGTCACGGCGGAAGACATCACTCGTGCCGCCGCAGCTATCCTCGATGATGCCACCGCCATTCCGCTGCGCTTCGCCTGGTTCCGGTGGCTGCAAAAGCAAGGTCCCGAGCGTGCCGATGAAGTCGCCGCGACCGCGCTCACCGGCACCAAGCCCGGCCTGAGCATGACCGCCGCGAATCATCTGCTCGACCGCAAGCTGAAGGCCAATGAAGTGCGCGAGTATGTGATGCGAACGTTGGACAGCAGCCAAGACACGCGCCAGCGCCAAGGGGCGCTTGAGCTTTTGAAACGCATTCCCGGGAGCGAGGCCGTCCTGCGGGCATTGGTCGAAAGTCTGCGCGCCGGAAAAGTGGCCGCCGCCATCCAACTCGATGTGATCGAGGCCGCGCGAGCCGCTTCGACGAAGGACAAGCCACTCGCTGATCTTCTCGCCGGCTACGACGACGTTGCCAAAACGCAGAAGCCGCTCGGCGAGTTTTCCATCGCCCTCGAAGGCGGCGATGTGGAGCGCGGCAAATCACTCTTCCTCGGCCACACCGCCGCGATGTGCTCCAAGTGCCATGCCTTGAAGCGAGCCGACCAGCAAGTCGGCCCCTCGCTCGAAGGCGCCGCCACTCGACTCACCCCCACCGAGCTTCTGGAGTCCATGCTCGACCCCGGCGCCAAAGTCGCACCCGGCTATGGCATTCAGATGCTTGAACTAACCAACGGA
>JANPIW010000521.1:0-4197 GCA_031425215.1 Verrucomicrobiaceae bacterium
GCCGGAGCCACTCCCCCCTCAGCCCGGACCCCCACCTGCTCCAGTGCCGCCTTCGTTTTAGACAACGTAGGGCACCCCTGTCCCCGCCTCAGTGAACTAAATGGCTGGTCTGACGTGACCGCAAAAAAGTCGTGGGAACGGCTCAAGTCATCCGTGCTCAATTTCAAAGACAGCAGAGTCACTGACAACTTAGCACCGGGCACTGTTTTTCGATGGTGTCTCGCCTAGGATGCTAACTTACCCTCATTTTGCCAAGGATCGTCACCACGCTTCGCGCAGGCCGATCTTGCCGTATTGGATTCCTAATGCCCATCAAATCATTCGATGCGACCGGGCAGCCGATGGTACGCGTAAATTGGGCATGAGCCTGACATTCCAACCCTTCGCTGAGATCCCTGAACTCGATAACTTGAGAACCGAGTTGTATCATAACGTGAGCTCTAAAGAACGCCTCGGCAGTCTTGCAGCAGGTGTTGCAGTGGCCTTGGGGGGTATTCCCCTGGGCGGCGTGGGGCGCGCGTTACTCCTGTCGGCAGGAGCCGCGTTGATTTACCGGGGCGCCTCAGGCCACTGCCCCGTCTATGAGCGCCTCGGCGTCAATACGCGAGGTGCTAACACGACCAAGGCATGACCGGCACTGCGAGGTGCGGTGAATTCACGCTGGGCACGCTTTTGCTATCATTGATTGCAGATAGATGAAGAAGCCGTTGGGAATCTCCCAACGGCTTCTAGCTTTCGGTTCGCCCCCATGTGCCCCACTCGAAACAACGGTTCGACATTACTGGCTTTCCCGGTGTCGTGGCAGCGTCAGTGCCCCCCGCTTTAGGGGGAAGCCGGAGGCGAAGGAGGCTATTCCGTGTCACTAACGAAGTGGCGGTCTTCTTCGTGGAGACGAATGGAGGGGCGCGAAAGCGGCTCGTTCAGGGGAAGAATCCAGTCGGCGTGGGAAAGGGTGCGTGGCTCTTGCGCGAGGTCGGCACGCGGATCTATGAGGGGCCGGGGTGGGCGGCCATTGAGGGACACCATAGCCCGTGCGCGGACTTCGATGTCAGGGAAGCCTTCGCGCCGCTTTTGCCCGGCGAGATAGTGGGCGTATTGCAGGATCATGTCGGGGTGCGTGGTCATTTTCTCATAAGCCGAATCACTGAGATGGTCCAAGGGGTCCACGAGCCAAGTGCGGTCCGTGGCAGGAGAGGCGAGATCAAAAAGAGCATCGCCAGACTTGGTGCGCAGCTTCATGTGCCACGCGAAGCGATGGCCTTCCTCCGTCCAATGGACGTTTCCGGGATACAAGAAGTGCCGCAGAGGCAGCGACACCTGGACCGCGAGATAGAGCGCGATAGTCATGATCACCAGCGTGCGGGGCCGCCACCACGGCACGGTGGCCTGATCAGGCGTCCCGATTGCGGCGACGGAGCGGGAGAAGATTCTCAGCTTGCGCAGGAAGCGGCCAATAGTATCCGGCGGGAAAAAAATGACGGTGGCACCGAGCATGAGCCACGGGAAGACGCCAATGCGGAAGAGCTGGGAATTGAGAAGATGAAAGGAGGCTGCGGCGCAGAAGGCGAGAACGCGAGTGCGACGCCACAAGAGGCAGGGAACGATGAAGAGATCGAGCAACAGGCCGCCGATGACAAAGGCGTAAACGAGCCACTCCTCTTGAACGTGTGGGCCGATGACGGGCATGTGGGCGCGCTCCGCGAGCCACATGCGCATGGGCTCGCCGCTCAGCCAGTCGGCGCTGAGCTTCGCTATGCCGCCGAAGAAATACGGGATGCCGATCTGGGCGCGCATGAGCCACAGCGTCCACGCGGGCGTGACATCCGAGCGAATCGCGGGGCGGAGCCATGCATCGACCGACCACGCGCGGTGGGCGGGCAGGAAGATCATGAGGAAGCTGATAAGGCTGATGAGATAGAAGTGATTGAGGTACCGGGTTTCATCCAGAAGGAAGACATAAGTGAAGCCGACAAAGAAGAGGGCGGCCATGACGCGGTAGCAGAAGCCGAAGGCAATGCACACTGCGGCGACTCCGAGTGCGGCGAAATGGATGTGCATGCCCGGATCGGGCCATGGCTGCACCCATTCGAAGGCGTAATAACCGAAGCGGAAATCTGAGGCATTGAAGATTTCGATCCAGTCGTAGGCAAAATAGCGGAAGACCTCGACGAGCATGACGCATCCGAAGACGATACGAAAGAACGCGAGCCAGGAGATATCGACCGGGGCGAAGGACTTGTGAAGGAATCGAGACATGAAAGGATCGGTGGGAGGGGCTTGGATCTCTGCCGTGTATCGTTACACCGCCGGTGGATGGTCGTGGATAGTCGTCAAACGCTGGAGGAAAAGAGAGGCGAGATCGTAGAGATGGCTTTCCAGCGCCGCGCGCGCGATTCCGGCCTTCGACATCAGGGCAATGTGACCCGGAGGCGCAGAAAATGGCAAGAGCCTGTCCGGCGAATATGTGAACCACTATGATTTGGAGCGCGCGCGGAGGTTGGGATTGATCATCGCGAGATAGAAACCTGGAAGGATCGTTCTACTTTACGGCCATCCTCGCAGCTCATGCCCCGCACTCATCGATACCCTGTTTTTCTCTGGCGCTCCGGCACGGAAGCATGGGCGGGGCGTTTGCTGGATGATTCGTGGGCGCTGGGCACGGCGTGTGGCGCGACGGCGGGCGCGGTGTTGCGCGAGCTGAAGGATTGCCTTCATGCGGTGGACACGGCGGATGAGTACTTGCCGCAGCCGGATTTCTTTGAGCCTGAGTGCCGCGTGGTGAAGGCGGGCGCGGTGCCGGAGTATGAAGTGAAAAAGAAATCGGGCGCTAAGGAGACGAAAGGCAAACGGACGCAACCCTCGGCGGAGAGCGTGATGCTGCGCCTGCCGTGTGTGACCGGGCGGCGCGGCAGCGGGCTGGTGTGCGCGCTGCTGCCGACGCTGGACGAGGAGTTCGAGATCGCGGACGGCGATCGCATCGAGGAGATGGCGCTGCATTACGCGCGGCAGTCGCTCAAAGGAAAGACGCCAGCGGATTTGCTGAGATTGCTGCCGCCGGAGGAGTGGCGGCTGGAGACGATCTCGTTCACACCGCGTCACAAGGACGGCGCGGCGGAGAAGGAGAAGCTGGTGCGTCTTCCAAAGGTGGCGGAGCACGCGGGCGCGCCGGTGCTGCGACGCACGGCGCGCGCGTGGGAGCGCGAGGCGGAGATCGCGGAGCTGGAGTCGCGCCTGCGGCAGACGCGCGGGAACGTGCTGCTCGCGGGCGAGTCGGGCTGCGGCAAAACTTCGTTGCTCATCGAGGCGGCGCGACGCGTGGAGATCGGGAGCGGCGGACGCGGGCCGGGCGCGCGGCGGTTTTGGATCACGAGCGGCGCGCGGCTCATCGCGGGGATGCGCTGGCTGGGGCAATGGCAGGAGCGGCTGGAGGAGGTGATCGCTGAGCTGCGGCGCGTGGAGGGTGTGTTGTGCGTGGAGAGCCTGCAGGAGCTGATGCGTCTCGGTGGTGCGAAGGCGGAGGGCAGTCTGGCGGCGTTCTTGATTCCTTATCTGCAAAGCGGTGAGCTGCGCGCGGTGGTGGAGGCCACGCCAGCGGAGGTAGAGGCTTGCGAGCGGACGCTGCCGGGATTCCTCGACGCGTTCGCGATGCTGCGCGTGGAGCCTCTCGATGCTGCGCGCGAGGATAAAGTGCTGCGGCTCGCGGCGCGGTCGATGGGCGGCGGCGGAGCGTTTGATTTTCCCGAGGAAGCTGCGCGCGAGGCGGGGCGGTTGTGCAGGCGCTTCCGTCCTTACGCGGGCTTTCCCGGCGCGCCTCTGGGCCTCATGAACGAGGTCGCGGCGCGGGCGCGCGAGGCGGGACGGAACGGCACGAACGTGACGGAAACGCGTGGCGTGTTCGCGGGTACGACGGGTTTGCCGGAATCCTTGCTCGATGAGGAGACGCGTCTGGAGCCGGACGCGTTGCGCGCGTGGTTCGAGGAGCGGATCGTCGCGCAATCGCGCGCGGTGGCCTCGGTGTGCGGGACGCTCGTGAGGTTCAAAGCAGGTCTGAATGATCCGCAGCGCCCGCTCGCGGTGCTGCTTTTCGCGGGGCCGACGGGCACGGGCAAAACGCAACTCGCGAAGCTGCTGGGCGACTGGTTGTTTCCGCATCGCAAGGAAACCGAGCGACTCGTGCGCCTCGACATGAGCGAGTAC
>JANPIW010000522.1:0-5251 GCA_031425215.1 Verrucomicrobiaceae bacterium
CGAAAAAAATCGGCGTGCAGCCCGTGAAGCGCGCGGAAAAATCCGCCGTGAACGCCGAGGGGCTGATGTGGATGAAACCACCCTCCGCCTACCTGCTGGAGTTCAGCTATCAGAGAGAGGTGAAATCACGCGGCATCGAATTCCAGCCCGAGTTTATCCGGCTGCAAATCGCGAATGTGAGCGGCGGCAGCGGGATAAACAGCCCCGGCCCGAACGTCGCGGGCGCGGCACCTGTCGCGAAGGCGTCGCTGGCTGCCAATGTGAAGCGCGAGACGAATGGTGATGTGCTCATTCCCAATGTGCCGATGGTGGATCAAGGACCTAAAGGCTATTGCGTCGTGGCGACGGCTGAGAGGATGTTTCGGTACATGGGCATTCCCGTTGATCAGCACGAGCTGGCACAGGCTGCGGGCACCGGCACCAGCGGCGGCACCAGTCCGGACAAGATGTATGAGGCGCTCAACAAGCTCGAAGGCCGCTTCCGCTTCCGCATGAGGGTGGAGGAAAACTGGGACTTCCAGAAGTGGATGAAGATGATCGAGAGCGATTACAACCGCGAGGCGAAGAAGCGCGGGAAGGGCGAGATCACACTGCCCAGCTCCGGCACCATCGACATCGGCGAGATCAACGAGCGCCTCGATGGCGAGACGCTCAAGGCCGTGAAGACCGAGCGCGACAAGGCGGGCTACGGCAAATTTCAGCGCAGCGTGCAAGGGCTGATCGACCAGGGCATCCCCGTGATGTGGTGCGTGATCGTCGGCCTGCTGCCCGAGCCGGAGATTCCGCAGCGCGGGGTGAGCGGCCACATGCGCACCATCATCGGCTACAATCTCAAAACCAGTGAGCTGCTCTACAGCGATTCCTGGGGCGCCGAGCACGCGCTCAAACGCATGCCCATGGCCCAAGCCCGCGCGATCACGGACGCGATGTACTTCATGGAGCCGATGCGCTGAAAAAAACGTGGAACCTCGTGAGTGCTGGGGGAACGGCGGCGTCCGTCAGTGACTGAGCGCTCACGCGGCTCAGCTACATGCTTGTCCGCGAGAGGGTGCTGCGCTAGAGATGGTAAAATGTCCACCGCGCTTTCTGACATCATCGACGCTCTGCCGAGGCGCATGTCTCCGCTCTTGGCACGCTTTGCCGCGCTGCTGGAGCCGATGGCTCCGGCGCGACTGGAGGCTGTGGCCGCAGATTCGCGCGCGATCACGCGGAGGCATTTCGGGCGCACGATGCGGCTTTTCGCGCCGCTTTATCTCTCGAATGAATGCATCAACAACTGCCAGTACTGCGGCTTCTCGCGGGATAATCCGATCCTGCGCGTGACGCTGCCGGTGGCTGATGTGGTGCGCGAGGCGCGGCATCTGGCGGCGCGCGGTTTCCGCAACATCCTGCTGGTGGCTGGAGAGCATCCGAGATTCGTCAGCGAGGGTTATCTTGAGGAATGCATCGCGGCGATCCGTGAGTTTGTGCCAACGATCGGCATCGAGGTCGGCCCGATGGAGACGCCGGAGTATGCGCGCATGGTGGGCGCGGGTTGCGAGGGGCTCGTGGTTTATCAGGAGACGTATGATCGCGAGGTCTATGCACGAATGCATACGGCGGGGCCGAAGCGTGACTTTGACTGGCGGCTCGCGTGTGCGGAGCGTGGTTATGCAGCGGGTTTCCGACGCATCGGCATTGGCGCGTTGTTTGGTTTGTCGGACTGGCGAGTGGAGGCGCTGCGGCTCGCAGCGCACTTGGAGCATTTGTATAAGCACAGCTGGAAGGCGTCGTTCACTGTGGCGTTTCCGCGTTTGCGTCCTGCGGCTGGCGGGTTCACACCGCTGACGGAGTTTCCTGATCACGCGCTGGTGCAGACGGTGTGCGCATTTCGCATCACGTTTCCCGAGGTGGGCATCGTGCTGAGCACGCGCGAGCCTGCACCGTTGCGTGACGCGCTCGCGCCGCTGGGCGTCACGATGATGAGCGCGGGCAGCCACACGGAGCCTGGCGGCTACACGGGCGCTGGCGCGGATGATCTGCATCTCACGGTGCGTGGCAGACGTGTGGAGCCGGACGAGTCAAACGACGGCAGCAAGGCCGAGGGGCAATTCGGAATCGCGGACCAGCGCTCGGCCGACGAAGTGTGCGCGAGTTTGCGAAGCATGGGATTTGATCCGGTGTGGAAGGATTGGGATGAGGCGATCCTGAATGCGACCGACGCGATGCGAAAGACAATGCCACTGCTCGCACCTGCTCTGATTTGAAAATGAAGATCACGCTCAACGGAGAAGCTCGCGAAGTGGCATCACCGATGACCATCGGAGCGCTGCTCGTCGAGATCGGACTCGGCGGCAAGCCCGTGGTAGTGGAGCAGAATCAGCGCGCGCTTTTTCCGAGGGAGATCGAAGCGGCGGCGCTGAGCGAGGGCGACAAGATCGAGATCGTGCAGGTGACTGCGGGCGGATGAACCTCACGCCTTGAGCGCCCACTCCAGCAGCGCCTCAGCATCCTTCCACACGCCGTTCGAGGTGCCGTTGAGAACGACTACGATTCTTCGTTTGCCGTTTTTCTCGCCGCTGGCCACGAGGCAATATCCGGCGAGCTGGGTGTAGCCGGTTTTCATGCCGTCGCAGTAGGAGCAGGTGCGCAGGACGCGGTTGGTGTTTTCGAGAATGATGTTTTTCTTGTCGGGTTTCTCGAAGACGTAGCTTTTGAGTTTCACGATCTTGCGGATGTCGGGCAGCAAGTCGGTGGCGCTGGCGATGCGGGCGAGGTCGCGAGCGGTGCTGTACTGCTCCGGCTCCGCCGGCAGGCCGTGGGGATTGGAAAAGCGGCTGTTCTCGAGGCCCATCTGCGCGACGCGGGCGTTCATCTTTTGTGCGAAGGCTTCGATGGAGCCTGCATTGTCGCGCGCGAGAGCCTGGGCGATGTCGTTGGAGCTTTTCACCATGAGCGCCGTGAGAAGGGCACGCCGTGTATAGGTCTCGCCGACTTTGAGGCCGATGCGGACAGGAGGGCACTGGGTGTCGGAAAGCTCGATGGTGACGATCTTGTCGAGATCACCGGCCTCGACGATCAGCAGCGCGGTGAGGAGTTTCTGTGTGCTGGCGATGGGCGCGCGTTTGTCGGCATTTTTCTCCCAGAGAACGTCGCCAGTCTGAGGTTCGATGATGATGACACGCTCAGCCGTGATGGCGGGGAGCGGGCCGCGCAGTTCTTTGATCTCAAGCTCACGGCGGATGCGCTTGGTCTTTTCAATCTCGGCGTTCAGCTCGGCGCGTAGTTTCTCGGCTTGCTGCTCGCGCTGGAGGGCGAAGGCCATCTGGGTCTCGGCCTTGCCGCGCTCAGCGATGACGGCCTGCTCACGACGGACGAGGTCGCTCTCCTTGGCATTTACTTCCTCCTCGCGCCACTGGAGGCGTGCTTCTTTTTCGGGATCGCCGCAGGAGGCGAGGAAGAGAGAGGAAACCGCGCAAAGGACGATGGCGGCGCGCGCGCGAAGAGAAAACATGGTCGGGGATCGGTGGGTCATTCAGATTTCTCCCAGTAATTGGCTCAACTGCGCCGCAGGCCACTGGCCAGGCGCGTTGGAGTCGCCGAGGAAGCCGTAGTTGAGCAAGCTGCCGCATTTTGCAAGCAGCAACCTGGACACGCGGCCCCAATCTCCCATGCCCATTGCGGAGAGCCTGACGCGATGTTTTGCGGTCATGAGTTGGGTGAGGCGCATCAAATCATCGGGCGTGTTGATGTAGGTGGCGATCTTCACGGCGGGAAGACCGCTGTTCTCCGCAAAACGAATCGCGCCCTCTAGGACGGCATCGGATGGCGTGGCCTGGAAGTCGTGGAATGATCCGATGGTGGCCACCCCGGCGCCGCGCGCTCTCTCGATCAACGCGCGCATTTCCGGGACGCTGCGCAGCTCGATGTCGATGAGCGCGGCCAGATCGATGAGAGGCTCGATCATGGCGGCGCGTTCGGCAGAGGACTCGCTGCCCTTCCCGCCCTCGGCTGGATGGCGGGCGGTGAGGAGCAGCGGAGTCTTTATATGAGTGACTGCCTCGCGGATGTCTCCGGCAGAGAGGCCGATGAGGTCCAGGCGCAGTTCAAGAAGGTCGCAACCTTGGCCTGCCTCGGAGAGTCGGCCCACCTCGGCGGAAGTGAGCATTTCCGCCGAGCTGACCACCCCGACCGTGAGGGGCCGGGCGGACATGAGCAGATTTTTAGTGGAAACAAGTTGAGCCATTTATTATAATGAGTAGAATTACAATGATATTAACTATTTAATCGCACGAACCAACAACGGAACATGATGGGTCGCAAACAGGAAATCAACCTCCAGCTCACCGAGCTGATCGACAGCGCGTTGCTCGCCCTCGCGTTCATCGGCAGCCAAGTGCTGAGGCTGTACGTCTTGCAGCCCCTTTTCCCCGACCTGGAGATCGTGGCCCCATTTTCGGAGTTGTTCTGGGTGCTCGCTGTCATCGTGCCATTCACACCCATCGTGTTGGAGGCACGCGGCTTTTACAACAACATCCTCAATAAAACTCCGCGCCAGTCCCTGCGCCAGCTCGGCGAGGCGCTGGTGGCGATGGGGATGATCGTGGGCGCGTTTGTCGTTTTCTTTCGCTGGCATGTCTCCAGCCGGTCCGTGGTGCTCATCGCGGCCGCGATGGGAGGCATCCTCCTGCTTGTTCGCGAGGCCTGGCAGCGCCGGAATCTTCGCAAAAAACTCGCGAGCGGCAGCGCGCGCGAGCGCGTGCTCCTGGCCGGTCTGCCTGCTGACATGGACCGCCTCATCGACGGCATGAGCGACGAGCAGCGCGCCGAGATCGATGTGGTGGGCCGCATCGACCTCGTCACCCAGCCGCTCGATGCCCTCACGACCGCTATGCGCGAGAAGGCCGTGGGCCGCATCATCTTTGCCGCGCAGCATGTGCATTTCTCCCGCATCGAGGAAGCCGTGCAGGCTTGCGAGACCGAGGGTGTGGAGTCATGGATCGCGTCCGACTTTTTCCAGACCGCTATCGCGCGCCCGACGTTCGACATGCTTGGTGGCCGGCTCATGCTCGTGTTTCACAGCACGCCGCAGGTCAGTTGGTCGTTTTGGCTCAAAGACATCATCGACCGCATCGGCGCCCTCCTCCTCATCGCGCTTAGCGCTCCGCTGTGGCTTGTGGCGTATTTAGGCATCCGCCTCTCATCGCCCGGCCCGGTTTTCTTCCGCCAGGAGAGAGCGGGCCGCTACGGCAAGGCGTTCCGCATGTGGAAG
>JANPIW010000523.1:0-5689 GCA_031425215.1 Verrucomicrobiaceae bacterium
GCATGACCGGCGCGCTGACGGCGACGATGGGCGGGCTGCCCGCCGGTGTGCTGGCGGAGCCTGCGCAGGTTGATGAAAAAAGCGGCGATGTGAAATTGAAACTCACCGCCACGACGACCGCTCTGCCCTCGAATCAAGCCGTCACCCTCAGCGTCATCGCCAAAGATGCGAAGCCAGTGTTCCATCGCGCCGCGAAATATTCCCTGCGAGGCGAGGAGAGGCGCGGCACCACGCTGCGCGATGAGAGCGATCAGCTCTGGCTGACGATCACTCCTTGATCACGACTTGCGCGCCATCGTAATGCAGGCAGCGGCCTTTGAGTCCGCGCTGGCTCTGGCGGTGGATGAAGACCTCCACGCCGCCGATTCGCACACGATACGTCGCAGGAGCCTGCGTCTTGGGCACCCAGGCCGTCTGCCACCACGCGCTGCCCTTTTGCGGCCCTGATGCGCAGCGGATATAATCAAGCGCCAGCACGTCATGCCGATGCAGCGCGCCCTTTGTGCCGTGCAGGTCTTGAAGATGCGCGGCGAACTCCTCAGTGTGGATGATGCCGCAGGGCAGTTTGGTGAGCGCGGTCGGCATGATGGATGACGGTCCTACGGGCTTAGTCGCGCCTGCATGTTGATCAAATCTTTGCGCGCCTCGGCAAAGGCTTCGGCATTGATCTTGTCCATCGCTGCGGGCATCAGGCGGTCGATGATCGCCAAGCGTGCCTTGATGAGCGGCAGGTCGGCTGCCGTGGGCTGTTTTTTGTTCGACAAGCCGTCCTCGTTCAAATCTTCGATCAAGTCCTGGCGCTCGGTCGGATGCAGGAGCGGGTTGTTGATCGCCTCCTCCCACACCAGCTCCGCCGTGACATCAACACCGACGAGACTCAGCGCCGCTCGCGCGGCGGTGTCCTGGATGGGCGGCTTGCCGCGCTTTGGCGGAGCGGATTTCACCGCAGGCGGCGGTGCGTCCTGAGAGAGAAAAGCAGGCGGAGGTGCATCGGTGGACTTCGCTGGCTCCGATGAAAACCGCAGCGGCGATTCCCTGCTCGGGACTGCATCAGGTTTTTTCAGCAGGAACCAGATGATGCATGCGATCACCACCCCCCCCGCTCCGATGAACACAGGATACGCTTTGCTTTTCATAACACGCGCGAGTCTGCCATGCGCGAACTTCCGGCGCAAACTCAATGGCAGGCGGGCGACGCAGCATTAAAATCCGTCCCGCAACCGCTCAGGCTCACGGAGCGCAACGGGTCATGCGCAGGGTTTCTCCGTCGATTCCTCAGTAACCGCGCGGCCCGGGCGCTGGACTGTTCCGACTTGAGGTGCGGCCTCCTCGGATCAAACCAAAGCGCTTGCATCAAGCTGATGCCCACCGCAAAGCTGCGCCCGCAACTGCCGCCCCATGGAAACCGACGCGCATCTCTATGAAATCTTCCGCGACCACCCGGAATGGATCGGTGATTTGATGAACGAGCCGTTCCCCGAGCCGGGCGAGTTCCGCTCCATCACGATCAAAAAAGTGGAGCGACGGTTCGACGGCTTGCTCATTCCGGCGAACCGGCGCAAGCCTCTGCGTGTTATCGAGTTTCAATTCTTCTGGAGCGCCGACATTTATCTGCGGGCTGTCGAGCAGCGGATCGCCGCTCACAGGTTGTATCCAGGACGGGAAGTAGAGGTCATCATCTTCTTCGCGACCCGCAGTCTCGACAAGCGGCCCACTCCGTGGACGAGCATCGTGCGCGCCGTGTATCTGGATGAGGAGATGATCATCTTAGCCCAGCGCGATCCGTCGCACCCTCTGCCCCAATTGCTGGCGCCAGTGTTTGAGAAAAGCGATGCCGCTCTTGAAGCCGCCGCGCCCAAAGTGTATAAACAGCTCGGTCAGCTGTCCAGGGTTTCAGCCCTCCAGCGCGAAACGCTCCAACTCATTTATTCCAGCCTGCTCCTAAGCCGCTTCAAAAACAAAACCGCCCAGGAAATCACCGCCATGATCACCTCACTCGACATCACCAAGACCCGCGCTGGCAAGGAATTGATCGCCATCGGCAAGGCTGAGGGCAAGGCCGAGGGCAAGGCCGAGGGCAAGGCTGAGGGCAAGGCCGAGGGCAAGGCTCAGACGCTGGTGCGGATTTTGCAGAAGCGGTTTGGCAGCTTGCCGAAGAGCGCGGTATCGCAAGTCGAAAGCCTGGATTTTCTGCAGCTTGAGAAGCTGGAGGATTGCGTTCTCGAACTGCCAGGCATCCAGCAGCTCAGTCAGTGGCTGAGACAGCAGAAGCGGCGCTGATCCGGCGCAAGTGGCAGATGCGCACATGCTGCCGTTCATGGTCGTGATATTGATTGAGCAGGCTGATGGCGATGAACGCGCGGTTGGCGCAGAGGTAGAGAGCTTCGAAGATGACCTCGAATCCGTCAGGATTGGCGCGGACAAGAGAGCGATGGATGCTGGCAGGCGCATACGCGATCAGGATAGCAGACGAAAACCGGCCACATGACGGCTGGCGCGAGGGCTTTCTCCGCGCGGGAATCCCATGCGCGGTTGCCACGCTTTGCGCTTTGGGCTAAGGGAGCGATCCTCTGATGTCCGCTGAAGTTGACCAAGCTCACCCAAAAAGCCGCGCTTATGCCTGGTCGCCGTGGATCGCGTTCGCGATCGTCGCGCTGGCGCTGCTGTTTTTCCAGATGGTGCCAACGGCCTTTCGGTGGCCGGTGAGGATTTTGTTCTTTGCCTCGCTCGTGTGGCTGCCGGTGATGGCGGCGCGCGCGCTCATGCGCGGGAGGATCGCGCAGCGGAAAGTGGTCTTTGGAGCAGTGCTCGCGGTGATATGGTACGGGCTGCTGCTGCTGTGCTGCCACATTTTCGTGAAGCTGATGAGCATGAAGGACGAGCGACTCGCGAGGCGCGGGGAAGGGGAGCTGAGCGAAGGATGCCGCATGGAATTGAGGGACATCCTCAAGGGCGAGGGCATGAACGTTCACAGCAAGGACATCGGCTGGGTGCCGCGGCCAGGATCAAAGATCGCGGGCTACGAGATCAACGCGCAAGGCATCCGCGCCTCGCGCGAGTATCCACTCGTGCCGCCGGATGGGGCGCGGCGCGTGTTGTGCATCGGGGACTCGTTCACCTTCGGCATCGCGGTGAAAAATGACGAGACTTATCCTGCCCACGCTGAAAAGCAGCGGCCCGGCACCGAGTGGCTGAATTTCGGCATCCCCGGCGGCTGCCTCACGCAGATGCTCATGCGCTACAAAACCGAGGCGTCGAAATACGGCGGCAAGAAAGTGGTGATCGGCTTCATGACCAACGACGCGCAGCGCACAGTAAACTCCTTCCGCCCCTTCCTAAACCCCGACGCCGGCTGCCCTTTCCCGAAGCCTTTCGCAAAATGGAGTGACGGAAAATTCAGCATCGAGCCAAACCCCTATCCGGCGCACGACGACCTGCGCCGAATCATCGACGACGAGCGTAACGCGCTGCGCGATCTGCTCCAGCTCGACTACATCACCTGGGGCGGACGCAGCGGCAGCGCGAATCCCATCGTGCGCACCCTAGCCTATGTCTATGAGACGCAGGACATCGACAGGAACGTGGACGGTTTGTTCTGGGGAAAAAAGGGCGCGGGCCCCGCTGTCACACGGCTCATCGATAACGTGCTCCCGCGCGATCCGTATGGCCGCGACATCTGGCAGACGGACAGTCCCGCGTTCAAGGCCGTGTGCGGTGTGTTTGATGAGTTGCATCGCACGATTGTAGCCGACGGACGCGAGCCATTCTTTGTCATCATTCCTGGGCCGCTCGATGTGAACGATCATGTGAGAAAACGTCCGCGCCAGTACGAGCCGGTGATCGCGCATCTCAAGGACAAGGGCTTTCACTTCTTCGACTTCCTCGATCCGCTCGTGGAAAAGCATCGCGATGATTTGTCCGAGACCACGCTCTTCAAACGCAACCACTATGTGAGTAGCATCAACGCGGAGCTGGCCGCCGAGATCATCCGCGAGCTGGGGCTTTGACGCCGTATCCCGTCCGCGTCTGCAATGCCTCCAGCAGCAGCGCGATGATGAGCGCGATGCCTAGCCAGAGCGTCAGCTCGCCCCATGCGTCGGGCCGTTTCGCGCGCCACACGTCGGTGAGATCGGTGCGCTCAGTGCCGCCGCTTTGCGCGGACACGCGGCGCAGTTCCTCGACGCGTGCCTCGTCGAAGTTCCACTCGGGATTCACCACGGCGTTCACGGGGCCGAAAGGGAATGTGGCTTTGCCGATGGACACGACACCACGGATCGAGTCGTCGCCTTCGAGTGTGATCGTCGCGCGGTAGTGGCCGGGCGCGAGCCGCTCCCACGGAATGGGCTCGGCAGTTTTGCCTAGGTTGCGGTTGATGGCGAGCATGGGCGCGTCGCGCGTGATCTTGTCATTCCATGTTTCGTCGTAAAACAAATCGGTGCGCAATTCCGCGCCTTCGAGAGTGGTGCGGATGCCGATGCCGGGCGGTGTCTCATCTCCCATGAGCCAGCGCGCGAGGCTTTGCAGGAAGTCGCCATACTGCGGCCATTGCCGTGCACGTCCGGAGAAATCTCCACCGAGTGGAAACGACACCGCTGCGGTGCGGCCCGCGCCGCGTTGCCAGAAGGAGACGAGCGGCGCGGCGTACTCATCACCACTCATCGCGGCCTGCGTCGCGCCGGGTTTGAGGTAGCTGAGATTGTAGCCATCCACTTGCGCAAGCCACGGCATCGGCTTTGCGGCGAGCTCCAGCCAGCCAGCCTGGTTTTTCAACGTGGCCGCTTCCTCCACAAACGCGGAGCGCGCCACGGCCACGGTCTCCTGCGCAAAGAGCGCAGGCAGTTCGCTGGCGTTTGCGTTGAAGAAAATCCGGCCGCCGCCAAGCCTTGCCACATCCTGGAGAAACGCGGCATCACTGTCTTTGTCGGTGCCCATGCCGATGACGCTGACGGTTGCCTTGGCCTTCGTCATCTCTTCGAGAAGCGCTTTGTATTCGCCCGGTTCCTCCGCGTCCGCCGCATCGGCAAAGAGGATGATATGCCGCTGTCCGACCTCGGATTTTCTCAGGTTCTCCCACGCGGCCTTGAGTCCCGTGTAAACAAAAATGCCGCCGCCCGCGCTCTGGATCCGGCGGCACGCATCTGCCAGCTCGACGCGGTTTTTACCCACGGAGATGAGCGGTGCGACTTCGTGCGCGGCGCTATCGACGGCGAAGACGGTCGCGAAATCCATGTCGCTCAGCAGTTCAATCGCGCTCGCAGCGCCCGCGTCTGCGAGATCCATTTTTTTCAAGCTCGTGCCCGGCACGCTCGCTGCCATGCTGCCTGAGCGGTCGAGAACGATGGCGAGTGCGACAGCGAGTTTGCGCTGCTCCTTCTTCAGCTCCATCGACACGGGCAGCAGCGCATCGACCGTAGAGCGGAAGTAACCGCCGGAGCCGAATGAAAACTTCCCGCCCGCCATCAGTAGGCCGCCACCCTGGTGATTCACATAGAAATCGAGCGCGGCGAGGAAGTCAGGCGGCAGCTTGTAGGCGGGCACGTTGTTGATAAAAACGAGCCGCGCGCCAGAGAGCCGCCCAGGATCGGCTTTTGTGGCGTCTGCGATCAGCTCAATCTGAAATCCCTGCGCGCGCAAGGCGAGCGCGGCGGGATCGCTTTCGTAATTCGTGAGCATCAGCACGCGCGGCCCG
>JANPIW010000524.1:0-15292 GCA_031425215.1 Verrucomicrobiaceae bacterium
CGGAGGACACCGTTGCGCACGGTGGTGGAGCCGGTATAGGTATTGGCTGCATTGAGATAGAGCGTACCGTTGCCAATCTTAGTGAGGCTACCCGTGCCGCTATTACCGACAGCATTGGCGAAGATGATCTGGCTGTTGTTGGTGTCGAAGGTGGCACCACCAGCGCTGAAAGTCATGGTACGGAAGGACGGATCATTACTGAAATCCGCAAAGATGGTGGTGTTGGGGTTCCACTGAAGACCGCCGCCATTGAAGGTAAGGGCACCCGAACCGAGCGCGGCCACGTTGGCGATATTCACCAGGCCGCCGTTGAGGTTGCTGCCGCCGGAGTAGCCGTTGCCACCGAAGCTGATGGACTGGCCGCTAGCCACGGTCACGGCATTGGAGAGCACCAGATTGGTGCCATCGGTAATGCTGACAATCGTCGTGCCAGCAGGGATGCCCGCACCCACGACGGCCATGCCGGGACCAAACCCGCCCGTGGGAACCGTCAAGGTGGTGGAGGCGGCGCTGAGCGCAGTGGTCGTTGCAGTGCGTGTTGAGGTGGGGAGCGTGAGGATGCCCGTGCCGGTCTTGGTCACGACACCTGCGCCACCCGTATTCGCGTTCACGTTAATAAGAGTGCCCGAGAAAGTTGTGTTTTCGTTGTTGCCCCCGACTGTGAGGGTCGCCGAGCCGAGAATGACCGAGCCAGCCGTGGTGCCGCCGCCGGAGAGGGAGCCGATGGCAGTATTGAATCCTGTAATGTTCACAAAGGCACCCGCCGTATTGGCGATGGTAACCGCTGAGTTGGTCCCAAACGCATCCGCCACACCTGCCGTGAGAGTACCGACATTGACGACGGTCGGGCCGGTGTAGGTGCTGGTGGAGCCGGTTTGACCGATGGTCAGCGTATTGCCACTTGTTCCAGCTAGGATGATACCGCCCGTGCCACTGATGTTGCCAATGAGGGAGCTGTTGAAGGCACCCGTGGTGATGGTGGCGAGAGCACCATTATTCAGCGCGATGGCGCGGTTGGCTGGCGTCGCCCCCGTGCCAACGGTGGTGGCACCTGAGAAGGTAAGACCAGCACTGTTGTTGAAGGTGATGCCGCCAGTGATTGCACCAAGATTGGCATTATTATTGACGGTAACCGATCCTGAGTTGATCACCAAGCCACCACTAAAAGTGCTGTTGATATTGCTGAGCGTAAGTGTGCCAGCCGCGCCATCCTTCACCAAGGTCAGAGCACCCGTGTTGTCATTGACCGGCGCGCTGATGGTGATGTTGCTGGTACCGGTGTTCATATAAACGTTGGCCGCAGCCGTGCCCTGCTGGCGGACTGCGCCAGTGCCGGAGATTGTCCAAGTCGCGCCGCCACCATTGAGGAGGCCAAAGGTTTCTAAGTTGTTTGTCCCCAATACCGTCGCGGCGGCGGCGACGTTCGTACTCCTCAAGGACGTGATCGTCCTTGTCGCGGCGAGCGTTTCCGATGTGGAGCTTTGCGTGTAACTGTCTGTGGCCGTGAGCCATGCTGTCTGCGCCGTCCCCGCAATGCCCGCACCCTGGACTCCAAGTGTGTTGGGCGCGCCACCAGCATTGCGGTTGTAGGAGGCGTAGTCAGTCTGTAAGGCGGCCGTCGTGCCCACCGTCGCCCATGGCCCAATGATCTGGCCGACTGCCGTGGTGCCCTGAGCGGTGATGTTGATCTGGTTCGTGGCAATGCCGACGCTGGTGATGCCCGCGATGCCGAAGCCAATCGAAGCCGTCCCCGCTTGAGCCAGACTAGCGAGAGTGAGGTTCTGTGTTCCACCTGTGTTGACCGTGTTGGATACAATGTTCAAGCGGCCAGAGGTTAGGGCGACCGCGCCAATCGTTTCCGCATACGCCGTGGCCGCAGCAAGAGTATTGGCAAACGTGAGAGTGCCGCCATTGGAGGTGATCGTCGCGCCATTGGCGATACGGTCGATCGCATTTTCAGCGAGCGTCGTCTTGGTCACGGTGATGCCGCCACCGTTCAGCGTGATGCCGGTAGTGCTCACCAGCGCGGCACTGTTCTGCGAGAGCGCCATGGTCATGCCGTTGTTGATCGTCGTAGTGCCCGTGTAGCCTGTGAGGCCCGTGCCGGTGCCGGAAAGGTTGAGCGTTCCGGCCGTGGCACCGCCAAAGACTCCGCCAGTCAGCGTCACATTGCCGGAACCCGCGAGCGAGCCGTTGATGGTCGCCGCCGCGATGTTGTTGAGCACGATGTTGCTGTTCACGCCAAAGGTCAGGACATTAGTGTTCGCCGCCGTGCCGAGCACATAACCCGTCGTGTTGAACTGCAAGCCACCGACCGTCACGCCCGTACCCAGCGCGATCTGCCCCGCCGTGCCGGTAAAGACCGCCGTGTCATTGCCAGCGTTGTTCCAAGCCGAGAGCGTTGAAGACCCAAGGCTGGTGCCACTCCACCACTGATTCGGTCCGGCAGCGCTCCAAGTGCCGAGGCCGCCGAGGCCGCCACCGGTGAGCACGTTGTTGACGCCAGTGGAGTCACTGTCCCAATAAAGCGTGGCAGCTTTGCTGGACTGAACGGTCCACAAAGAAAAACAGCCCAACAAAAGTGCTGTCACGGGAGTCTTTAACTCTCGTCGCATCCATTGAAGAAGGGGGCTGTTTTTGCGTGCGGGGGTGGTGTGGTGAGTGGGACGGATCATGTGGTTATCAGGGCAGCGCAGTTAACGGGAGAGGGGCTTGAAAGGGACGATTGCGAAGGTAAAAAACGGGCGAAGGGGGATCGAATGAATGTTTTTTCCTCTTAAATTTGCCGAATGGAGCGGATGAAATCAATGCCAGCACGGCACGACTCTGTGCTGCTGCTTGGGCATTTAAAAGCAAATGACTGGATTTTCGGCATTAAAATATAGAAGCGTTGATGTAAACACAGGTTCAATGCGTGAGGCAATACATTTTTACCTGATGTGGCAACTTTGTTTCTCATTGCTCAGACTCTGTTGAAAAAACTTATTCTGGTTTTTTCAATTTGCACAGTTCGTTGGCAACCCTGCACTGAATTGAGTCCAGTCATTCGGCTCCAAGCCAATGCCCGGCTTTTGCGGTTCACTGCAAATAAAAGAACTCGTTCGAGTTCAGCAGCGCGTGGCACAGGTCGGCCACGGCCTCGCGGTTTGCGTCGAGCCTCGGCGAGCCTTTGCTTGCGGGCACACTGCTCTCCCATTGCCAGCGGGTCTCGGGCGCGGATTTCTCCATGGCGGTGAGATCATCAGCGCGCACATCGGCGATGCAGGACACATCGCTGGCGGCGGTCCATGACATGAGCTTGCCGGCATCGAGCGCGCCTTTGCGCAGGGCGACGCGGGCGATGGCGCCGTCCCAGAGGCTGCGCGTGTCCGTGTCGCGCCCGCCTATATAAAGAGCGCGCTGCGGGCTGATATAGGCGCCATTGACCTGATGCGTCACTGTCACGGTCTGCATCGGCGCGTAAGGCTGGCTCAGATCGCGGGCGTAAAACGTGACCGTGCCGCCGAACTGCTGTCCCTCCGCCGGATGGTTGCTGATCGCGGCGGCAACGTAGTAGGGTTTGCGCAGCGGGATCGTGAAACCGGAGGCGGCGACCTCGTAAACTGGGCTGCGCTGAAAATCCTCGCCGGAGAGCTGCATCACGAGATTGCCGGGCTTGTGCGCGGATTTCTCGCTCGTGATGCCAAAGGCCCAGCCTGGCTCCGTCTTGGCGTTGTTCCATCGCGCGGCGATGGTGCGCACGCTGGCATCGGGGTAGAGGGAGTCGAGATAGACCACGGCCTCAATGGCGAAGGTCTCCGGCTCCAGCTTGCCGCCGAGGTTCACGCGCAGCTTCTCGTTCGCGCCGCCGGGTTTCATCACCAGGGTCTTCGCCGTTTTCAATGTGGTGGCGGCGGGGCCGAAAAATTTCACCGCATCCGCGAGCGGCGCGATCACGGGCGGAGGTGGGGGCGATTCGTTGCGGAGTTGCGAGCGCTGGGTGTGCAGATACGACAGCGCACCTTTCTCCTCCGCCGCCGTCGGCGTGCGCGAGTAGGCGCGCAGCCATGCCGCGCGCACCAGCGAGGCGTCGTCTTTTGGCTTCGATTTCAACAAAGCCCCCGCCATTGCCCGCGCACGCTCCAAGGGCCAGTCGCCATTAATGAGCAAGAGGCTCTGCGTGGCCGTCGTCGTCGCCTGCCGTTCCGCGATGCTTTGAAAGCCCGCCGGCGCGTCGAGGCTGCGCAGAAAATCATCCTGCGTGTTGCGAATTTTCTTCGTGTAAATCGTCCGCCTCGGCTCCGTGGCTGGCACCCCTTCCCCGCCCATGTCGGTCTTGAGTTCACCGCTAGCCGCCAGCACCGCGTCGCGCGCTTGCTCAGCATCGAGGCGCAAAGGATTGAAGCGCCAAAGCAGACGGTTGTCCGGATCCTTGAGCATCGCCTCCTTTGACGGCTCCACATGGGCCGTCTGCCGATAAGTCGCGCTCATCAGGATCATCTTGTGCAGCGGCTTGATCCTCCAGCCGCCTTTCACAAACTCGCTCGTCAACCCGTCCAGCAGCTCGGGATGCGTGGGCTTTTCTCCCAGGCGGCCAAAGTCGCTCGTCGTCGCCACGATGCCGCATCCGAAATGATGCTGCCAGACGCGGTTCACCATCACGCGCGCTGTCAGCGGATTCTCCGGGCGCGTCAGCCAGTCCGCCAGCACGGTGCGGCGGCCCGAGGTCTGCGCTCCGGGCGGCGGCTCGGGAATGAGCGCGTCCTTCGGGTCGAGGATCGTCAGAAAACCCGGCTGCACGCTCACCGCGCCGACCTTTCTCGTTTTGAAGGTCGCGGGCAGCGCCTCGCGGCCCGTCTCGCCGACGACGAATCCCGAAATGAGTGGCTCCGGCTTCAAATGCGCGAATTCCGCGATCTTTGCGCGCGCCTCTGCCAGTTTTGCAGCGTCCTCCGGCTTCATCTTCTCCTCCTTGAAACGCACCCGTTCGTAGTCCGCCTGCCGCCAGGCGAGCTGCACGATCTGCTCTTCGTACGGCGTGCGCTGCTCGCTTGGCTTCTGGTACATCGCGAAGACCTCCGCCGGGAATTTCTCCATCGCATTCTCCTGGGAGCGCTTGATGCGCGGCTCGATGATGCTGTCGATCACCGCACGCGGCTCCATCGTCGCAGCCTCCCACGCTTTCAGCTTCTCATCGTGCTCGCGTTTCTGCGCGGCGCTCGCCAGCAGCTTGTCCTCCGCCCAGGTGATGTTGCCGAGGAATGCCTGGAGCCGGTAATAGTCCTTCTGCAAAATCGGATCAAACTTGTGATCATGGCACTGCGCGCACTGAAAGCTCATGCCAAGGAACACATCCGCCGTCACATCCGTGATCTCATTCAGAATGCCGCGCCACTGAGCCTCCACGTCGCGCTGGTTGTACTCGTAGATCGTGTGCCGCAAAAATCCCGTCGCCACCGTCACGCCCGGATCATCCGGCGCGATCTCATCGCCCGCGATCTGCTCGCGCACGAACTGGTCATAGGGTTTGTCGTCATTGAACGCCTTGATCACATAGTCGCGATACGGCCACACATTCGACCTGTAGGCGTCCAGCCTGTAGCCCTCACTCTCCGCATAGCGTACAAGGTCCAGCCAGTGCTGCGCCCAGCGCTCTCCGTAGCGCGGCGAGGCCAGCAAATGATCGACCAACTTCTCATAAGCGTCGGGCCGCCCGTCGGAAACAAACGCCTCCACCTCCTCCGGCGACGGCGGCAGGCCGTGAAGATCAAAATACACGCGCCTGATCAGCTCCGTCGGGGAAGCCTCCGGCGAAGGCCGCAGCCCTTCTTTCGCCAAGCGCTCGCGTATGAAAGCATCAATGACGTTCCCGTTCCCCTTCGCGTTTTCAGCACTTCGAAGTTCGATGTTGGGCGTTCGATGTTCGATATTCCTCTTCACTGGCTGAAACGCCCACCACCCCCGCTCCTCCGCGCCCAGCGTCCCGGGCTTGTACTTCAGCTTCACCCCCGCCACCTCCGCCTCCGGCCACGGCGCTCCCATCGCGATCCATTTCCTCAGCGCCGCGACCTGCGTGTCCGAAAGCTTCCCGTCCGGCGGCATTTCGTGGTCGCTGTCTTTATAAGAGACGAAATCCATGATGAGCGACTTCTCCGGCTGCCCCTTCACGATGGCCGCGCCGCTCTCGCCCCCCTGGAGCATGAACGCCAGATTATCCAGCCGCAGCCCATGCTTCGCCTTCTGCGGCCCGTGGCAGTCGTAGCACTGCTCCGCCAGCAGCGGCCTGATCTCATTCTCAAAAAACTTCAACCCCGCCGCGTCCGGCGCGCCCAGAGACGATCCGGCAAAAACAAGCAAAGCAGCGGCAGGCAGGAAATAGGTGCGCGGTGAAAAATGAGTCTCGGTCATGTCAGGCTTAATGAGTCGTGGTGAGCGCAGAATTGGACAGCAAAAAGAATCAGTGATTGGCAAACCACTCCGTCGAGCTGAACAACGCCCACGCAAAATCACCCAGCGCCTTCGCTTTGTCCGCCGCGCGTTTCTCCATCCAGGACGAGAGCATCTTCTTCTCCTCAGCGTCCGGCAGGCGTGTGAGGATCGTGAGATAAAGCTGCTCGGCCATCGCGTCCGTGCTGGTGAGCTTCATCACGCGGTCCACCAGATTGCCCGCGCGCGGCTGCAGCGCCCAGTGGACGTGATCCCCGTTGCGAAGAAACAATGCGGAGCGCAGCGACGGATTCACGCGCAGCTCGGCCTCCTTCGCCGGATTTGCCAGCGCGGCGGCGAATGCCTTCTCGAAATCGGCGAGCGAGTACTTTTTCGCATCGTCCTTGAGGTCGGGCTTTGCATTTGCTGTCACACGTTCCAGCTCGCCGGTCGCGATGAGAAATGCGCGAAGTTGTTGCTCGCAGGTCAGATGCCGCTCGCGCGCCGTGAGGCACAGCTCATCAGGCTGGCGCGTCACGCCATCGGGCAGCGCGCTCGAACGCGAATACACCGCCGTGCGCGCCAGCTCGCCGATGAGCCAGCAGAGGTCGAACTGATGCGCGGCCAGCTCCTTCGCCAGCAGATCGAGCAGCTCGGGATGCGTCGCGGGATTCTCCGTGTGATGCAAATCGAGCGGCTCCACGAGACCACGACCCGTCATCAGCCACCACACGCGGTTCGCGATGTTCTTCGCAAAAAGCGCGTGCTCCGGTGACGGCAGTTGCCGTGCGATCTCGCCCAGCGCGCTGAACTTCGGCACGCCCAGCTCCTTCGTCTTGCGGTCCGGCTTCACCAGCCACGCCTCATCTCCTGCGAGCGCGGGCACCTCGATCTCTTTCCGAAAAGGAACTCGCGGCGCGGTGTCGTTTTTCTTTCCCGTGAGCACCGACGCATACTCGTAGCGCGCGGGGATGACACCCTCGCTGAGCCACGCCGTTTTGTGCTTCGCGTCCGCGGGCTGGAGCTTGAGGTTCTGATACACGGTGAATAGCCCGCTGAAATCCTGCTGCGCGTAATCATCCACCGACAGATGGCGGTGGCACTGGCAGCATTGCAAATCCACGCCGAGAAACATGCGTCCCACATCACGCGTCAGCCCAGGGTAATCCGTGTCCTGTTGCCCCACCTTCTCCAGCCGCCGCGTCATGAAGTAGCCCGCGCCACGCTGCTGCTCGCTGAGAAAATCCGGCGCCAGCATCTCGCGCACCATCGCATCCCACGGCTTGTTCGCTTTGAAACTCTCCGTGAGCCATGCGCGCCATTCCGCGTTGTCACCTCGCCGCTCCATGAGCATCACGTTGAATGCATCCGCCATCCGCGCGGCGAATCGCGGCGCGGCGATGAGCTTCGCGATCAGCGCCTCCCGTTTGCCCGCTGATTTGTCATCGAGAAACGCCCGCGCCTCCTCTGCGGACGGAATGCCGCCATCGAAATCCAGCCACAACCGACGCAGAAACTCCGCGTCATCGGCAGGCGCGGAGACAGTCCCCTTCCCTGCCTTGGTCGCGATCAGCGCGTCCACCTTATCGTGCAGCGACTCCACGCCTTGGCAGGGCGTGATGAGAAAAGGCAAGCTGAGGGAAAGGAGCGCGAATCGCATAATCGTGGAATGCCATACGTCGGCAGCCCCGCCGTTCTTTGCCGCCGCCTGATTCACTGATTGCCTCCACATTCCGGTTCGTTAGCATTTCCCGCCATGCAAAGCCGAGCCACCACCGTCGTCAGTTACCTCGCCGAGCTTCCGCCCGAGCGCAAAGCAGCGCTCCAGGCCATCTTGAAGGTCATCCGCAAAAACATCGACCCCGCGTTCAAGGAAGGCATGCAATACGGCATGATCGCCTGGTTCGTCCCGCACAAGCTCTACCCCGCCGGCTATCACTGCGATCCCAAACAGCCGCTCCCCTTCGCCGGTCTCGCCTCGCAAAAGAACTACATGTCCCTCTACATGGGCTGCCTCTACACCGACGGCTCCGAGCTGGCGCGCTTGCAGAAAAACTGGCTCGCCACCGGCAAGAAACTCAACATGGGCAAGTGCTGCATCCGCTTCAAGAAGCTCGATGAACTCCCTCTCGATGTCATCGGCGAAGCTTTTGCCCGCATCAAAGTGGACCGCTTCATCGCCGACTACGAACTCTCCAAGCCCCAGAAGGCGGTGAAAAAGAAATGATGCCGCCAGATCTGCTCATCGTGCGAAATCTCATCGTGCAGTTCTTTGTGCTGCGAGATGGCGATGAGCTTTTTCTGATCGACACCGGATTCATCGGAGGCGCGAACGCACTGGATCGCGCACTGCCCGCCCGTGGCTGGCACTCGCTGCCCATACGCGGCATCCTTCTCACCCACGGGCACCTCGATCACACGCTGAATGTTTCCAGGTTCGCATCGCGAAATGGAGCGTGGATCGCCGGCCCGGAGCGTGACCTGGAGCACTTTGAGAACCGCGCTCACTACACCGGCATGGGGCGCGTGGCTGGCATCGCAGAATGGTTGGGCCGCCGCCTGCTTCGCCAACATCCATTCCGTCCGGATCGGCTGTTGCATGACGGCGATCAGATTCCGGTATGGGGTGGATTGCGCGTCGTCGCGCTGCCCGGTCACACGCACGGTCACTGCAGCTACTACTCCGCGCGCTGGCGGCTGCTTTTCAGCGGCGATTTATTTGCCACGCTTGGTCCGCGTCCGCACATTGCACCACCGTTTCTGAATCAGGATAACGCGGAAGCGAAGCGAAGCGCGAAGCGCGCGCTGGAGCTGCCGCTCGACGGCGTGCTGCCGTGTCATGCTGATAAATCACCACCCGCGACGCAGCTCGGACATCTGCGCCGCCTCTCTGCATCGTCATGAAGCATCGCTCCATTCACGGCGACGGCGCCCGCCACTTCCTCAACGCGCTGACCTTTGACGGCAACTCCGTCAGCGACTGGAACATCTATCCCTTCTCCGTCCCCGCCATCCGCCAGCTCAAAAAGATCGCGCTTCACCCCAAGGTCACTTTCTTCATCGGCGAGAACGGCTCCGGCAAATCCACATTGCTCGAATCCATCGCCGAAAAGCTGGGCTTCAAAACTCAAGGAGGCAGCCGAGTGGCTAGCCTCTCGACGCACGAGTACGAATCCCCGCTGACACGGCTCATCACACTCGCCCGTACCAGCAACCGGCCCATGGACGGTTTTTTCCTGCGCGCCGAGAGCTTCTGCAATTGGGCCACCGAGCTGGACGAACTCGAAGCCACTCCGTTTTGCGGCGGTGTCCTCGGCTCCTACGGCGGCAAAAGCCTCCACGCGCAATCCCACGGCGAGTCCTTCCTCAACCTCCTCACCCAGCGCATCGACGGCCACGGCATTTATCTCTTCGACGAGCCGGAGGCCGCGCTCTCACCACAGCGTCAGCTCTCCATGCTCGTGCGCATGCACGATCTCGTCGATGAGTTCTCCCAGTTCATCATCGCCACCCACTCGCCCCTCATCATGGCTTATCCCGACGCGTGGATTTACCAGTTCAGCGACGACGGCATCCAGCGCATCGACTACGAGGACACCGATCATTACCAGATCACGCGCAATTTCCTGCGCGATCACAAAGGCATGCTCAAAAAGCTCCTGCGACGCGAGGATGAACTGGATTTAGGCGACCACGCCTGCCAGCAAAGCGGGTAGCCGCATTCTACAGCCCCGGCCGGCCTGACACGCGGATGCGCATAGCTGAACCGCGTGAGCGTTCCGTCACTTCGCGAGAGCAATCTCGAACACGATCAGATGGCGCGCAGCAACGCCAGCGTCTCGCGCAGTTGCTTGTGCCCCTCGGTCGCGGTCAGTCTTGGAAATTTTCCAGCCATCTGCACGAGCTTGCCGCTTTTGGTGAGCATCACCTTGCGGTCTTTGATCTCGATCTCGGTGATGCCGGCTTGCGCGGCGGCGAGGCGCATGGAGGCGCAGGTGAGGAGGTTCTTCACGGGCACGGGCATCTGGCCGTATTGATCGAGCCATTGCGCTTCGAGGTCGTCGTGATCTTTGCGCGTCATCACCTCGCCGAGCATGCGGTATGCCTGGATGCGGCTCTTGGCGTCCTCGATGTAGTTCTGAGGCAGGAACGCGGGGGTGGTGCCGGGGAGCGCGCCGACCATCATGGACTCGCTCCAGCACAGGAAATCGGCTCGCAGGCTGACCTCGATGGGGCGGGCGACTTTGCGGCCTTGCATGCGGTTCACGCTTTGCTTGAGCATCTGGCAGTATAGATCAAAGCCGACTGCGGCAATGTGGCCGCTTTGTTCGGTGCCGAGGAGATTGCCCGCGCCGCGTATTTCGAGATCGCGCATGGCGATTTTGAATCCGCTGCCCAGCTCGGTGTATTGCTTAATGGCGTTGACGCGTTTGCGCGCGTCGCCAGCGGTGACGGCATCGCGCGGGAGCAGCAGGTGCGCGTGCGCGCGCTGACCGGCGCGACCCACGCGACCTCGGAGCTGGTAGAGATCGGCGAGGCCAAAGCGATCCGCGCGGTCGATGAGGATGGTGTTGGCGTTGGGAATATCGACGCCGCTTTCGATGATGGTGGTACAGACGAGAACATCGGCCTCACCATCGACGAAGCGCTGCATCACGTCCTCCAGCATCTCGGCGGCCATTTGCCCGTGACCGACGAGCACTCGCGCGCGAGGGCAGAGCTGGCGGACGCGGTCGGCGGTGCGCTCGATGGTCATCACGCGGTTGTGCAGATAAAAAACCTGGCCGCCACGGTCGATCTCGGCGTCGATGGACTCGCGGATGACGCGCTCGTCGAAGGGCGTGATGGTCGTCTGCACGGGAATGCGGTTGGGCGGCGGCGTCTCGATGGTGCTCATGTCCTTCATGCCCATGAGCGAGAGGTAGAGTGTGCGCGGGATCGGCGTGGCGGAGAGCGTGAGCACGTCGATGAGACGGAACATCTCTTTGAAGCGCTCCTTGTGCTTCACGCCGAAGCGCTGCTCCTCGTCGATCACCACCAGGCCGAGGTCTTTGAAAACCACGTCCTTCGAGATGATGCGGTGCGTGCCTATGGCGATATCGACCGTGCCGTCCTTGATGCCCTGCACGATCTCGCGCTCACGATGACGCGGTGTGAGACGGCAGAGCATCTCGACGGTGACGGGAAACTCACTCATGCGCTCGCGAAACGTCTTCCAATGCTGCTGCGCGAGAACCGTCGTTGGCACCAACACCGCGGCCTGCCTGCCGCTCATCACGGCCTTGAACGCGGCGCGGATCGCGACCTCCGTTTTGCCAAAGCCGACATCGGCGCAGAGCAGGCGATCCATCGGCTTCGTCGATTCCATGTCGCGTTTGATCTCCTCCACACTGCGGAGCTGGTCGGGCGTCTCGCGATAGACAAAGCTCTCTTCAAACTCCTGCTGCCACTTGGTGTCCGGCGGATGCGGCGCGGCGGTGATGGTCTGGCGCTCGGCCTGAATGGTGAGCATCCGCGCGGCGAATTCCTCCACGCTTTTTTCCGCCTGCTTGCGCGTCTTGGCCCAGCGGTTGTCGCCCAGCTTGTTGAGCTTCGGCACGCGTCCGCCCGCGCCGACGTAGCGCGAGACCATGTGCGCCTGCGCGAGAGGGACGAAAAGTTTGCCGCCCTCAGCGTAGATCAGCACGAGCACTTCTTCTTTGCGATCCACCTCGCGCACCTCCATGCCTTCGAAGCGTGCGATGCCGTACTCCGCGTGAACGACGTGATCGCCCTCCTTCAGATCGCGCAGCAAATCGCGCGCCTGCCGCAGCGCCTGCGCATCATCGAGCTTCGAGCCGCGCACACGACGCGCGGTTTGGTGACGGCCAAAAATCTCCGCGCCCGTGATCACCGCCAGCTTTGCCGCAGGCACGGTGAAGCCGCGGTAGAGCAAGCCCAGCATCATCTCGATGCGCAGCTTCTTGATCTTGTCCTTGCCCAGCAGCTCCTCGAAGCGCTCGCGCTCCGCGTCGTTGTGGAAGAACACGATCACCCGCCAGTCCTGCGCGCGCCATTGCGCCACCTGCGCGTCGAACTGCGCGCGCCGCGCCTCGTGCAGCACGAAGTCGGACGCGTCGAAAACACCGAGCGGGTTTTCGTGAATGGCGGTCGAGAAATCCTCTTCGCCCTCGTCATCCGCCGCGCCGCTCGTGATGCGCACGGATGGCGCGAAGCCGATGTCGCATCCGACCGCGACGACGAGATCGCCGGCGCCGATGTGATCGCTCACGAGGCCGTGACTCTCCGCACTTTCACTGATCTGGAGCACGACTGAAACCGCATCGAGCCTGCGAAGCGACGATTGCGCGTGAACGTCAAAAGCGCGAATGGAGTCGATCTCATCGCCGAAAAACTCCAGCCGCAGCGGCTCCTCGGCGTGGAAGGGAAAGAAATCCACGATGCCGCCGCGCTTGGCGAACTGTCCGCGCTCGCCGACGACCGGCACACGCTCGTAGCCCGCGCCGCTCAGTTTTTCCAGCAGCGCATCGACATCCATCTTCTGGCCGGCGCGCAGATCGAAGCGCTGGCTGTCGATCTCGCCCAGGCTCGGCGCTGGCTCGGCGAGGCTGTCCGCGAGAAGAATGATCGCGCGCTCATCGCCTTCGCTGAATTTCGCCAGCGCGGAGACACGCTCGGCGAGCGTCTCGGGATCAGGCAGCGAGTCCTTGCTGGCGACTGAAAGTTTGGGGAAGGAGAGCGCCGTGAGATTCCACACGGCCAGCTCCGCATGGATTTGCTCCTGCGTCCGCGCGTCAGCGCACACGATCCAGAGGCGTTGTGATTTCGCGGCATTCACCACGAGCGCCGAGGCAAATCCAAACGCCTGCGGAGCGACGTGGTCGAGCACGATGATATCCTCGGTGCCGCCAAGCTTGGAAAGTTTTGCGGCAAACTCTTCTGCGTGCGCGACCCATCTCACCAGGGCGTGCGCTTCCCGCCGCTCGCCAGAAACGGGAGTGGTTGCGGAGGAAGGTTCTCGCGTCGCGCGAGTTTTCGCAGCAGCGGCGCTCATGCCAGGGGCGCAGTGGGTAGCATCAGGCGAGGGAACAGCAAGCGGTGAGGGTGAGCGCTCTCGCCATCTCCCGCTCATCTTGTTCGCGCTTTGGAATTAGTGGTCTTGATTCGTGATGCCCGCATGAAGATGGGTTTGGATGCGCACAGCGCTTTGTACTGCGGCAGCCTGCTGCCGCTTTTCCAAGCCAGCCTGCTGGCGTCGAACAAGAGGCAACGTGGTATCGAGTCAGAGCACCGGACCTCGCGACAGCGATTACGCGAAGTGGCGCCGGGAGAACTCCGACGCCAGCAGGCTGGCTGCGCAAAGCGGCAGCAGGCTGCCGCAGTACAAAGCGCTGCGCGCCCAAGAAGGCTTCACGCAATGTAAAAACTTCATTCGTTATTGCTGAAAGGCATTGGCGCTAGAGCGACAGCGATGCGAGACAGGTTTCATGCTCCCGGAATTTCAAACACGGCTCGTCGCGCGTCTCGGGCCGTCGTCGTGGAAGAATGACTCCATGCGCAGACGCAGGTCGGCGTAGAACGTCTTTGCCATCTCCTCCAGCATCGCGATGCGCTCGGCTGCGCGGCCCGCAAGATTGTCTTTGGACATCGCCTCGCGCTCGATGCGCATCCGCTCCTCGAATGACTTCTCCATTTCGAGCAGCGATTCGAGAAACTCCTTGGCCGCACGCGAGCGGTCCACTCCCTCGATGAGCGCGCGTTCCAACGGTTTGTTTTGCGTGAGATGCAGCAAGCGTCCGCCGGACAGCTCCGTCATGTAGCGATTAAAGCTCGTGAGGAATGACGTGCGCTCGCGGTCGTAGCGCACCTCGTCGCAATCCAGCAGCGTGTCATAGGGGCCGGGCTTGGAGAAGAACTTGATCACCAGCGGGATGGTGTCCACGAGCATGAAGAGCAGCGTGAGGATCACATAGGCGGCAAAGGCAAACTGGCCGCCCTCCGCGCCCTCCTTGAAAAGCTGATGCAGCGCGAGCGTCTGCGTGAGGATGTCCTTTCGCGGCTCGGCGCGCAGCGCTGTGATGCGCGACTGCTCGTCCTCCGTGATCTTCGCGATCTCCTCGTGCAAGCGCTTGAGCTGAATGAGCAGCGTGTCGATCTGCTGCGCCAGTGTGGTGCGGATGGCGTTCTGCTGTACGACGAATTGGTCCGCCTGTTGCTGCTGCACCTGACGGCGGAGCGCCTCGATGCGCGCCGCCTCCTCCTTCACCAGCGCGGCGTTCTCAGCCAGCTTCTCATTAAAGGCGGTGGTCACGCCGGTCTCGGCGGCCTTGAGTTCGAGCTTGAGCACGTTGCGCTGGTTGGTCAGCGATTCGAGCACGCTGGTGAGGCGCTTCGATTCCGCGCGGCGCCAGGTGAGCTGGTCGTCCTGAATGCTCTTTGCACGTGGGCCGAGGCCGATGATGCCGCTGCGCTGTCCGTTCAGTTCGCGCTCAAATTCCGTCTGCCAGTGGTTCAATTCCTCGGTGATCTTCTTCGACGCGAGGTTGTTCGTCTCCAAATCCTTGTCCACAGCTTCGAGCCGCGCGATGACCGGCTTCGTCGCCTCGGACACCCGCTTTTCCAACTCGGTCTTGGCTTTCGCCTCGTCATCACTCAGCGGCACGCCGCCTCCGTTGGCGATCTTCTCCAGGAAACTGGCGGAGAATGTCTCGTTCCATTTCTCGCGTTGCGCGGCGATCTCCGCCTCCAAAGTCGTCACTTTCGTCTCCACACTTTTCTTTTCCGCCAGTGCCGTGGCGCGCGCGGCTTCGACTTCCTTCTGGCGATCTTCCTCGATCACCGAGCTCACGGTGTCGCGGAACAACAGCAGCGCCAGCGGATGCGCGAT
>JANPIW010000525.1:0-9831 GCA_031425215.1 Verrucomicrobiaceae bacterium
TATTCCTCGCGCGTGGTGTTGCCCGTCGGCTGCGGCAGATCGCCATTGCCGCCGGGTGAGAAAGTCTGCATCGGTTTCATCGCGAGAGGCTTCGCGAGCTTCGTGATGATGCCCTCGATCTGCGCGCGCGCCCACTCGTAAGCGGTGTCGAGCGTGGCGTGCTCGTCGGTGCGCACATTGGCGACGATGCTGAGCTTGCGATGCTTGTGATCAAAGACGAGCACCGTGTCCGTGAGCATGAAGACCATGTCAGGCAGCCCCAGTTCATCCTTCGGCGGCGGCGGCAGTGTCGGCTCAAAGAAGCGCACCATGTCATAGGCGAGGTAACCCACCGCGCCGCCGTGGAAAACCGAGAGCGGCCCGCCATCCGCCGGACGATACGCGCTCATCAGCGTCTCCAGCTCCGTCATCGGATCAGTCGCCGTCGTGAGCTTGCGCGTCACGCCACGCTCCTCGATCTCGATCTCCCGACCGCGCGCGGTGAAGATCAAACGCGGCGAGGAACCGAGCAGCGAGTAGCGCCCCGAATGCAGCGACAGCTCCGCCGATTCCAAAAGAAAGCCGCACCGTCCGTCGTGGATTTTTTGAAAAGCTGACAGCGGCGTCTCGTAATCCGCCGCCAGCTCCGCCATCACCGGCACGAGATTTCCCTTCGCGGCAAGGGCGCGGAAGGCATCGGGATCAGGCTGCATGAAGCGGGAGTGCATGGGTGCGGGAACGGAGCGCGCATTAGGAGCACTGAACCGCGCGGAGAGCAACCGGGCATGGACGAACCCTAGGCAAGCGGGAATCGCTGTGGAGTTACCGCTGGCGAAACAGCGGCGCTGAAGCCCGCTTTCGGGCTGGTGTTCTGGCGAAGTTTCTGGCACATTTGTGACGAAATCGTGCATCAATCAGCGCCAGTATTCCTGTTTGCCGGACGCGTGTCTAATAAACCGGATGACGTGCCGTTTCCCTCCCAACCCAAATCATTCCTGACTCATGCGAAAATTCATCGCCCCTTTGTTCCTGGTCACTGTCATTGGAACATTGGCATTCTGGCTGGCCAGCAGAAAACCGGAGATCACATCGCGGCCATCGTTGCCGGTCGTGGATCGAGGGTCGGGCGAGCCGGCGGTGTTGCCAGCGTCTGGAATGAAGAAGCCGGAGCCTGCCGCTGCTGGTCCAGTGGTGGCTGCGGCTGACGCTCCGGCGGCGTTTTCAAAATGGACGGAGCGCTTCCTCGCTGCGCAGCCTGGGAGGCGGGATGAGATGATCCCCGAAGGTGTGGCGCTTGCGGCGGCGCGTCGGCCGGCTTTCAAGGAACTGATCAAGGATGACCCGAAGTCGGCCATTGAGAAGGCGGTGCCGATGGTGGTGCGGCAGGAACTTCCGGCGCAGATCGTGGTGATGCTGGAGACGCGAGTGAATGATGTGGGCGTGCTGCGGACGCTGCAAGGTGTGCCGATGCCGGGGGAGCCGCTGCCTTCGGGATCGCTGACGTTTCGCGAGGCGGAGTTGAAGAGAGGGAAGACTTATCGCGCGCATGTTTATGGCCGGCGCGCGGAGGTGGTGACGTGGGTGCCGGGTGCTTCGCTCAATGGCGTGGCGATCGATGCGGAGTTTGCGGTTAGCGAACAGCCGACGCGTGAGATGGAGGTCGGAGAAAAAGTGCCGGCAGGCAAGACGGTGGTGACGAGCTGTCCGGTATCGGGCAAATCAGTGGTGGAGGTGGAGGATGTGCCGGAGGTGATCACGACGAGCACACCGGCGGCGGAGGGCGCGACGGAGGTGTATCTTTTCTGCGATGGCTCCCACCGCGACATCAACAACCAGACGATGATCATGGGCGAAGGCGTGAGCGGCGGAGCGTTTGGCTTCACAGGCATCCTGCCCGCAGCGCCGACTCCGGCACTGGGGACGGTAAAGGTGCTGATCATTCCGATGACGTATGCGGATCAAAACACGGTGCCGAGCACGGAGGCGGCGCTGTATGCGATGCTGCGCGATGTGGGTGACTTTTATGCGAAGTCATCTTTCGGCCGGCTGACGCTGGTGGGCACGGTGACTCCGCCAGTGAAGCTCAAACACAACGAGGCGTGGTATGTGAACCGCGACACCTCGAACGGCGGCGACATCAGCGGCACGGGCGTGGAGCACGCGGAAGCGCGTGATGAGGCGCGCAAGCTGGGCTTTGACTCGAATGATTACGACTGCATCGGCGTGCGGCACAATGGCGGGCCGGGGAGCTACGGCGGACTCGGCGGTGGCAGCAGCGTTTGGGCGCGGTCGGATTCGGCCTCATTGTGGGCGCATGAAATCGGGCACTGCTTTGCGCTGGCCCACGCGAATTTTTGGGACACCGCAGGCACCAGCAGCATCGGCGCGGGTGCAAACCAGGAGTACGGCGACAGCTACGACAACATGGGCGGCTCGCCTTTTCCAGCCGGGCAATACAACGCGCAGGCAAAGAGCCAGATCAAATGGATGCCGCCGAGCTATGTGCAGAGCGTGACGCAGAGCGGGCAGTATCGCATTCATGCGATGGATCAGGGCGTGCTCGATCCGGCGCGGCGTTATGCGATGACCATCCTGAAGGACGCGCAGAAAACATACTGGGGAGAGGTGCGCTCGCTCTTTGACGCGAGCAATCCGTGGGTGAAAAACGGCATGATCCTCGGCTGGCGTTATCCGAGTGGCAGCGGCAGCAACATCCAGCTCATCGACACGACGCCTGGCTCGCCATTTCTCAAAGAGGACGCGCCGGTCTCGCTGGGCAGCACGTTCTCGGACGCCGAGAGCGGCATCCACATGACGACGGTGGCCGCGAGCGACGTGCCGCGATACATGGATGTGGTGGTGAATCTCGGCCAGTTCCCAACCAACCAGCGCCCAACGCTCGCGCTCGCAGCCTCGTCCGATGTGGTGCCGGTGGGTGCGACGGTGACTTTCACGGCGACGGCGGCTGATCCCGACAGCGATCCGCTGGCGTATTCGTGGCAGAACTTTGGCGACACCGCGATCAAGATTGTCTCGCTGAACTCGCCGATGATCACGCGCACGTTCGCCACGGCTGGCACTTACATCGTGACCTGCACGGTGAGCGACTTGAAGGGCGGCACGACAGCGCGCAACCAGCTCATCACGGTGGGCAACGGCAACTCGCGCTTCACGATCAGCGGGCGCGTGACGTTGCTCGGCGCGGGCTTGCAGGATGTGGTGATCACGGCCAACGGCGCGAATGGTGTGGTCACGGACTCAGACGGCTACTACACGATCCCGAATCTCGCGGCGAACACCTACACCCTCACGCCGCTGCTTTACGGTTACGCGTTTGGCGAGCTGTTCAATAACAGCATCACGGTGGGGCCGAGCTTCAGCGGCGGTGATTTTGACGCGACCGCGCAATCGGCTGTAAACATCGCGGCGACGACTCCGAACGCGGGAGAGCTGGCACCGGTGACGACGGGCAGGTTCACCATCACGCGCACGGGGGACAACAGCCAGGATCTCATTGTGAATGTGAACACGGCGCAAGGCAGCGCGACGATCACGACGGATTACACTTTCGCTCCGGCATACGTCGCCGGCTCGCAGGGTTTCAGCACGTTCACCATTCCGGCGGGCGCTGACACTCTCGATGTCGTGGTGACGCCTGTTGTTGATACGGCGCAGGAAGGGCCGGAGACGGTGATCCTACAGCTCGGCGTGGGCAATGGTTACCTCGTCGGCGGCGCGTCATCGGCGATGGTGGTGATCAATGACGATGACACGACGCTGCCGAAAGTGTCCATCGCTGCGACGACGGCGAGCACTTATGAAAACAGCGGCGCGCCTGCGGTGCTCACGCTCACACGAACGGGCACGACGACGGCGGCATTGGTGGTGAATTACACGTTCACAAGCACTGCGGCATTTGGCACGGATTACACAGAGCTGACTGGCAGCGTGAGCATTCCCATCGGCGCGTCATCTGCGGTGGTGAATGTCGCGCCGCTTAATGACGCGCTGTCGGAGCCGCTGGAGACGGTGAAGCTCACGCTGGCAGCAAACGCGGCCTATTTGATTGACCCGCTCGCGACGAACGCGACGGCGAGCATTTATGATGATGATGTGCAGATCGTGACTGTCGCCGTGACGGACGCGACGGCGGCGGAGGTTGATCTCACCGTCGGCGGCGCGCAAGCGAACACGGGCACGTTTGTCGTGACGCGCAGCGGGGACACGACGAGCGCGCTCACGGTTTATTATGCCTTCTCAGGCATCACCAGCGGGGTGCCCGCGCTGCATGGCGTGGATTACGAGGCGATGCCTGGCTCCGTTGTCATTCCCGCCGGACAAACCCAAGCGAGCGTGACGATCCTGCCGCGCTTTGACTCCATCGGCGAAGGGCCGGAGAGCGTGGTGCTCACACTGGGCGCCGGCTCCACGAATTATGTGCTCGGCGCGGTGAGTGCAGGGACGGTGACGATCACTGATGGAACCGCCGACGTGCCTTATATCGATGTGGTAAACACGACCAGCGCCAGCGAGCCATCAACGACAGGCACCTTCCGCATCACGCTGCGCGGCGGCACGGGCACGGGCGCGCTGGCGGTGAATTACACGCTCGGTGGCAATGCAACGGTGACGACGGACTACACGATCACCGGCACGAGCAACACGACGACCGGCACGAGCATCACGATGAACAACGGCGCGACGGTGACGAAGGATGTGGTGGTCACGCCGGTGAATGACACGGACCTCGAAGACCTCGAAAACGTGACGCTTTCGATCACGCCGAGCGCGACGTATCAAACTTACGCGCAGACTGCGACGGCCAGCATGTGGCTGCGCGACAACGACCAGCCCACGGTTTACGTCGATACCCAGGTCGGCACGAGCGGTGCCTGGTCCTTCACGGAGGGTGCGAGCACATCGCCGGTGAAATTTTACGTCTCGCGCACTGGCGCGACGACTGCGGCACTGGTGGTGAATTACACCATTGGCGGCACGGCCACGAGCGGTACGGACTTCACCGCGCTCTCCGGCACCGTCACGATCTCCGCCGGCTCTGCTGGCGTGGATGTGCCAGTGGTGATCACCAATGACACGGCCTTTGAAGGCACGGAGACGATCACTTTCGATTTTGCCGCAGGCGCGTACTCCAAGAGCACGGGCACGGTGATGTACATCGCGGACAATGACACGGCGACGCACACGGTTGGATTTTCAGCCCCCAGCTCGTCCGGCAGTGAGAGCGTGACGACGGTGAGCATTCCCGTCACGCTATCAGCCGTGGCGGCGGGCCCGGTGTCGGTCGAATATGCCGTGAGCGCGAACACATCAGCGAGCGGCATCACCAACACGACGCACACGCTGCCTTACTGGGTGCGTTTGGTGAAGACGGGCGGATCGATCACACATTATGAATCGAACGACGGCACGGTGTGGACGCAGCGCGGCAGCTCGTTCACGGTGTCGAGCCTCGGCAGCACGAGCTATTTGGCCGGCATCGCGGTTGCTTCGGGATCATCGAGCACTCCCACCACGGCCACGGTGGACAATCTCAGCGTGACGGGCCTTGAAGCCGGGGGCGCGGCGGGTGTGGAGACCAGCGCCAACATCGGCAATGCAGGGCCGGGCGGCACGCATTCCTTCGCAAGCGGTGTTTACAGCTTTAACACACCAGGCAGCAGCATCGCGAGCAGTTCGACCACGGATAATTTCCGTTTCGTTTATGTGCCCGTCACAAACTCAGCCAACTGCACCATCACTGCTCGGCTGTCGGCCATGAGCGCGACATCCAGCAGCGCCCGCATCGGCGTGATGCTGCGCAGCACGACAGCCCAAGGTTCCGTCTATGCCGCGAGCCTCGCGAATGGTTCGGGCGGTTTTCTAACATCGAATCGCACGACCACCAGCACTGCCTCCAACGCGCCATCGACCATCACCACGCCTGTGTTGCCGCAGTGGTTCCGGCTCGTGCGCGCGGGTGATGTGTTCACTTCTTCGTTCTCCAAAGACGGCGTTGTTTGGGCGAACCTCGGCACCTCGCCATCGCAAACCATCGCCGCAGGGCCGACGGTGCTCGCGGGTCTAGCGGTGTCTGCTGCGTCAGACGGACTGCTGGCCGCGGCCACCTTTGACAACGTAAGCATAGTCCCAGCCCCGGCTGGCGCGCTGCTCGGGCGCACGGTCGGGTTTGTGAATGAGCAGGGCGGCGAAAGCTTTAGCGGCGGCGAGTGGACCGTCACAGGATCGGGCGCAGGCATCGGAACGACTGACGAGGCACACTATGTAGCGACAGACGTGAGCGGCGATTTCACACTGATCGCGCGTGTGACCTCACTGGTGGATGGCGGCGCAGGGGCGCAGGCGGGCGTGATGATTCGCGATGGCAGAAACCACTACTCACGCCACATGCACGGCGGCTGGGTGAAGAGTGGCGGCGTGGAGCAGCGCTACCGGCTGCAATCGGTGACGACGGCATTTGGCACCGGTGTGGATTTTCTTCTGCCGCCGGGCACGCTGACTTTTGAGCCGGGTGATCTGACGAAGGACATCAGTTTCACCGTGGTGAATGACTCGATGGACGAGCCGAACAATCTCATCACGCTGCAACTCACAAACGCGGTGGGCGCGAACGTTTTGGCGGCGGGCACCTACCACGGCTACACCATCCTGGATGATGACACCGCGCCCGCGCAGCCATACGTCGGCTTTGCGTCGGCCACGAGCGCCGCTGCGGAAAGCTCGGTCACTTCCGTCATCACCGTGAGCCTCAGCGCGCCTGCGACGGCGGCTTGCTCGGTCGATTTCGCCGTGACCGGTGGCACGGCGACGAATGGCGGCACGGATTACGATCTCGTGGCGGGCACGCTGAATTTCGCCGTCGGCGAGAGCGTGAAAGCGATCCCGCTCACCATCAATGATGATGCGATCATCGACGCTGCGGAGACGGTGATCGTCACGTTCTCCAATCTCAGCGGCTTGCAGCAGGGCAGCATCAGCAGCCACATACTGACGATCACCGACAACGATCTGCCCGTGGTGAGCATCGTGGCGAATGATGCGAACGCGTCGGAGGCAGCACTCAATCCCGGGCAGTTCACCGTCACACGCACGGGGCCGACGACAGCGGCGCTGACCGTCGTGCTCGCGCGCACCGGCACCGCAACATCGGGCACTGACTACACGGCCATCGCGACGCCGCTGAATCTGAGCATCCCCATCGGCGCGTCGAGCGCGGTGGTGAATGTGACGCTCACGGCGAATGACACGACGAATGAAGGAAGTGAGACCGTGATCGAGACGATCAACGCGAACGCCGCCTATACCATCGGCACGCCATCGAGCGCGACGGTCACGATTGCTGATGACGACCGCAGCACCGTGACGCTCGTCGCCAATGACGACACTGCGTCGGAGACAGCGGGGAATCCGGGGCAGTTCACCGTCACTCGCACCGCGCCGACGAATGTGGCGCTCACGGTGAATCTCACCATCGCCGGGAACGCCACGAACACGACTGACTATGCCAATGTGGCCGCCACCGTTGCTTTCGTCAGCGGCGATGTCTCCAAGACCGTCAACATCGCGCCAGTGGATGATTCCGACACGGAAGGCCCCGAGCAAGTGACCATCTCGCTCAGCACAGGTACTTACGACATCGGCGCTCAGTCGTTCGACAACGTCACGATCCTCGACAACGACAACCCGCCCGTGCTCTTCATCGACAGCCCAACCACGCAGGGGCCGCTCGTCGCGAATGGCAACGGCATCATCCTCTCCGCCACCATCACCGACGACGGCACACCCGCGCCTGTGACACAAACGTGGACGCAGATCAGCGGACCGGGCACGGCGACGATCGAGTCGCCGAACGCGGCGACGACTGCTGTGACGTTCAGCGCGCCGGGCACCTATATTTTGCGCATCACCGCGACGGACACGCAATTCACCGTGAGCGATCAAGTCACGGTGGTCGTCGGCTCCGCGCTTGTGGCAGCGGACTGGATCACGCAGGACATGGGGCCGTCATCGGCGCGGCGCGGTCAAGGCATTGAGTTTGGCGGATTGTTCACCGTGACTGGAACGGGCGCGGGCTATTCCGCAGTAACGACGGATCAGGCTCACATCATGGTGCGGCAGATCAGCGGAGATGGCAGCATCGTCGCGCGGCTCACGAGCCTGCCGGTGAGCACAGCGCTCGCTGGAGTGACCATGCGTGACTCGATGACGCGCGGCGCCCGTCGTGCGGTGCTCGGTTTTGTGCCTGGCACCGGATTGCAATTCCGCGCGCGCACTACGGTGAGCGTGAGCGACACCGTCGTCGCCACGCAGACCGGATTAAGTCTGCCGCTGTGGCTGAAATTGGAACGCAACGCCACGACCGGTGATGTGATCGCGAGCTACGGCTCAGACGGCATCGCGTGGACTCAGCTCGGTGCGACGACCGCCATCACGATGGACGCGCTGGCCGACACAGGCCTCACGACGACGAGCAACAGCACAAGCAGCAGCGCCACCGCCGTCTTTGACAACGTCACGCTCACGCCCGCGCCGAGCGGCCCCGCCTTGCTCACCGAGGACAGCGGCGCGACACCGGCCGCGGCGGGCAGCAGCAGTCTCGCAGGCAGCACTTACACGGTGAATGGCAGCACGAGCGGCTACTTCCATGGCTGGCAATATTACGGCGACATGATCGTGACCGCGCGGCTCGCGACATTTACTTCGGGCGCCGGCAGCGCGAGCGGCGGCATCCGCATCGCTGAGAGCATGGAGAGTGGTGGCCAGCTTCATCTTGGCCGGATGCCCACCGGTTCCTACAACGGCTACTATTGGACGAGCATTGCAGGCGGCACAGGTGGCGGCGTGCCCAGCGGCATCGCGTCTGGTAACTGGATGCGCTTCATCCGCAAAGGCAACAGCATCACCGGCTACCGCGCCGCTGATGTGAGCGGCAGCCCAGGCGCGTGGATTCAGATTGGCCAGCCGCAGACTGTGATCATGACCACGCCTGTGTGGGTAGGCTTTTACGTCAACAACGCCAGCGGTGTGGGCCTGAACACTTGCACTTTCTCCGGCCTCAGCATCGCACCGCTGAATAAAGCGCCCATCGTCGATACCGGCACACTGCCCGCCAGCATCGTCACACCGCTCGCGCTCAACGCCACCGTCACGGACGACAACTATCCCGCGCCCGTGAGCCTCACCACGCTGTGGACACGTCCCAGCGGCGCGAGCGCCGTCACTTTCGGAGACAGCGCTCTCATCGACACCACCGCCACCTTCACCGCGGAAGGCGCGTTCAAATTCCGTCTCTTCGCCAACGACGGCGGCTTGCAGAGCTTTGATGATCTTCTCTTCACCGGCTATCTCACGCCATGGAGCGCCTGGCAGGGTGCGCAATTCCCCGGCGGCTCCAGCAATCCCAGCGCCGCCATGCTTCTCGACCCCGACTTCGACGGCCAGTGCAACCTCCTCGAATACGCCAGCGGCACTGACCCCGAGACCAGCGCGCCGAGCAATGTCGTGCAGGACTCCGTGACCGTGTCCTCACAAAAATACCTCCGACTGACCGTGACCAAAAACCCCACCGCAACTGACGTGACTTACGAGGTACAAGCGACGAGCGATCTCACGGATGCCAACTCGTGGAGCAGCGCGGGACTCGTGATCGAAGCCAACACCAGCACCCAACTCCGAGTGCGCGACAACGTGGCAATGAGCGGCGGCGTGAGACGCTTCATGCGGGTGCTGGTGACGCGGTAGTGCGCATCGTGGCTGCGGCATCCTGCCGCAGTCCGTCCACGGGGCTTCCAGTCCCGTGTCTGGAGTTTCCACATTTTGATGAGCACCTAGAGG
>JANPIW010000526.1:0-8344 GCA_031425215.1 Verrucomicrobiaceae bacterium
GTGAGATCTGTGCACAGCCCGATGAAGAGGATGCCACGCGCCCCGGGCTGAAAGTTTTCCCCTCAAGCAGGACGCTCACCCTCTCCGAGCTTTCATTCCGCTATCCAGGCGCCGGTCAGCAAAACGTGCTCAACCAAGTGAGCCTTGTCATCCCCGAGGGGGGCGTCACAGCTATCGTTGGCCCCAGCGGCAGCGGGAAGACCACGCTGCTCAAGCTCCTCCTCGGACTGCACCCTTCGACAAATGGAACGATCTATCTCGGGCACGTTCCTCTCACATCGTTCGACCTGAAGGCGTGGCGCAAGAGATGCGGCGTCGTGATGCAGGACGGGTTTGTTTTTCCAGACACCATCGCCCGAAATGTCGCGTGTGATGACGCGGCAATCGATCCTGAGCGGTTGCAATTCGCGCTCCAGTTCGCCTGCCTGCATCGCTGGGTCGAAGGACTTCCTGCGGGTACGAGGACGCGCATCGGCGACGACGGCCAGGGCCTCAGCGGCGGACAGAAACAACGCCTGCTCCTCGCACGCGCGGTCTATCGCAATCCAGAGTTCATTTTTCTCGATGAGGCGACGAGCGCGCTAGATTCGGAGAACGAGCACGCGATCATGAACCACCTGCGTCGTTTTCTTCCCGGCCGCACGGCGGTGATCATCGCGCATCGGCTCAGCACGGTGCGGAATGCAGACCTCATCGTCGTGCTCGATGGAGGCCGCATCGTCGAGCAGGGCACGCATGCGGATCTCGTCCGGCGCCAAGGCCTATATTTTCATCTGGTTAAAAACCAGCTCGACCTCGAAACGCAGGGCGGAGCCCTGCCGGTCGCGCACTCTCCCTTCGCACTCCATGCCGCCTGAAGTTCTCAGCACAATGCCGCCTGTCGCGCTGGCGTTCCGCACGCCACCTGAGGAGTTGAGTTCAGCCGTCAATGAATTGATGGGCCGCACGCCGTCCTGGCTGCTGCGGAGCGGACTTAGCGTCGTCGCGCTGGTCACCGTCCTCGTCCTGGCCTTAGCTTCGATGATTCATTACCCGGACATGATCAACGGCCGCGTGACGGTCACCGGCACAAACGCGCCTGTCCCCATGGTTGCGCGCCAGAGCGGTCACCTGGAAGTCTTGTGCGTTCGGGAAAAGCAGCCGGTGAAAAAAGGTGACCTGCTCGCTGTGATCCGCAGCCCGGTGGACAGTGGATGCGCGTTTAAGATCAAGGACACGCTCGACAATCTTCAGCAGTACCTGAGCGCGCCCTCCACAGCCACCGCGATCACGCTGCCCGAGAGCTCATCACTGGGTGTGCTGCAAGGTCCATACGCGGAGTTCTCCGCCGACTGGCGCGCGCACGCCCAATTCCTCGCAGACGATTATGTGCAGCGCACCGTCGCCCTGCTGCAAACTCAGCTCACCCGCAAACGCGAGCAGATCGAGCACATGCGCGCCCAGGTGCAGAATGTCGAGCGCGAGCGCGAGCTGGCCAGCCAGCGATTCGGCAGGCTCCAGCAGCTCCAGCAGCGCGATTCGCTGTCGCTCGCTGATCTGCAGGAGGCCGAGCGTGCGCTGCTCGAGCAAGGCCGCCAGCACAGCACCGTGCGCGGCGCGTTCAACGAGGCCGAGATCGCCGCCGCCGATTACGAAAAACAAATCGCCGCCCTCGAGCACACGCGCCGCGAAGACCTCCGCCTCTCCGCCTCCAAAGTCTCCGGCTCCGCGCAAAAACTCCGCGCCGCCATTGATCTCTGGGAGGCCGACTACGTCCTGCGCGCCACCGTCGATGGCACCGTCGGCTTCTACGATTTCTGGAGCGACCAGCAGTTTGTCACCGCCGGCAAGGAAGTCTTCATCGTCGCCCCCGCCGCCAGTCCGCTGCTCGGACGCGTCCCCGTGCAGGCGCTCGGAGCGGGAAAAATTAAACCGGGCCAGACCGTGCGCATTCACTTCGATGACTTCCCGTACAAGGAGTTCGGCATCGCCACCGGCACGGTGGAGAATGTCTCGCTCGTCGCGCAAAAAGGCGCGCATCTCGTCTCCATCCGCCTCGACTCCCCGCTCACCACCAACTACGGCCGCGCCCTCCCCTTCAAGCAGGAGATGATGGGCGATGCCAGCGTCATCGTCGAGGACCGCAGCCTCCTCGGCCGCATCTTCAGCGAGGTGCGCGATGCTTTTGTGAACCGTTCCGCCCGTTAACTCTCATGATCGCCCAGTCCGTCTCCCTCCTTCGCCGTTCGTTTGCTCATCACATGCGTGACAGGCGGCCCGCCGTGTTTCCGCCCGTCGCGCTAAAAATCGCCCATCGGAAATATGCGTCCACCGCCTTCCAGGAGATTCATGCGCACCGCACGCTCGAAGCCGCAGGTGCGGCCGCCTGCGCGCATCTCACGCAAATGATCGAGGCATTCCCCCACGACGGGCATGTTTGCATCGCTTTCAGCCTCCACGGTCGTGATCTGTCCCGTGCCATTCCCCGCGATGGCATGAGCATCGTGGAGGTGAAACACATCACGCGGCAACTGCTCCAGGGCCTCCACGCGATGCATGGTGCAGGATTCATCCACACCGACGTGAAGCCAGGCAACGTCCTCTACGACCCAGCCTCCCAGCTCGCGCGTCTAGCAGACCTCGGCCTCGCCACCACCACGCTCACCGATGGCGAGGTGGTCGCCACCTGCGATTACACGCCACCCGAGGGCATCCTCGGCACACCCATGACCTCGCCCATCGACATGTGGTCGCTTGGCTGCACGATCTACAAGCTGCTCACTGGCGAACTGCTGTTCGATCCCTGGCATGTCTGTCAGAATAAGTACGATGAATTTCGGCCAGATCCCGACACCGCATCACCGGCATCATCACAGGGAGACGATGCATTCCAGGACGATTTCGGGATGCTCGCGGCCGGGGCCATCATCGCCGGCAAATACCGGCTGAAGCACCGCCTCGGCGAGGGGAAGTTCGGTGCCGTCTGGCACGCCCTCCCGCTCCACGACGATCCCGTGCCCACTCCTCCCGCCGACGAATTCCTCGCGCAGGCCCGTGCCCGCCGCGCCGCCGAGGGCCAAGTCTCCACGCGCACGCGCTGGGATTTGTACGAAGTCACGATCGCCTACGAGCACCTCCTGCAGATGCAGCAGCTCCTTGGCCCCATCCCTGACCGCCTCACGCATGGCAAATGGCGGTCGCTTTTCTACAATGCTGGTGGCACGCCTCGTTTCGACCCGATCACACCGGGCTGCACGTTGGTGCAGCGCCTGTCCAAAACGCTGCCCGGCATTCAGGCCGCCGCCGCCGCCGATTTCATCAGCACGCTCCTCCAATTCGATCCCGCTTCCAGGCCCACGCCAGAGCAGGCACTCACCTCTTCCTGGCTGCGCTGACTGATGTAGCGGAAGTCGCCAGACTTTCGACGCACGCGATCACGCGACGGGATCATTGAGAGCGTTCGTCGGAAGTCTGGATGCCGAAGGTCAGGTGTACTTCGTTGCCCACGAGCGTAGCAGCCACTGGTTTAATTTTTGATACGACCACAGGCAGCATTGTCTGCGAATAGCTGCCAACACCGCACCACTAGCGGTGCTCACACCAATCATCCCAACAAGACTATGGACCTCATCGCAATGCTCGTTATCGGCCTGATCGCAGGCGCTTTGGCTAAAGCTGTCACGCCGGGCAAAGACCCTGGCGGCTGCCTCATCACGATGCTTATCGGCATTGCCGGATCATTCGTGGCGGGCTTCCTCGGCCGCGCGCTCAACTGGTATGGACCGGGCGAACCCGTGGGCTTCATCGCCTCCGTGGTGGGCGCGATTCTGCTGCTTCTGTTGTACCGGCTCATCACCAAGAGGTAGTCCGGGTTTCGGGTGCGCGTGGGCTTGCTCCGCGCTCTGTTGGGAGAGGTTAGCGCGGGCACTTTTTCGGAAACTCGGAAAAGATGCTGTTCCGCTTTACCGGCTGCGCGCCTCGCCCCTCCCCGCAAAACAATGATGCATACGGCGAACGCTCATTCCCAACCGACGGGGTGGAACTCGCCGTTTCTCTCTTGTACTGATTCCGATGGACTATTCCACTAACGCGACGCAAAAAATTGATTCCGCATCCATGGAGCCGGAGGCCGCGCAAGCTCCTGCGCGGTTGGAGCTTCACATTCCGTGGATCACTTTCGTCAAGATTTTTGTCGCGATCCTGATTGGCTGCGCGCTGTATATCCTGGGCCGGCTGGCGTTGCTCGTATTTCTGGCGTTGTTCCTTGCCGTCACACTTGACGCCTTCGTGGGTTGGCTGAACGAACGCGGGATGAAGCCAAAGCTCAGCCGGTTCCTGGTCATCACCAGCGTCGTGATCGCAGTGTCCCTCTGCATCGCTCTCATAATTCCGGTGCTCATCGTCCAGATTGATTCATTCAGCCATAGCCTTCCTCAACTGCGGGAGGCGACGCTCAAATATCTGCCGGAGGGCGGGACGATCCGCCAGACCGTCGAACGCATGCTGGACAGCCGCAGCACTGCCGATCCCGATGCCTCCATCGATCACGTCGTGGCGGCTGGCAGCACCGTGTTCGGCGGCATTTCCCAGACCATCTTTTTTCTCGTCGTGGGCCTCTATCTGCTGGTGGATGGTGGCAAGGTCTATGCGTGGTTTCTGGCATTCTTTTCGCCGCTGAACAGGCGAAAGATTCGCGACACTTCGGAGGAAATCTCAAAGGTAATCTTCGGCTATGTTGCCGGGCAGATCATCACTTCCGTCCTGGTAAGCATTTACTCGTTCGCTGTGCTTAGCTGGCTGCATGTGCCAGGCGCATTGACGCTCGCCATCCTCGCGGGAGTTTTTGATGTGCTTCCGGTGTTGGGATTCCTTATTTCCACCGTTCCCGCTGTCCTCCTGGCGATGAGCGTATCGCCGCAGACCGGCCTCACCGTGCTGGGCCTGTACGTTTTGTTTCAGGCGATCGAGACCTATTTCATCGTGCCCAAGGTCTATGGGCAACGTCTCCGCCTCTCCACCCTGACCGTGCTTCTCGGACTTTCCGCAGGCGCCCTCCTCGGGGGTATTCCCGGCGTGCTCGCGGCTCTGCCAGTGATCGCATCCTACGAGGCGATTGAAAAAATCTGGCTGACGCGATTCTTGCGCGAGGGTGTCGCGGAGAAGCATGAGATGCAGAAGGACGAGGAGTTCGGCGAGAAAAAATCGTGAGCGCCGCAGGCGGTTCGAGCGCCAGCGGTCAAGGGCACTTACAACTGATCTCCGAGGAACTCGATGAAGGGGCCGCCCTCGGCCTTGGCCTCGGCTGCGGTCAGGCGTCTGGAGTCGCGGAAATCTTTTTCAAACACTCGCCGGGCCAGGGCCGAGACAATTCGTGGGTCGGAGGTGGCGACGTTAAGCTCGAGGTTCATGCGCAGGCTGAGCGTGTCGTAGTTCGCGGAACCATAGGTGGCCCAGTCGTCACATAGGGTGGCTTTCAGGTGGGTCATCTTTGGGTAGAGATAAACTTTGGCGCCAAGCTCGACGAGCTTCCCCAGATCGGCGGAGTTTGCGCCTTCCATGATGCTGGGCTTGTTTTTGCCGGGAATCACAATGCGGACATCCACGCCGCGCTTGAGCGCATCGACCAGCTCGTCCCTCACCTGATCGTCGGAGAAATAAGGTGTCTCGATCCAGACGCGGCGGGAGGAGCAGCGGATCGCCAGGAGCGTGGCCTTCAAGATGTCGCGGTTGACGTTGCGTGCGTCGGTGAGCAGGAAGCGCAGTTGTTGGTAGTCCGCAGGGTTGGTGGTCGGGGAGTTTTGGCCTGGAGTCGGGGGTGCTTTGCGGCGTTCCAGCCTGTGCCACCATGCATCGCCACGCCAGCGGCGCTCAAACGCGTCAACGAGCCATTGCACGGCAGGACCCTCGATGCGGGACATCATGTCATGCCAGTCATACCGGTAGTGTCTTCCTATGTTCATGCCACCCATGAAGACGGTCCGGCCGTCGATCAAATGCAGCTTGGTGTGATCTGCCATGAAATAGGGATTGGAGGTGCGGCGAAGCAAGACGGAGGAGTCCTTCTTCAGGTAACTGCCAATGTCCTTCGGAGGCACATATCCCGGTGGAAGGTCGTCTTCGGTGTTTGCAGCCTGATCGCTTCCCAGCCCGTCGTAATATACCCGCACCGGAATCTCACGGGAACGTGCCTTCAATGCATCGGCGACTTTAACGGCATAGTCATCGGTGTCGAAAATGAAGGTCTGCACGTCGATGCTGGTTTTGGCCTCCTGGATGGCGCGGAGGTAAGGGGTGAAGAATTCCTCTCCATCCACATAGAGCTGAACGGAACCTAGAATGCGCGGCGGGAAATTTTGCTGGTCCAGCAGCCTCTCGAAGTCCTCGCCTCCCGCATGGGTGAGAGGGCGATCATCGAGACTGAACGCCCTTTTATCCAAACGTCCTTTTCCAATGACCATCGTATGGAGCCGGTCGCTGAGCGTGATGACGCCGGTCTTCGTCGCGGTGAAGGGGGATTTGATCGTGGCGACGACTGTTGAGTGGAAAAGATTCTTCGTCGTGGTGGTGGCCGATTTGAGGGATTTCCCAAGCTTCTTGGGCGACGCGCACCCCGCCGCCAGGATCGCAACCCCGACTGACAGTCCGTAAATCAGAACTCGTTGCCTGCTATTAGCTCGGCGGATGAGATCGGGTCGAGTTAACGCGGCGGTCATTGAATGGGCTATTCAATAATTCACGCCGGCCGAGGCACCAACTCTGCCAACGGAAGCACCAGCACCAACGCCTGATCTATCGGCGTTGCCCTTCACCTGGCAGGAGGTGACGCTGAACAAGATGGCGAGACTGACAATGATTGGAATGAGTTTCATAGGATGGATGGGTTGTTTACAAAGCTCCATACGCAAACACTCAATTGCGTGGATGTATGGAGATGTAAATCCGCATGCGGCTACGGAACCCAGGGCAGGGGCATGACATAGTCGTCTTTGCCGAAGCGGGAGATGCAGTAGATGCCGCGCATGGATTTGCAGAGGGGGAGATTCATCTCGTCCGCGAGGGTGGAATCGCCAACGCGGACCCAGCGCTGGAGGGTGGTGGTCTTGAGGAGGTAGTGGCTCTCGTAGCTGCCGCCACCGGGGATGCTGTCGCCGAGCCAGAGCTGGATGCGATCGGCATTGGTGGCGCTGGTGGCTCCGGTGAAGCCGGTGGCGACGTTCATGCTGCGCGAGGCTGGGCTTTGATCGAGGGGCCAGCCACCGCCGATGAAGTTGGTGCCGACTTTGAGCGGGCAGGCGAATTTATTGGCGCGCACGATGCCGAGGCTGACGATGGAGGCGGGATTCACTTTGGGATGGATGAGCACGGCGCTGCCGGGCGGCATGAGGCGGGAGTTCATGTTGGTGAGCGCGCCGCCGCTGGCCCAGAAGGGATTGCCCGCGTTCGAGAACAACCAGTGATAGGTGAAGGAGGTGCCGGAGTAGAAGAGCACGCGGTCGGCGGTGCCCTGGCTGTTGGTGGCGCGGAATTTCGCGGGCGGGAGCATGGAGGCCAGGGTGCGGTGCGGACGCAGCGCGACGCGGTCTGCGGCGAGGGTGGAAGGAAGGGTGGTGAGAGTGCTGGCGGGATTGCTCGTCTCAATGGCGATGGTGGTGGAGGTGCTGGTGCTCTCATTGACCTCGAAGCGGTGGCCTTCGTGATCGCCGGAGATGATCTCGGCATAATAGGATGTGCCGGGGAGCATGGTGGCGGAGACGCCATCACCGCCGACGCTGGTGGCGACATTGAGCGCGCCGGATGTCACGGAGTCTATGAGACCGGTGAAGACAGGGCAGAGCGCGTAGGGATTGGAGACGCTCTGCAATTGCGCGGTGAAGGTGCTGCGGGTGAAGCCCCAGACCTCGGTGCGTGTGGTGGCCTCAGGGATGGTGTCGTGATTGGCGTCGAGGTTGATGCGGATGCGGACGAAACCTTTGCCGCCGGTGAGCGCGACATGCTGCTCGAGATGGCGGTAGGTGAGTGTCTGCACGCCGTTGGTGGTCGCGCCGATCTCCGGTGAGATGTCGAGATCGAACCATGCGCCGGGGCTGGCGGCCAGATCGCTGAGCGCCTCGATGGTGATGATGACATCGTCGATGACGGCGGCGCGGCGGAGGATGAGGTCGATTTGGTTTGTAACAGTGTTGTGGGTGATCTCGACGGGACAGAGCGCGATGACGCCGGAGCCGGGAGTGAGATTGAAGGTGTATTCCGCGAGGTTCGTGTAGCCATCGCTCTCAGGATTGTCGTTCGGTCCATTCAGTCCGCCGAGAGGATTTTGCGCCTGCCAGTTGCTGAAGGACGAGGCGGGCGCGGGGTAGAATGCGAA
>JANPIW010000527.1:0-2542 GCA_031425215.1 Verrucomicrobiaceae bacterium
GGCTCGCGCAGACCGTCGAGCATCTTTTGCAGTTCCTTGCCCGCGATGACTTCCATCCAGTCGCGCGTCGCGTCAATCTCCGACTGGATCGCGCCGGATTCATCTTCCGCGCCGCCACCGTGAATGCCCGCGAGCATTCGCATCCCTTCGTGAAACGAGAAACCGTTCGCATGAGCTGCGCGCACCTTGTCCCAATGCCCGAGCACTTGATCGATGCGGTCGCGATCAATCTCGACCCACTTGCCTTTGAGATTCACGAGGCCGGACGGCGTGGCCTTGATCTGCGCCCACTCTTTGGCCGTGAGCGTCTCGCCATCGAGCGTGTAATCCGCGCTGAAGCCGAGCAGCGCGTTCACACCGACACCGCCAGCCTTGCCCGCATCGACCGTGATGCTCACCTGTGGACGCGAGGGTCGTTTGCCTTTCCACCAGTCGGGCACCTTCACCACGAGGCCGCTTTCTTCGAGAACGGGAATCTCGCGGATGAATTGATACGCCTCGCCGGGCGTCCACGCGGCGGCTTGGAAAATTTTCCGCGTCTCCAAAAGCTCGCGCACCAGTTTGCTGCGCTCCGATGCCGCGCGCACCGGCGCGAGCAGCGCATCGAGCGCGGGCTGATCCTTCTTTGTCGCGTAAGCCTGAAGCGCGCGACCGAGCGGCGTGTGCTGCGGTGTGCCTGCGGCGGAGAGTTTCTCCGTGTAAGTGGCGAGGAAGGCAAACGGCTGCTGCTCGTTGCGCTTGTTTTCCGCGAGATGAAACGTGACGCGCCCGACGAGATGCCACGCCGGATTCTTCTCGCGCAGCCAGCCTTCAAGTCCGCCAGTGTGCGCCGCGCTTTGTTCCGCAGCGAGCGTGCGCATTTCATCCCAGATGCGAGAGAGCAAGGCATCACTGACATACTCCGCCCCACGCATCGGCGGCACGGTTGCAAGGAAGGCTAGGCGCTGCATGACATCGGGCGCTTCTGCTTTTTGCGGATCGCGCGTCTGGCACACACGAGCGAGAAACTGCCGTCCCCACTCGCGCGCCCAGGCTAGCGGGGCGTTGAGGTCGTCTTTGAGTGCAGTGGTGGCGAGGTGGAGAATGCCTGCGGCATCGCCGGGAGCGAAGGCTTCGGTGATGGGTTTGGCGGCGGCCTCGTCTGGTGAAAGGCGCGGCTCTGGAGTGCAATGGAGCATGTGAGTGAGGGTAGGACAGAAAGGACACAACGGAGGGAAAGGACGCAATGCTGAGAATGAGCATGTCCTCTTTTCACCTGGAAAGATGCCAGCGCGCCTTCTCGTTGATGCGTTCCCGCCAGCGTGTTCTGAAAACAGGTTGACCCTCCCCACGCACTGCGGACGATGGCGGCCCTTCGTCAATAACCCCACATCTTTATATGCAGAAACAAATCTCTATCGGAATGCTCGCCGCTTTTGTCGTGGCGGGCGGTGCAATGGCAAATGACTGGCCGATGTGGCGCGGACAATTGCAGACGGGCGTGAGCCTGGAGCACTACGCGAATGGCGAGATCGCTGACAAGCCGGCCTGGGTCTATGATTCGCGCAGCCGCGGCACGCCGGTGATTTGCGATGGGAAGGTTTTTTCTTTTGGCTATCGCGGTGAGAAGGAAGAGCTGGTGGAGCTGCTGACCTGTCTGGATGAGAAGACGGGCAAAAAACTTTGGGAGATCGAGTTCAAGGATTTCATTTCCGACACGGTGTACAACCGCTACGCCATCGGCAGCGCCACGGCTGATCCGGCGACGAAGCGCGTCTATATGCTCACGGCTTACGGCGTGTTCGGCTGCTGGGATTTCGAGGGCAAGGAACTGTGGCGGCGCTCGCTGATGGAGGAGATCGGTCGCATGACTTTTCCAAACTCGAAGGTCGGATGCCCCGTGATCGAGGGTGATCTCGTCATCATCCGCGGCATCACGTCAAACTGGGGCGGCGACGGCCCGGCCTCGGACCGCTTTTACGCCTACGATAAAATCACCGGCGAGTTGGTGTGGACCTCCACGCCCGGTGAGGTGCCGCCGCAGGACAGCTCTTTCTCCACGCCGATCTTGGCGACGGTGGATGGCAAGCGCGTGTTTTACGCGGCGACGGGCTGCGGAAATTTTGTCTGCGTGAACGCGCTCAATGGCAAGGCGCTGTGGCGGCATAAATTCGCCAAGGCTGGTGCCAACGCGACGGTGGTGCTCCACGGCGAGAACGCGATCTGCATCCACGGTGATGAAAATATCGACGCAGCGACGAAGGGCCGCATGCTGTGTGTCAAGACGCCGCAGAAATTCGGCCCGGAGCAAATCGTACACGACATGGCGCTGAACAAAGAAGACTGGCTCGCGAACGAAGTGTGGCGCAATGATCTGAGCGCAGGCTCCAGCTCGCCGATCATTGTGGGCGACATCGTTTATCAACTCACCGAGGTGGGCGCGCTCCAGGCGGTGAATGCAAAGGACGGCAAGATCGTGTGGGAGGCGAAGGTCTCAAACGGCAACACGCACTCCTCGCCGCTGTATGTGGACGGAAAAATCTACGCGCCGCTCATGGCGGGA
>JANPIW010000528.1:0-8042 GCA_031425215.1 Verrucomicrobiaceae bacterium
GGCATCAGCGCCAGCGCCGAAATCCTCGCCTACGACCGCCACGGCGGCGCTTTGAAAAATGTCATCACCGCTGGGCCAGAAGTCGGTGCCCGCGCCGGTCTGCTCGATCTCACCTACGCCCTCAACGCCACGCAACGCAGCGATGGCAGTTACCTGATTCTCATGGAGTCCAACGACCAGGCGAAGATTCTGATCTATGAGTGGGATGGGAAATCGTGATTGCCCCCTTTCCCAACAACCATCTCGCACTATGCGACTCACCCACGCCATGAAACCCATCCGCATCCTCGTCACCACCCTCGCGTTCACCTTGAGCGCAGCTTTTGCCGCAGACTCGCGGAAGCCGAATATTGTCTTTCTTTTCGCCGATGATTTCGGCTGGGGCGACCTCGCCTGCTACGGTCATCCGTATGCGCAGACGCCCCACATCGACAAGCTCGCCAGCGAAGGCACGCGCTTCCTTCAGTGCTACGCCACGGGCGTGACGTGCTGCCCGAGCCGCACGGGATTCATGACCTCGAAGCTGCCCGCCACCTTCGCGAAGTATCCGGCGAACGGCGGCTTCGGCGAACGCGTGACCATCACGGAGCTGCTGAAAAAGCAGGGCTACGCGACCGGGCATTTCGGTAAATGGCACATCGGGCCGGAGGAAAAAAGCGGCACTTATGGCATCGACGAAATCGCTGGGGACGGCGAGACCGGCGGGAAGAAGAAAGCGGGCAATCGCGATGCGGGCCTTTACGCCGGGGCGATCCACTTCATTGAGCAGCATAAGGACCAGCCGTTTTATGTGAACGTGTGGGGGCACATCACGCATCACCCGATCAACCCCACGCCAGCGCAGCTTGATGCCTTCGGGCCGCTGACGGTCGATGAATCAAAGTTTCCGCCGCAGATGCGCGAGAAGTTTGCGATGTGCAAAGCGCAGGGCGGAGACGTGAGTGCTCACCTGCGCGCGTATCTCGCCGATGTGAAGTCGATGGATGAAGAAGTCGGACGCCTGCTCAAGCGCCTGGACGAACTCGGCCTGCGCGAAAACACCATCGTCGTTTTCTCCAGCGACCAAGGTCCGGCACCGTTGCGCGACGCCAACGAAGAGCCGAAGAAAAAGCGCGAGAAGAAAAACAAAGGCGCACCCGCCTCGGCAGAAGTGGGCCTCAATGCGATGGGTTTCAGCGGGCCGTTTCGCGGCGGCAAGCACACGCAATACGAGGGCGGCGTGCGCATCCCATTCATCGTGCGCTGGCCCGGTGAGGTGCCAGCGGGGCGCGTCGATGCACAGTCGGTCATCAGCGGCGCGGACTGGCTGCCCACGCTCTGCGCACTCACCGGCACAAAGGTCAACGCCACCGACTTCGACGGCGAGAACGCGAGCAGTGCCTGGCGCGGCAAAGACTTCACCCGCACGAAACCACTGCTGTGGAAAACAAGCGCAGTGCCGAGCGGCAGCGCGATCCGCGACGGCCAGTGGAAACTGCATTTTCCCAACAGCAAACGCGGCGAACTCGCGCTCTACGATCTCGCCGCCGACCCTGGCGAAGCGACAAACCTAGTCGCCAAGCATCCCGACATCACGAAGCGCCTTTCTTCAAAAGTCGAAGCCTGGCAAGCGACGCTGCCGAAGGAATACGAAAAGTTCGACGACAAAGACAAGTGATGCGATTGCCTTCTCATGCCCAAGTGGCGAGACAACGAATGCAGTGAAATGAAACCTCTCTAATTACCTTTGTTTGCGACACCGACCAGACCCTTGATCACTGTGAAACTACTGCTCCTTGCCTGTCTCATCTCCAGTTCAGCACACGCCGTCACGACCGCTGAGTTGTTCAATGCCCAGGCGCTGATCCCTGCGCCTCAGCAGGAAAGTTTTCTCTCGCCTCAAGGCAGTGCGGAGTGGCTCATCACAGAACCAGCGAACAAGGTCACGTTGGGCAAAGAGGGAGCTATCTTTGGCTGGGGGAACTATGAAGGAAAGCAGCCGCACGCCGAGCGTGTGCATTTGTGGGACGGGCCGACGACCGTCACGGTGACGATGAAGACGAGCACAGAAGTGACGGCAACGTTTCTGCCGTGGTGCGATGGCATGGCAGGTGGAAAAGTGCCCGAGTCGAAGACGGTGCGCTCGGCGAATCGCAAGCGGGCGAAGCCTGCGGGTGTGAACGCCAAAGTCACGCCGGGCGAGGAGTGGCAGACCATTTCGTTTAAGACGGACAGCATCAAGCACAGTGATGGCTTTGAGCTGGAGTTCGCAGGTGTAGAAGGCAGCACGGTGATTCTGAAGTCAGTGCGCTTCAGCCGTGAGATGCACGCGGGCTGCTGGCGGAAGGAGTTCACACTGCCGCCGGGCAAGATTTGGCGGGCCGTGGCAGACGTGGGCATGATGTGCTCGCTCGCCGTGAATGGCCGCGCGGTGCCGAGTGCGAATGGCATGAGGATTCGCCCGAGCTTCAATTTCGCCAATGGCGAGATGTTCGACTGCGAGCCGTTGGACCTCGCGCCGTTGCTCGCTCCTGGCACCAATGCCATTGCCTTGCACGTCGCTCGCAATGGGGCGGCACCGTATGTTTATTGCACGCTCACCGTCGTCATGGAGTCCGGCGAAGTGGTGCGCGTGATGAGTGATGGCTCGTGGAAGTATGGTGCGAAGGAACCGCTAACTGCGATGGCAAAGGTCAGCACGGCAGGCTTTGACGATGCCATTTGGAACCCGGCAGATGCACGCAAGGGCGCGTCGCTGAACTACAAGGCAGCGACCACACGGCCCGCGTATGCGGGATTGATCGTGATCGAGAACGCAACGGAGCCTTATTTGTTCTTTCGCGACACGGTGCCGGTGGAGTTCACGGTGAAGACGCCGCCGGAAGTCAGCGGCACGCAGATCGAGTGGCGCGTGCAACAGTTCAAGGAGGGCAAGTTTGCAGACGGCACCTGCGGCATCACCAAGGTATCACGCATCAAGGCAGGGACCATGCCGCGCGGTGTCTATGTGCTGCACGCAACTTTGAAGCGCGGCAATGAAGTGCTCGAAGAACGCATCCCCGAGCCCTTCGTCGTCACGGGCAAGGTGCCCATGCGCGAGGTCGCAGGCGACACAATCACGGATGGACTCGATCTCGCGCTGGAGGCCGAAATTGATTACACCAAGCCCGATGGCGCGATCCCGTGGCAGGAAGTCGGCGGCAAACGCGGCAGCAATAACCTCGTCACCAAACCGACCGTCACCGAACGCAATGGCCTGCGCTATCGCGAGACGGAAACAGAACAGGGTGCCTTGATTTCACACCGCTACACCTTCCTGCATCCCGGTGATTTTTATCTCATGGAACTGGAGTTTCCCGATGATGCAGAGCGCTGGTTCGGCGTGAGCTGCACGTCATCCATGGCCCCGCACACCTCCAAGGATGGCCCTGCGACATGGACGGGCCAGAAGTATCCTCTCACTGGCAAGATGAAGACGCTGCACTGGATTCACCGCCCTGATCCTGGAGCCACGGCGATCAACCTCTCCAATCTCCAACGCGACACCACCGCCGCAGCGAGCCGCTTGCGCATTCATCACATCAAGAATGGCCTTCCCACGCTGAAGATCACCGACGCAGGCGCACGCATGATTGGCCAATACACCGAGCGCACTTCGTCGATAGGTGGCTTTGGCAAAACCTTCGGCCTCGTCACGGAGCCCCAGCCGGAAACCAAGATGGGTCAGACGACACGCGACAATGATCCCATCGCCGCGATGTGCCGCGAGCTGGCATACAATCTCGATGCCGCTGAGCACTACGCGCAATGGCTGCGCTTTACCGGGCAAAACCTGCACGTCATGGGCTGCCTGCAATACTTCGAGACGAACACCGCCTTCACCGCGCCCAGTGGCGTGAGGGATGCACGCTGCCTGCCTGACTTGCATGATGTGGCCGTGCGCGTGCTTGGTGAGAACGGCATCCAAGTCATCGCCAGCCTCGAATACGTCTGCCATCAGAGCTTTATCCGTGAGTTCGCCGTGAACGATGGCGAGGTCGCTCTCGGTGCCGACACCGTTTATCTCGTCAACAAAGACGGCAAGCAACCGTGGAACTGGTTGGGCCGCTATGGCATGAATTTTCTGCACCCGCGCATCGAGGCAAACATGATCCAAATCGCCCGCGATCTGAATCGCAAGTTCGCCGGGCAGCCGAACTTTCTCGGCGTGAACTACACGCCATTTTCCGGCGGCGACTGGCTGCCCAGCTTCACGACGCAAGGATGGCATGATCCCCTCGACTCCAGCTTTGATGACATCACCGCCGCACGCTTCACCACCGACACTGGCGTGAAGCCGCCCGGTGCTGCGAAAGACCCGCAGCGTTTCGCGCAACGCGCAGAGTTTTTACTCGCACCCGCCATGAAGGAACGCTGGCTGCAATGGCGCTGCGAGAAGACCCGCGACTTCTTCACCAAGATGCAGCGTGAGCTGAACGCGAAGCACAATTTCATCTCCCTCTACGTCGCCCACACGCCCGAAATGCAGACCAGCGGCCTCACGCCGCGTGATTACCTGCGCCAGTTCGGCTGGTCGCCCGAGGTCTATCAAAACCAGCCCGGCCTGTGGTTTCCAAAGTGGACGCACGCCACGCAACGCTACGCCTCCATGGTGAAAATCCCGCGCAACGAAACCTGGCCCGGTGCCTGGGACATGAGCGTGGGCGTGGACTACACCCGCACCTTCGACCAGCCGACGAACCGCGCCAGCTTCGTCATGACGCATTGGCAAGAGCACGAGGAGTTCGCCGAAACACTCGACGCCCGCGACGGCTGGCCGCGTGCTTTTCAGATGACCTACCAGGCACTGCCCAGCGGCGAAAACGCCCGCGAAGTCTTCACCCAAAACCTCCTCACCACCGATCCCGAAATGGTCATGTGGGGCTTCTGCGATCTCGTCGTGCAAACCGGCCACGAGCAAGAGCTGCGCGAGTTCGCCCGCACCCTGCGCTCTTTGCCCAAAGAAAAACTCATGCCCACGTTGGACACCACATTGCAGACCGATCTCGTCATCCGCGAAGCCCGCACTGCCGATGCGCTCCACTTCATCGTCGCCAATCCCTGCCCTTGGCCCGTGACTGGCACGATCCAGATGCAGGGTGCCCGCACCCCGTCATCCGAGGTCAATTTGAAGCCCTACGAAGTCCGCGACTTCCACGCCCCCGCCGCCGTGAAACTCACCGCATGGAGCACGCAACCAACCGCTGAGAGCGACCTCACCCACCTCCGCACCGTCCTCGCCGAAGCGGAGGAATTGCTGGCCAACCGATCCCGCGCCGCCCGTCTTCTTGCCGCTGAGCGCGAGTTCATGGCGCAGCAAATCACCGCCATCAAAGCCGCGCTCAGCGCCCGGCAGATCGCCAAAGCCTGGAGCCTCGCCACTGATTCCCATTTCTGGATCAACACCCGCACCCGCATGGTGCCGATGCGAGAAAAAGTGACCATCAAATAGCTGAGTCGTGTCAAGCCAGCGAAAGAGGCGGAAGGTCGCCGTGAAGTCCTATGTGCTCGCGTAGCTGGCGGGGGCGGGGTGACGCGATGATGATGCTTGCATGAACCGCCGTCCTTTCCTCCGCTGCGTCAGCATCCTTGTCGCGATTCCGCTGACAGGAGTCGCTGCCGATCCCGGCGTAAATTGCGACCTCTTACACTGGGGCTCTTTCAATAAACTCACGCCCGCGCAGAAACAGGCGCACGCGGAACTCGATGGAAAACTCCACGCCTGGATGGAGTCCATCAACGATCCGCTTTTGAGGAAACCCTGAACGAATACCGATGCGCACGAGCTCACTACTACTGCGTGTAGGAAGGCCGCGGCGGCTAGCGCATTGCACCGATCTCGTCACCTTCTTCGACTAATGCGAGGTCGATGAAGGACGCTGCCTGTAAGTGAACGAAGGATTGCAAAATCGCCTCGGCGATGCTTGAGGCGATGGCAGAGTTGAGATGAAGAGTGTAGCTGTCACATCTCCCATGCGCCTCTTCCTCTTCCTCTTCGCTCTTTGCCCTCTGCTCTCCGTCTTCTCGGCGGAGCCGCCAAACATGCTCCTCGGCACACAGGCCATTGGTGGGCGGTATCACTTCACGCAGGACGAACCTTTGCTGGAGAGCGCGAAGCTGATCGCGGAGCTGGGGTCGGGCATCATGAAGTTCTCCATCTCGAAACAGGCCTCGTTTGGCGAGACGAAGGCGAATGTGAGGGAGCGTGATGCGAGCCTGAAAACGCTCGCCGAGATCGCTGGCCAGGAGCCGACACATCGAGCAGTGCTCGACATGCCGTTCACGCACTTTTTCATATGGGCCTATCCCTTCACCACGCACGGCAGCGCGGGCACCTTCAAGGTCGCGGACCGTGATTTGGAGTATCGCGAGATGCATGACCTCGTCGCGCACTTGCTGCGCACTTACAGCGGCAGCGGCAAAAAATTCTACCTCGGCCACTGGGAGGGCGACTGGCATCTGCGACCGCACTTTGACCCGAAACACCCCTTCCCCGAGCACTTCGGCGAGAACTTCATCGCTTGGCTGAAAGTCCGCCAGCAGGCCATCGACGATGCGAAGCGCGACACGCCACACGAAAACGTCGAAATGTGGCACTACACCGAGGCGAACCTCGTCGAGCCTTTTCTCAAAGGTGGCCAGTGCCTCGCCAACGACATCCTCCCGCAGGCCGAGGTCGATTTCGTCAGCTACTCCTGCTACGACAGCCTCCAGCGCGTGATCCGCGACGATCTCTTCGCCGCGCTCGATCACATCGAGTCCAAGCTGAAGCCCAAGCCCGGCATCAACGGCAAACGCGTCTTCATCGGCGAATACGGCTTCCCCGCGCGGCGTTACTCGCCGGAGGAGCAAAACCGCAAGAGCATCGAGACCATGATCGCCGCCATCGAGTGGGGCTGCCCCTTCGTGCTCTACTGGGAACTCTACGACAATGAAGGCACGCCTGAAAAACCCGGCGGCTTCTGGCTCATCGACGAAAAGAACCAGAAGCAACCCGTGTGGCACACGCATCAGCGCTACTTCACCTGGGCTGAACAGCACATCGCCGACACAAAACAACGCTCCGGCCAGTTTCCCACCAACACCGAGTTCCGCACCGCTGCGTTGGAGTACCTGCGCCAATAGCTTAGCCTCCCTCTTGCACCTGCTCCTACTATGAAATTCAAGCTCACACTCCTCACCACTCTGCTTTTGGCTTCCGTGGTCGCGCTGCATGCCGCTGACACCAAACCGGCCAAGCCCAACTTCGTCGTCATCCTGATCGACGACATGGGTTACGGAGACATCGGGCCGTTTGGCTCGAAGCTGAATCGCACGCCGAACCTCGACCGCATGGCGAGCGAAGGCATGAAGCTCACCAGCTTCTATTGCGCGCCGCTTTGCAGTGCGTCGCGGGCACAGATGATGACGGGGTGCTATGCGAAGCGCGTGGGCATCGGCGACGTGCTGTTTCCGGTGAAGGGTGCCGGCCTCAGTGCCAGTGAGAAGACGATTGCAGGTCATTTGAAGCCTCTTGGTTATGCCACGATGTGCATCGGAAAATGGCACTTGGGCGACCAGCCCGCGTTTCTCCCGACGCGGCATGGTTTCGACCATTTCTTCGGTCTGCCCTACTCGAACAACATGGACGGCAGTGGCAAGAAGACCGATGCCAAGAATCCCATGCCCCCGCTGCCTTTGTTGCGCGATGAAAAAGTCATCGAGGCCCCACCTGTGCAGGAACATCTGACGGAGCGCTTCACCGAAGAGGCCGTGAAATTCATCACCGCGAGCAAAGACAATCCGTTCTTCCTCTATCTGCCGCACATCGCCGTTCATTCGCCGCTGAAGCCTGGCAATGTCTTCCGAGGCCAATCCAAGAACGGCGATTACGGCGACTGGGTCGAGGAAGTGGACGCGAGTGTGGGCCGCGTGCTGGACACGCTGAAACAACTGCAACTCGACCAAAACACCCTGGTGCTTTTCACCAGCGACAACGGCGGCACCGGAAAAAGTTACAGCAACGCACCCCTGCGTGGAAAAAA
>JANPIW010000529.1:0-2429 GCA_031425215.1 Verrucomicrobiaceae bacterium
AGCTCGCGCAGAAAAAACCCGTGATCGCACGCGCCGAGCTGGACAACGGCAAAGTGAAAGTGCCGTCCATCTTTCTCGACATCGTGGCTGTGACAAAGGAGAACATGGAGGAGACCGTAATCGCGAATGGCTATCTCAAGAAGGCTGATGTGTTCCAGGGGGCCGCGCCGTAAGGGTGGCTTGAGGAGTCCAGGAGTGATTTCTTTTGCAGCACCACGGTTGGATAAAGGTGAATTGCGGTCAGAAAACAATGAACTAGAATCTGCTGCCATGACTGTGACACTCACCATACCTGACGAGCTTGCCGCCACTCTCAATCGTTCGCGACCCTCGTTGCCTGGAGTGCTGCTGCATGGCTTTGCGGTGGAGGCATACCGTCAGGGAATTCTCTCGGCGGCGGAAGTGCGTGTGCTTTTGGGACATGATTCGCGCTGGGAGACCGAGGATTTCCTCTCTGCGCATGATGCATGGCCTGGCACCACTGCCGAGCAAGCGGGCGAGGACGGACGCAATCTGAACGAGCTGCTCAGCCGATGATTGTCGTCAGCGACACCACGCCGCTGCGCTACCTCGCAGCGCTGGGGCATCTGGAATTGCTTCCGCGTCTGTTTGGCAGCGTGCATTGTCCTGCTGAAGTGATCCGGGAATGCTGTCATCCGCGCGCTCCCGTTGTATTGCGAGAATGGGCGGAGCAACCACCAGTCTGGTTGGTGGTTGTCGAAGTTGACGAGGTGCATGCGGATTTGCAGCAGATGCTTGATGCCGGCGAGGCCGCAGCCATCACGCTGGCGTTGCGACTGAAAGCCGACGCGATTCTGATCGACGAACAAGAAGGGCGTCGTTGCGCCCTGGCGCGTGGCCTCATCACGGCGGGAACGCTGAACATCCTCGCTCAAGCAGGCAAACGTGGATGGCTTGATTATCACGTCACCGTTGGACGGCTCAAAAGCGAGACTAATTTCCGAACGACGCAGGCGGTGATCGATTCCGCCTGGCAGTCTGTGCTTTGACTCTCTAATGAACATCCTCTCCGCACACAACATCACCAAAACCTTCCCCGGCGTGGTCGCGCTGCGGGAGGTGAGCTTTGATCTGCGCGAGGGGGAGATTCACGCGCTGTGCGGTGAGAACGGAGCGGGGAAGAGCACGTTAATCAAACTGCTCTCGGGCATTCATCCGCATGGGAGCTATGAGGGCCGCTTTGAGGTGAATGGTGCGGAGGCGAAGTTCGCGGGCATTGCCGATGCCGGGCGTGCTGGCATCTCAGTGATCTATCAGGAGCTGGCTCTGGTGGATGAGATGACGGTGGCGGAGAATATTTTTCTCGGCCGCGAGCCAAAAAGATTCGGCGGGTTCATAGACTGGCCGCGCATTTACCGGGAGGCGAAGGCGCTGCTGGATCGTTTCGAGGTGCGGCTCGATCCTTCGGCACCCGTGCGGACGCTGGGTGTGGGGCAGAAACAGCTCGTGGAGATCGTGAAGGCGCTGGCGAAGGATTCGCGCATTTTGATTCTCGACGAGCCGACGGCAGCGCTGGCAGAGCATGAGGTGCTGGTGCTGCTGGATATTTTGCGTGATCTGCGGAAGCGCGGCATTGCCTGCATCTACATCTCGCACAAGCTCGACGAGGTGCTGGCCATTGCGGATCGCGTGACGGTGTTGCGCGATGGAGCGAGCATCGTGACGAAGAATGCGGCGGAGACTAGCAAGGCTGAGATCATCAAGCACATGGTGGGGCGTGAGATCGCGGATTTGTTTCCGCGCCGCTCGTCTGTGCCGGGCGGGGTGGTGCTGAGCGTCAGTGATCTGTCGGTCACGGCGGATGATTCAACGAAAACGCTGCTGCAGGACATCTCGTTCGAGCTGCGCGCAGGCGAGGTGCTGGGCATCGGCGGGCTGATGGGCGCGGGGCGGACGGAGTTGCTGATGCATCTCTTTGGCGCGTGTGGCAGACGATTGTCGGGCGAAGTCTCGCTGCATGGCAAAGCGCTGCCGCCGGGGCCGCCATCACTTTTAATTAAAGAGGGCATCGTCCTAGCGAGCGAGGATCGGCGGCGATACGGACTCGTGCTTGAGCATGATGTGGGATTCAATCTCTCACTCTCCTCACTCGATCAGTTTAGCAGCGGCGGGTTTCTAAATCGCGGGCAGGAGATGAAGAGGAATCGCGAGTTTTTTGAATCGCTGCGTGTCAGAGCGACCGGCCTTGATGCATTGGCTGGCAAGCTCTCGGGTGGCAATCAGCAGAAGGTCGTGCTGGGCAAGGCGCTGATGACGGAGCCGAAGATGATCCTGCTGGATGAGCCGACGCGCGGGATTGATGTGGGGGCGAAGATCGAGATTTACGAAATCATCAACAATCTCACGTCGGAGGGCAAGGCGGTGATTCTTGTGTCCAGCGAACTTCCGGAGCTGCTCGGCATGAGCGA
>JANPIW010000530.1:0-5241 GCA_031425215.1 Verrucomicrobiaceae bacterium
GGCCCGTGGGCCCCCGAAGCGCCTCCGAGCAACGCGGCGAATAGCCAGAACATCAAGTGGATCGTGACGGGGAAGCCGAAGATTGGAAAACTTAGCATCGAGGAATTTTAGATTTGAGATTTCAGATTTGGAATCTCACGCGCCCTCGGGCAGCGCGACATAGGGGCTTTCGTGGAGCTTGATGGCTTTGGTGCCGCGGAGGAGCTTGATCCACTCCAGGACGCAGCCGACGACGATGATGGCGACGGCGGCGAGGAAGAAGCCAGTGACGATGTTGTTCACGGTGCGGGTGGCGGGCGGGAAGAGGAATGCCTCGTTGCTGGAGAAGATTTTCGTCAGTCCTGCGGTGAAGGTCACGGCGGTGAGGAAGACGAGTGGTATTACGGTCACGGCGAGGTAGCGGGTGCGGCCCATCTTGATGAGGATGGTGGTGCCGAGGCAGAAGGCGATGACGGCGAGGAGTTGATTCGCGATGCCAAAGAGCGGCCAGAGAGTGTTGATGCCGCCTGCGGGATCAATGACACCTTGATAGAGGAACCAGCCCCATGCGCCGACGAGTAGCGCGGTGGCGAGGATGCTGGAGAACGCGTTCTTCGTGTCGCCTAAAGGTCGCCATAGAGTGCCGAGGAAATCCTGGAGAATGAAGCGCCCGACTCGCGTGCCCGCGTCAATGGTGGTGAGAATGAAGAGCGCCTCAAACATGATGGCGAAGTGATACCAGAAGGACATGAGGTGCGGCCCAAATGCCTTCGCAAAAATGTGTGCCATGCCCACGGCGAACGTGGGCGCTCCGCCAGCGCGGCCAAACATGGAGTCCTCGCCGATGTCTTTCGCCAGCTTGTCCATGTCCGCGACCGTGACGGGGAATCCGGCGGCGGTGATGGCGGCGGTGACTTCGGCGGGCGATTTGGTTTTGTTCATGCCCGCGTTGATGGCGAAGTATTCCCCCGGCACGAGCGCACAGGCGGCGATCAGAGCCATGAGTGCCACGAGCATCTCGGTGACCATCGCGCCGTAAGCCACACTACGGATGGAGCCTTCGCGATCGAGCAGCTTGGGCGTGGTGCCTGATGAGATGAGCGCGTGAAAGCCGGAGACCGCACCACAGGCGATGGTGATGAAGACGAAGGGAAAAACCTTGCCCGTGAAGACGAGTCCCGTGCCATCCACAAACTGGGTGAGCACGGGCATTTGCAGTTCGGGCGCCACCCAGATGATGGCGACGGCGAGCACGGCAACGGTGCCGATTTTCATGAAGGTGCTGAGGTAATCACGCGGAGCCAGAAGCATCCACACCGGCAGCACGGCGGCGATGAAGCCGTAAATCATGATGGCGATGGCATTCCACTCGCCGCTGTGATTGAAGGCGGCTTTGATGCCCCATTCATCCAGCTTGTCGCCGCCCCACACACTGAGCAGGAGGCCGATGATGCCGAAGATGGTCACTGCCCGCACACTGAGGCCGAGCTTCGTGTGACCAAAGCCCATCGCGAGCGCGAGCGGGATCGTCATGGCGATGGTGAACAGACTCCAGGCACTGTGGGCGAGCGCCTTCACGACGACGAGGCCGAGGACAGCGAGCAGGATGACCATGATGGCGAGGATCGAAACCATCGCCACCATGCCGACGACTCTGCCGACCTCTTCCCTCAGCATCTGGCCCACCGATTTCCCACCGCGCCGGATGGAGGCAAACATCACGATGGCATCATGCACACCGCCGCCGAGCGTGGCGCCTATTAATATCCACAGCATCCCCGGCAGATAGCCGAACTGCGCCGCGAGCACCGGCCCCACGAGCGGCCCCGGCCCCGCGATGGCAGCGAAATGGTGGCCAAAGACGACCCATTTATTTGTCGGCACAAAATCCTTCCCGTCCTTGTGTGTGATCGCGGGCGTCGCGCGCCGGTCATCGAGCATGAGCACCTTCGTCACCAGCCACTTGCTGTAAAAGCGGTAGGCCACCGCGATGGTGCACTGGCCAGCGACCACGAGCCATAGTGCGTTAATCGTCTCTCCCTTGTGCAGCGCAGAGATGGCAACCGCGAAGGCGCCGAGCGAGGAGATGGCGATCCAGATGAGAGCTTGGGCAAATTTGGGCATGGCGGCGCGATAGTATGTGGCATTTGAAGTGGCGCAACACGGCTGGAGTCCGCAGCTCCTTTTCGTGGATTCCCCGGCTTTCATCATCCTTGACGGAATACGCGGCGCTGCGAACCATGCGCCCCGTTTCCCCTGATGAATCTCTCCAAGAAAACCGAATACGCTCTGCGCTCGCTGGCCGCGATGGGACGCGCGCGCGCTGGCACGACGTTTTCCATCCAGGACATCTCGAAAAACGAGCGCATACCGGCGAAATATCTGGAGCAAATCCTCGTGGTGCTCAAAAATGGCGGCATCCTGCGCAGCAAGCGCGGCGTGGGCGGCGGCTACCAGCTCGTGTCCGCGCCCGCGCGCATCACGCTCGGCGAGGTGATCGGGATGATCGACGGCGACTTCGAGCCGATCCCCTGCTCAGGCAAAGCCGTGACTGCGCGCAGCGCGTGCGAGTGCGGCGTGATCGGCGGCTGCGGCCTCGGTCGCACTTTGGCCGCGCTGCGAAACACGGTGGCGGAGTGGATGAGCACCACCACCATCGCCGACATCATCGCCGCCGACCGTTCGCGTGAGACAGTGAGCTTCGACATCTAGGCCAGGCATCCGCCTCTTTATGGAGTCGATGTCAGATCGAGAATGAGCTTGTTCGTGCCAGCGACAATTTCAGCGTTCATTTCCTCCGTGTCTTTGGCGCTGCGTTTGGTTGTTTCAGCAACGCCATCCGCGTCATCGATGTCGGGCACGTCCGCTGTGGAGTAGCTGATGCAGAGCTTGGATTTTCCGAGAGGCGGGCCGTTCGCAGCGTCGAGCTTGAAGTTACCGCGCATCACGCGGGCGCAGATGCGCGGGGCGTTCGCGTCCTTCGGCTCGAAGACAATGCTTCCCCAGCTCACGGGTTTGCCGTTGATGGTCACTTTGCCCTCGACTGCGGCGCGTTGTACGGGCTTGAAGAAAGAGCGGTTGCGCAGCCAGTCACGCAAATGCCCGCTCCAGGTGCCCACGACGGGATCGCCGTGGATGAGTCCGACGCCGTGCGGGCCGGGCTGATAGATGTGCATCTCAGCGGGCACTTTGTTTTTGCGCAGCGCGAGATAGAAATGCACGGCGTTCTCAGCGGGCACCACGGTGTCCTCGTCGGTCTGGAAAATGAACGTCGGCGGAGTGCGAGGCGTGACACGAAGATCAGTGCTCATCTCCTTGCCCATCTCGTCGTTGTCATTCGGGCCGAGCAGATTTTTGCGCGAGCCGCGGTGCATGTAATCGGCGCTCATCGAAATGACCGGATAACAGAGCACGGCCACGTCGGGGCGCGAGCTGACGCGATCAATGGGATCGGCCGCCGCCGCATCGCCATCATCAAACATCGTCGCGGTGGTGGATGCGAGATGTCCGCCCGCGCTGAAGCCGATGACGCCGATGCGCGCGGGATCGAGCGCGAGACGCTGCGCGCTGGAGCGCAGCCAGCGGAGGGCGCGCTTGGCGTCGTTCAGCTCGATGGGATGATGATAGCCCGCCGAGCCGAGGCGGTAGTGGAGAACGACGGCATAAACGCCAAGCGAGTTGAAGAATTTTGCGATCTGCGCGCCCTCGTGATCCGCCGCGTGCCCGCCGTAACCGCCGCCGGGACACACAACAAATGCCGCGCCATTGGCTTTGTCCTTTGCCGCCGGATAGAGATCGATCCACGGCTGGTCTTTCTCCGTCGTGCCTTTCGCACCTGGAGCGCCATCGGGCCAGAGCAACACCTTATCGGGAGCGGCATGAGATTGAATGACGAGAGCAAAGCTGATGACGGCGGCGATGAGATGAAGTGTGCGCATGACAGGATCACAGCGGACACTGGCTGACTTGTCTTGCGGAAAAAGTGCGCGGACAAATTCAATGGACAGGACGAGGCACGATGGAAATGATGCGCCTCTCTTTTGCCTGACACGTCTCCGACATCATTACCGGCAGCTCCAAACATCCCGTGGTGGCTGCGACCTCATGCTCTGAGCCTTGAGGCGCCGCTGGTGGCGATGCTGTGGCAGATGGCGCTGGCTGACATCAATCGAGTGCGCCTCATGCCCGGCATGACCATCGGCCTGGGAGTGGTGGTGTGGATCATTTATGTGACGGACAGGCTGCTCGACTCGTGCGGTGATGGGGCGGGGATGGATGCGCGGCATTTTTTTCATCGCAAGTGGCGGCTGCTGCTGGTGTGTTTGTTGCTGCCTGCCGCGGTCGGATACGCATTGTGGACTGGCGCGCATGAGATTCCGCTCGGCATGTTCTGGCACGCGGCGGCGCTTGCTCTCGTGGTGGCGTTGTATCTGGCGCACTTTGCACTGGGCGAAAAGCGCGCGGTCTCCGGACTGGCGGTGAGCGCGGCGGGGTTGGTGGCTCTTGTCGTCATCTCCATTCTGCCACTTGGCGGATCGGGCTTGATGCTCACGATCATCATTCTGATGCTGATGACCGCCACGTTTCTGGAGCGCTTCCCAGGAGGACGGGGCGGCGGAGTGCCGAAGGAATTGCTGGCCGCGATGCTCTTCGCCATCGGCACCACTTCGGGCGTGCATTTTTTCACCACCGAAGGCGTGTCCGGCAGCCTCCATGATCTGAAGATGCTGTGGATGAGCGGCGCATTTGTGCCGACGTTGGAGCTGATGCTGCTGTGGCTGCTCTTCGCATCGAATCTCGTGTGCATCGTCGCTGTGGAGAAAGCACATGGAGCGAGGGCACAACGCAGTTCCGTCGCTGCATTGTGGCCGGATCTGGAGAGGAAGTGCAAGCGGCTGCTGGGTGTCACGATGGTTTGTGCGATCGCGATTGGAGTGGGAGCACGAGGCGGCTTCGTTCCATCGGGGATGCAGTCGCTTGGCTGGCTGGTGAGCACGGCCGCGGCTCTGCTCGTGGTCTTGTGGATGAACCGCGCGCGTTTCACGCCAGCAGCGTTTCGTGTGCTCGCGGACATCGCGGTGGTTGCGCCGTTAACCTGGGTATTTGCGCGTGGCGGATGAGCCGCATCACCGCGGCAGCAGGTAGCGCACGAAGACCCAGTAGATGCGGATGGAGTCCAGCAGCGGATTGAAATGCGAGGCGCTGTTTCCGTCGAGATAGACGGTCTGGATCGGCACGACCTGGAAGTCGAGTCGCTGGCGT
>JANPIW010000531.1:0-14504 GCA_031425215.1 Verrucomicrobiaceae bacterium
GTTGAAACTTTTCATGTAGCTGTCGAGCGGGTAGTGGATGTCGTTCGTTCCATTCACGAAAAGGATGGGCACACGGCAGCGTGGCAGGAGGCTGCCGGGATCGTACTCTTTGATCCACGCAGCACGGCGGCCGCCGAGCAGGTCGATGCTGCGCTTTTGCACGGACTCGCCCTCGTGAAGAAAGCCGCAGCCATACACGGGCACGGCGGCTTTGAAGCGATCGTCGAGCGAGGCGACGAGGCATGTGGTGTAGCCGCCCCAACTGATGCCGGTGACGGCGGTGCGCTCCGCATCCACCTCGGCAAAACTGCGTAGCAGCGAGTGCGCGCGGATCACGCTCGCGGCGGCGTGGAAGGGCCAGTCATCGCTCGTGCTGTCACCGATGCTGTCGAATTTTTCATCGGGGCCGTGAAAGGGACCGCCGTTTGGAAGGCGCGTTCGCTTCTTTGAATCCGCCTGGTGCCCCACGGGCGCTCCGGTCTTCTCATCAAAGACAGGCGCAGGCGGACGCGAGCCTGACAAATCCATCGCAATGGCCGCGTATCCGCGCTTTGCCCATACATGCGCCCACTCCGCAAACGCGGTGCCGCCTCCGCCGTGGATGAGGACCACGCCGGGAAATCTCTCTCCTGTCTTACCTTCGCCGAGCGTGTGCGGCGATGCGTAAAAGGCGAACACCTCTGTCGCGCGGCCTTGGTAAATTTCACCGGCGTACAAAAGAGAATGCACCCGGCTCTTTTGATCCAGCCAGCGCATGGACGGAGCCTGCTTGAGTGCGGTGAGATTCCATGGGCCGACGAATTGATCTTCGGCGTGAGCGGCAAGAGTGAGAGAAGCGATGAGAGTGAAACCGAGGTGACGCATGTGGGCGCGATTTTGATTGGAGTGGAGGCACTACATACGACGGAAATGCCATCCTCTCACTACTTCACCCCGAGTCGCTGCTTCGCCTGGCTCACCGTGCTGTTGTAGTTCGGGCCCCATTTGCCGTTCGGGATCTGCTCATTCAGGCGGCGGCTTCGGGAGCGCGCTGGTTTTGCTACAGGAGCGCGATGTCTTGGCGAACATCCGTGCCAGTGTTGCGGAAGACTTCCTTGCTCACAGAGTTTTCCATCCCCTCACAGGTTGTGCGCGGGTTGTTCACGCAGTTCTTCACATCCCACGCGAGGTCCGTTAAAAATTTTTCATCGCAGCGAATCTCTTTCGCGAAAAATTTCAAAATTAAAACAAGATTGTCTTGTCTGATGGGATCGTTTCGCGATACACAGGCTTGTGATTTTGAAAAAATAAATCGCAAAATTCCCTCCCGGTATTTTCTCCTTCCGTCCCGCAACCTGTTCATCTCCCCTCTCTCCCGCCATGGCGCTATCCGACGAATCTGACTCTCTTTTTTCCAATCTGAAATCAAACCAGCCGAACCACAACCACGCGAATCACAAGATCGAATCCCCCACCCAATCAGCCCCCGAATTCTCGTGGGACAACGCTTGCGACGCGCTGCGCGCAAAGATTGGCGAGGATAATTTCGGCAGATGGTTTTCCTGCGTGGAGGCGATATCCACGGATGACGGCAAAGTGATTCTCACGCTGCCGAACCCCATCCATCATGTGTTCATTGAAAAAAACTTTGCGGGAACGCTCGCGGAGGTGATCGCGAAGGTGGCGGGCGGTCCGCGGCAGATTGATTTCAAAGTACTGGATGAAGCTCCGGCGGTGAGGGATGCGCTGACGATTCCGCTGGTGGGCATGACGTATCATGCGGGCCGGCAGATGAAAAACACGAGCGCGGATGGCGAGGTGAAGGTGCTGATCGATGACGTGAGGCCACCCCGCACATTTGCGGAGGCGGGACTGAATCCGAAGCACACATTTGAGGGATTCGTCGTCGGCACGAACAGCCAGTACTCGGCGGCGGTGGCCAAAGCCGTCGCAGAGAAGCCAGGACGTATCTACAACCCGCTCTTCTTTTACGGCGCGACCGGTCTGGGCAAGACGCATCTGATGCAGGCGATCGGGCGCGACATCCTGCTGAGCAAAAAGAAATCCGTGGTGCGCTATGTGACGTCGGAGAATTTCACCAACGAGTTCATTGAGGCGATCAAGACGCAGACACTGCCGCGTTTCCGCCGCAAATATCGCTCCGTCGATGTGCTGTTGATCGACGACGTGCATTTTTTCGTGGGCAAAGACAGCACGCAGGAAGAATTTTTTCACACCTTCAACGAACTGTTCAACAACTCGAAGCAGATCGTGCTGGCCAGTGATCGCGCGCCTTCGGAGCTGAAGGAACTGGAGCAGCGCCTGGTGTCGCGCTTCGAGTGGGGACTCACGACGCAAATCCAGACGCCGGACTATGAGACGCGCTCCGCGATCCTGCACCGCAAGCTCGCGGACATGGAGGACGCGCCCGAGATCGAGACGTGGGTGCTGGAGTTCATCGCGCAGCGTGTGCGAGCGAACGTGCGCAAACTCGAGGGCGCGCTGGTGAAGGTGGCGGCGTACGCATCGCTGGAAGGACGGATGCCCGACGGCGCTTCCTCGTTGGAGGCGCTGCTGCATGACATCATTGACATCGAGCCTGCGCGCTCCGTGTCCGTCGATCTCATCCAGCGCACCGTGGCCGCTGGCAAAGAACTGCGCGTGAGCGATCTGACCGGCCCACGTCGTCCGAACCACATCGCCGAGGCGCGGCAGATCGCGATGTATCTCACGCGTCATCTCACGAAGCTGCCGCTCACGCAGATCGGCGAGGAATTCGGCGGTCGCGACCACGGCACGGTCATCCACGCGTGTAAAGTGATCACCAAACGCATGGGTGCCTCGGATGATTTTCGCAAAGGCGTGGAGAGCCTGATCGCAAAGGTGGTCGAAGCTTGAGAGACGACGCCCCGTCATCCGGCTCAATCCGGGTGACGGCCCGGTTTAATCATGGACAGCGGGAGCTTTCTGTTGATTATCCTTGCCGATTCCGCCCGGTTGGGTACAAATCGCACCACGAAATTATGAAGTTCACGATCAGCAAGGAAGCATTTTTGGACGCAATCCAGCAAGTGCAGCATGTGGTTAGCACCCGGACAACACTCGCCATTCTCTCAAACGTCCTCATGCGTGCGAAGGACGGCACGCTGGAGCTGACGACGACCGACCTGGATGTGGGCGTGAGCGGATCAGTGGCCGCCGAGGTCGATGAGGCCGGTGCCACCACGCTGCCCGCGCGCCGCCTTGCCACCATTATAAGAGAGCTGCCCGCCGATGAGATCGAGGTCAGCGTGGATGAGAAGAACATCGCCTCCATCCGCAGCGGTCCTTCGTTCTTCAAGGTGCTGGGCCTGAGCAGCGAGGAATTCCCGCCGCTGCCGAGATTTGAAGACGCGCGCGAGTTCAAAATCGAGCAAGCCGTGCTCAGAGACTGCCTGCGCAAGACCTCGTATGCGATCTCCACCGACGAGACGCGCTATGTTCTCAACGGCATTCTGTTCTCCTTCAAAAACGACAAGCTCACCATGGTGGCCACCGACGGACGACGCCTCGCGATGGTAGAGCAGGAGGTCGAGTTCCCGCAGAGTCACGAAGTTGATTTCATCGTTCCGACGAAAGCTGTGAACGAGTTGCAACGCCTGCTCAAGGACAAGGGCGATGTGGTCATCCGCGTCACCGCGTCGCAGGTTGGCTTTGATCTCGACGGCGGGTTCCTCGTCAGCAAGCTCATCGAGGGAAATTATCCAAACTACCGCCAGGTCATCCCCGGCGAGGCGAAGGAACGCATCGCGCTGGAACGCGAGACGCTGCTGCGCTCCGTGTCGCGCGTGTCGTTGCTCGCGAGCGAGAAATCAAACTCGGTGAAGCTGCAGTTCACGCCCGGCCAGGTGGAGATCATCGCCTCATCGCCCGAGATCGGCGAGGCGCGTGAAACGCTGGCCATTAATTACAAGGGGCCGAACATTACCATCGCCTTCAATCCCGAGTTCATGATGGCGCCCCTGCGCAACCTCGTGGCTGACGAAGTTTCCCTGCACCTCATTGACGACATCAGCCCGGGCGTGCTGCGCACGGGCACAAACTTCCTCTATGTCCTCATGCCCATGCGCGTAAACGCCTGACTTTTTCACGATCATGAAAAGAAACACCCTCCTCACCGCCACTATCATCCTGCCGCTGCTGGTCGCCAGTTGTGTGCCGATGTACCATCCGCCGCGTCCCATCGGCCCGCGCACCGGCGTATCCCTCGACGACGGCCCGAACGGCGAGCGCTCCGCTCGGCAGACGCGTTTTCTCGAACAGGAATATGTGCCGCCGCCCACGATCCAGGATGGACAGGTCACGGTGATGACTGGGCCAGACACAGGAATCGTCGCTGATCCCAACGCGCCCGCAGAGCCGACGTCTCCCCTGTACACCTCCCCAGTCACAACCGGCACCACGCCGCCTCCACCGGAGAGGCCTGTCGAAAAACCAAGCGCTCCAGCGCCTGCGGCAGATCTTCAATACGGCTCACCCGTCCCTGGCAAGAAAGGCTTCGTTTACAGCCCGTTCGACAAATCTGCCGGCTTCGTCGATGTGCGCGACATAGCGCCTGGCACGAAAGTGCGCTGCCCTTACACTGGCAAGATTTTCAAAGTGCCGTGAGGCGCCGATGAAACTACGGATGCACGATCTCGGGATCGCCCGTACGATGAAAGGCGCGGAAGTTCGAGACATTCAGCGTGTAAAACTTCGCTGCTCTCGCCTTTCGCGCCGCGACGAGATGCAGGTAGTCAAAGATGGAGCATCGAGTCTCGCGACTTGGCCTTCTCGCATCTCACTCACTGCCTTCACGGCATCGAAACCTTCCCAGCCAACGATCACGCGACGTTTGCCACGCTTTACAAGCTTCACCTCGCTTGCCTCCACCTCCATCCCGATCTTGTCCCCCACGATGTCGGCGCGCAGTTTCGAGCCTGGGCGCAGGTGCATCTTGTCTCGCATGAGCTTGGGCAGCACAAATCTTCCGGCAGTGTCGAGGGTGAGGATGGCAGTCATGGTGCGCAGTTTGCCACCCGCCCTGCCATTGGCACTGGCATTTTCAATGCCAGTGTGACCGCTTGGTTAAACGAGTGATGCATCAGATATGAACCCAAAAACCATCGCCATCCTCGGCCCCGGCCTGCTCGGAGGATCCCTCGCCCTCGCGGTGCGCCGCATCATGCCTGATGCGGATGTGCGCGTGTGGGCGCGGCGCGCGGAGGCGGCGGACGAGGTGTGCAAAATGAATCTTGCTTCGCTCGCCACCACTTCGGTCGCGGACGCGGTGACGGGCGCGACGCTGGTCATCCTCGCCACGCCCATCGGCGTCATGACTGATCTCGCCGCGCAGATCGCGCGTTGTGATGTCGCGGCGGGCTGCATCGTCACCGACGTGGGTAGCGTCAAGGTGCCGGTCGTTTCCGCGCTGGAGCCGCTCTTTGCGGGCACGCGTGCGGAGTTCATCGGGAGCCATCCGATGGCCGGCTCTGAGAAAACCGGCATCGCGTCAGCGCGGGGCGATCTTTTTCAGGGCGCGGCCTGTTTTGTCACGCCGACGGAGAAAACCAGCGGGCTGGTGGTGCAGCAGACCATGGCGTTTTGGAAACAACTCGGCTGCCGCATCATCCGCCGCAGCCCCGAGGAGCACGACAGGCTCGTCGCGCGCATCAGCCATCTGCCGCATCTCTTGGCCGTGCTCACCACGCTGGCCGCGCTTGAAAAGGACCCGACTGCGCTCGAAGGCTCCGCCAATGGTTTCCGCGACACCACACGAGTGGCGGCGGGTGATCCCGATCTTTGGACCGGCATCTTGCTGGGCAATCGCGACGAGGTCGTCAATGCACTGCGCGACGCCTCAGACCGGATGAGAGACGTTCTTGAAATGCTCGAAGGCATGGACGAAGAAGCGCTCCGCCTCTTCCTGGCGCGAGCCAAAACGCTGCGCGACCAGCTCCCGGCGGCTCCCTGAATCATGGCCACGATCAAAAGCAGAAAACTCAAAAGCATCCCGGCAGAAATCACCGTCCCCGGCGACAAAAGCATCAGCCACCGCTCCGCGATGTTCGCCGGCCTCGCCAACGGGCGCACCGTCATCGAAGGCTTCCTCCCCAGCGCCGACTGCCTCTGCACCGTCGCCGCCATGAAAGCCCTCGGTGCTGAGGTCGAGGAGCTGGAGCACCAGGAGGGCCTCGGCCTCGTAAAGCTCGCCATCTCCGGCACGGGCAGGAAACTCAAACAGCCAGAGAGCTTCATCGACTGCGGTAACTCCGGCACCACCATGCGGCTGCTTTCCGGCATCCTCGCCGCCCAGAATTTCACCACCGAGCTGCGCGGCGACGAGTCACTCTCGCACCGCCCGATGCGCCGCGTGGCCGATCCGCTCAAGGAAATGGGCGCGACCATCGAAGGCCACGGCGTGAGCGTCTGCGCGCCGCTGCGCATCACTGGAGGCGGCCTCCGCGCCATCACTTACACTTTGCCCATGGCCAGCGCGCAGGTGAAAAGCGCGGTGCTCCTCGCCGGAATGCTCGCCCCAGGAAAAACCACCGTCATCGAGCCGACACCGACGCGCAATCACACCGAAAGTTTGATGACACACTTCGGCGTGAAATGGCGGCGCGATGGCAATGAGGTCATGGTCTATGGCAACCAGGAACCGCAGCCCAACGACATCATCGTGCCCGGCGACATCTCCAGCGCCGCGTTCTGGATGGTCGCCGCTGCCGCCAGCCCAGGCGCGCAGATCACGATCAAAAACGTCGGCCTCAATCCCACGCGCACCGGCGTCATCGACGTGCTGCTCAAAATGGGCGCGCACGTTCATCAGTCCGAGCAGCGCACCCACGGCGAGCCATGCGGCAACATCGTCGTCAAAGGAGGCGAGCTGAACGGCACCTTCATCGGCGGCGCATTGATCGCTAATGTCATCGACGAGCTGCCCATCCTCGCCGTCGCCGCCGCGCTCTGTCGCGGCAACACGCTCATCAGCGACGCGCAAGAGCTGCGCGTCAAGGAGACCGACCGCATCGCCGCCGTCGCAAGTAATCTCCGCCGCATGGGCGTGAAGGTCGAGGAGTTCGACGACGGCATGGAGATCGAAGGCGGCGCGAAACTGCACGGCGCGGAGATCGAGTCATTCGGAGACCACCGCATCGCCATGGCTTTCGCCATCGCCGGCCTGTTTGCAGAAGGCCAGACCGTCATCAACGGCGCGGAATGCATCGCCACCTCCTACCCAAGCTTCGAGCGCGATCTCAATTTTTTTTTGCTAGGTGACAACAAGGCCCCCTTCATCCCTGTGCTCTCCAGCGTCCCTGCCATCGTCGGCGAGCGGCTGAGTCACAAGCCCGAGTAACCGACGATGAGCGCCCCGCAGGCCATTAATGTCATCACTATCGACGGCCCCGCCGCCTCGGGAAAAAGTAGCGTCGCGCGCCTCGTCGCGCAACGGCTCGGGTGGACGTTTGTGAACACCGGCAACATGTACCGCGCAGTCACCTGGTCCGTTTTGCAGTGCGGCATCAATCCCGGAGACACCTCCGCCGTCGCCGCGCACATCCGCGATCTCGCGCTGGAGTTCCCCATCGAAAACGGCGCCACCGCCATCAGCATCGCTGGGCGCAAACTTGATGGCGAACTCACCGACGCCACCGTCAACAGCGCCGTCTCGCTCGTAGCGCGCGTCGCCGAGGTGCGGCAAAAGCTCGTCGCCGCGCAGCGCTCTCTCACCAGCATCGGCCCGCTCGTCATGGAGGGGCGCGACATCGGCAGCGTGGTATTCCCCGACGCCGCGTTTAAGTTTTACATCGATGCCTCCGAGGCCGTGCGCCAGAGCCGCCGCGCCGCGCAAGGCAGCACCGACGTCATCAGTGCCCGTGACCACATCGACTCCACCAGGAAAACCTCTCCGCTCATCGCTGCGCGCGGCTCCGTGATCATCGACAGCTCGCATCTCGCTCTCGAGCAGGTCGTCGAGCGCATCCTCTCCTCTGTCCGCGCGCCATGAACCCCACCTACCGCATTGCGCGCCGCATTTTCACCGAGATGGCGCGCGGTTTTTACGACTACCGCGCCCTCGGCCTCGACAACATCCGCTTCCCCGGCCCCGCCATCATCGTCAGCAATCACATCAGCTACTTCGACCCCCCGCTCGTCGGCCTCTCCTTCCACGAGTCCATTTATTTTCTCGCGCGCAAAAGTTTGATGAGCAATCCCCTCGCCGCTTGGATCTACACGCGGATGCAAGCCATCCCCGTCGATCAAGAAAAGCCCGATCCCGGCAGCCTCAAGAAAGTTTTCCGCGTGCTCAGTCGCGGTCACAAGATCGTCATCTTCCCCACCGGCACCCGCGAGCTGGACGGCTCTCTCGGCAAGGCCGAGGCCGGCACCGGACTCATCATCGCCAAAGCCCGCGTGCCCGTGATCCCCGCGCGCATCTTCGGCGCGTACGAGGCGCTGCCCTACGGCGCAAAATTTCCCGTCCCCTCGCGCATCACCGTGGTCTATGGCAAGCCCTACACCGCCGATCTGAGCAACCGGGCCGAGACCGGCCGCGAGCTGTATCAAAAGCTCTCCGATGAGGCCATGGAGCGCATCGCGGAGCTGGGCTTGTGAAATCGCGATCATTCCGGGAATGACCGTTTTGAGATTCCGTGCAGCCGGGATGTGCGCCTGGCGGAGACACGAGCGGAGGGGTCGCTGAAAAAACTTGGCACGGGCTGTGCTTTGTCATCGCTCGGACATTTTTGATGCCTGTTCCGTCGCCTCGTGCGCCGGGGCTTAACACCACAACCCAAGCCACTCGATGAGAATCCACACCAAGCTAACGCAAACCATGATCGCCTGCGCAATCGGCGGCTCGCTAATAGCCAGCTCGCTGCACGCCCAGGATAACGCCGCTCCCGCCGCGCCCGCTGCAGTTGCGGCGGCTGAAACTCCCAAGCCACCGACTGCCGAAGAACTCGGCGCGCGCGTCGCGGATCTGGAGCAATACTTCAACAACGTCGCTCCCTCCTCGACCGGCAAGCTCAACGGACTCGCCGGCCCAGGTCACAATGGTTTCCTCATGATCTGCGCCGCGCTGGTGCTGTTCATGACACTGCCCGGTCTGGCGCTCTTTTACGGCGGCCTCGTCCGCTCCAAGAACGTCCTCAGCGTCCTCGCGCAGTGCCTCGGCATCGCCGGCCTCGTCACCATTCTTTGGTACCTCGTTGGTTACTCGCTCATCTTTGGCGAGCATCCGGCGGAGGGCGCTCCGGCTTGGGCGCCGTATCTCGGCAGCTTCAAATACTTCCTCCTCGAAGGCGTCGGTGCCGCGCCCAATGGCAACTACACCGGCTGGCCCTCGCAGAGTTCCTTCGCGATGTATCAGCTCATGTTCGCCATCATCACCCCGGCACTCATCGTCGGCGCTATCGCCGAGCGCATGAAATTCTCCGCGGTGATGCTCTTCGTGGCCATCTGGATGTTCGTCGTTTACTTCCCTCTCGCCCACATGGTCTGGGGCTTTGACGGCCTGCTCAACGGCGTGTGGAATGGCGGCGCAAAATTCCCCGCCATCGACTTCGCAGGTGGCACCGTCGTTCACATGAGCTCGGGCTGGAGCGCGCTCGTCCTGTGCTTGATGCTCGGCAAGCGCATGGGTTTCGGAAAAGAAAAAATGTCGCCGCACTCGATGGTGCTCGTCATGGTCGGCACCGGCATGCTCTGGGTCGGCTGGTATGGATTTAACGCTGGCTCCGCTCTCGCAGCCGACGGCATCGCCTCCCAGGCGTTCATGACCACCACCCTGGCCGCCGCCACCGCCACATTCATGTGGGGGCTGGTGGAAAAACTTCACAAGGGCAAGCCATCCATCCTGGGCTTCTGCTCCGGCGCTGTCGCCGGACTGGTGGTGATCACACCCGCCGCCGGTTTCGTCACCGCCTCCGGCGCGATGATCATCGGCGTCCTCGCCGCCGTGATTCCCTACATCGCAGTGATGTTCGTGAAGGCCCGATTTGGTTATGACGACGCGCTCGATACCTTTGGTGTGCATGGCGTGGGCGGCACCCTCGGTGCCATCGTCACCGGCCTGCTGGCCACCAGCGATGTGAACGGCAACCTCATCAGCACCACCTACGCCAAGGTCAACGGCCTCGCCAAAGAAGTGGACGGCAAGCTCGTCCTCGACAGCTCAGGCCTGCTCATGAATCAGCTCATCGCCTGCGCCATCACCATCACACTGGCCGTCGTCGCCACCGTGGTGATCGCCTCGATCGTGAAAGCCGTCATCGGCCTGCGTCCGACTGCTGAGGAGGAATCCGAAGGCCTCGACCTCTCCGATCATGGTGAGGCCGGCTACGAGATGTGACCCATCTCTGACACTCTCCCTCAAGCCCATCACAGCCGGGGCGCTCGCAAGAGCGCCCCGGTTTTTTTAGTGGAGGCTGGAGCCACCCATCCTCTGAGCTGCACCGCGAACGTATGGATGGCGACTGGCATTTGCCCTCGGTTCGAGCGTCAGCTCATGGTGATTTCACCGCGCAGCTCGGAGTTCTGCGCCTTGACTCCACCACCTCACCCCACCCTCACCGCCACTCGTGTTTCGGATATCGCCCACGCATCTGCGCCTTGATCGCGGGATAGCTCTCTTTCCAGAAGCGGCCGAGATCACCCGTGGTCTGGATCGGTCGTTGCGCGGGTGAAAGCAGATGCACGACCACCGTGACCCGACCCGCCGCCACTTTGGGATTCTCATTCACGTCGTAAAGCTGCTGGAGAATCACCGGCACGGAGGGCTGCTGCTTTTCGTCGTAGGTGATCTTGGCCGTCTTGCCGTTCTTTAGTGAGAGCCGCTCCGGCGCGTATTTCTCCAGCAGATCGCGCTGCATGGGATTGAGCCATTGATGCAGCGCGGAGAAAACGTCCTTGTCCTTGAGCTGCCGGTACGTCGCTGCGCCGTGGCACACTTGCTCAATGATGATGCGGCGGTCGTCTTCATGAAGCGGCGGGATTTCCAGCTCGGGCATCCACTGAGCGAGGCAGTTCACGCGGGTGATCCATTGCTCCACGCGCTCGTTCCAATTCGTGAGCGCGAGGCGGCCTGCGACGACTTCATCGGCCAGCAATGTGGCGGCGGTGGCCTCATCCGGCTCGCCGCGTTCTTTCGACGCGAGCACGAGATCGCGGAAGCGCGTCTCCTCCACATTCACCACGCGACGGTTCACGCTGTCGTAAAACGCGCGCTTGCCCGTGACGATGTCATCGGGGAAAAGCTCGCGCAGCCATTCCTCCTCGATGCGCGTCACGTTGCCGAGCTGCACTTGAAGCGCCTTGCCCTGCACCTCCGTGATCTCGGATGCCACGAGCAGGCGCGGCGGCTTGATGTGCGAGTCCTTCGAGAGATGACCGCGATTGCCGCCCGTGAGATTGTACACCCGTGATCCAGCGCCCGTCTCGCAGCCGACGTGATCGGAAAAACCGGCGAGGATTGTCTTCGCCAGTGCCTCGGGCGGCGCGATCTCATTGCCGATGTGCAATCCATGCCGCTGGCACAAGCGCAGAAACTGCTCCGCGCTGCGCGCCGCCTCTCGCGATGCCAGCGCGTGAATGCCGTGCTGCGAGCATGCCTGCGTGTCAAAATTCATCGCCTCTGCCCGGGCGAACGCGCGCATCAGCGCCTGGAACTCGGACAGATCTCCGTTCTCCCAGAAGTCCTCGTTCTTGCGGTTCGAGTTGTCCTTCGTCGCCAGCAGAATCTCGCGCCCCTGCGCGATGGCCGCGCACAGCGCTGCATCAGCGAGGCAGCCCATCTCGGACGCCGCGAGCAACATGCGCGAGAAACGCGGATGCAGCGGAAAGCCCGCCATCTTCCGGCCCGTCGGCGTGATCTCGCCCGCGTGATTCAGCGCGCCGAGATCGTGCAGCAGCCGCTCCGCACGTTGCAGCGCATTGTCGGAAGGCTTTTGAAACCACTCGATGTCCAGCCCCGCCTTGCCCGACGCGGTGCGCAGCGCGAGAAGCGCCTCGCTCAAATCCAGCCGCGCAATCTCCGGCGCCTCGCACTCGGCACGATGCAGATGCTCGCGCTCCGGCCAGAGGCGCACGCCGATGCCAGGTCCGAGTCGGCCCGCACGACCCGCCCGCTGCTCCGCCGAGGCTCGGCTGATGCGCTGGATGGTCAAAGTGTTGATGCCGCGACGCGGATCATACGCCGCGATACGCGCGAGACCGCAATCCACCACCGCGCGGATGCCTTCGATGGTGAGCGAGGTCTCCGCCACATTCGTCGAGACGATGATCTTCCGGTCGCTGCCGGGCGCGACCGCCGCATCCTGCTCTTGCGGTGTCAGCTCGCCATGCAGCGGCATGATGCGATAGCCGCGCGAGAAATTCCGCCCGCTGAGTGCCGCCATCGTTTTCCTGATCTCATAACCGCCCGGCATGAACACCAGAATGTCGCCATCCCATCCCGGCGACTCGATCAGCGTCTCGCAAGCGCGCGCCGCCTGATCCCACACGAACTCCTCATACCCAAGCTTCGTCTTCTGCGGCGCTTGATAGCGAATCTCCACCGGGAATGTGCGGCCCGCAGATTCGAGCAGCGCGCACGGCGCGAGAAACTCGTGCAACGGCCCCGGCACCAGCGTGGCGGACATCACGATGATTTTCAAATCCGGGCGCCGTGCCCGCTGCAGCGCGCGCGCCCACGCGAGACACAGATCGCCATCTAGATGCCGCTCGTGAAATTCATCAATCACCAGACAGCCCACCTTAGCGAGCACCGGATCATCCAGCAGATGGCGCAGCATCACGCCCTCGGTCACATACATGAGTCGCGTGTCCTTGCCGCTCACGTTTTCAAAGCGCACCTGATAGCCCACCTCATCCCCGAGCCTTCCACCGCGCTCTTTCGCGACCCGCGCCGCCAGCATCCGCGCCGCGATGCGCCGCGGCTGCAGCACCATCACGCGTTTGTCGCCGAGCACACCCGAGTCGAGCACAAACTTCGGCACCTGCGTGGATTTGCCGGAGCCAGTAGGAGCCTTGATCAAAAGATTCGGCGTGCCCGGATCACGCAGCGCCGCGATAAGCGTGTCACGGATTTCATGAATGGGAAGCTGGTCGGGCGCGGGCACAGGATCAAAAGGGTGGTGCAATCGGCCCGATTGCACGGATTTCAACCGGCGTGTTGGGCGGATCAAATCACCAGCGTCTCCACCGTGATGTCTGCGAATCCATCCAGCCGGTGATCATTGGTCAGGAACACATCACAACGATTCTCGATGGCCGCCGCAAGATGAAGCGCGTCCGGAGTTTTGATTTTCGACTTTGAGCGAATACGCGCTGCGACTCCGGCGCTTTCCATGTGTGCCAGGGGCTACCTGAGATGTCATGGAATGCCCGAACTTGTTTTTCCCCAATTGAAGCACAATTTCGGGGGCATGTGTTGCTTCTCAGGAAAGGTCCAGTCCGTGTCAGACACCAGCATCTTCGCGCGCGTGGGCGCGCAGGGGAATCAGGTGATCATCTATTCCATGAAGCTCAAGACCGCGCAGGAGGTGGCGATGGTGCTGCCGGTGCCGGTGAAGCCGGGGAGTGGCGAGAATGCGATGAGGTTCTTTGATTTCTCGGCATATCCCATTCACGACGGCGAGGTGCATCGCACAGCAATGTTCGACCACGCGCTTTTTTGCCAGGGTGTTGATGTCGCCGGGAACAAAAGCTGGGTGGAGTCACAAAAGATCGCGAGCCAGTTTGTGAAGACGGCGCGAACTCATGGCATGATCCGTCCCGAACAGCATGTGTATCGCTGCTCAATGAGCGGCAGGTTCGCAAATGGTGACGTAGTTGCAAAAGCGTCCTTGCCAGCCTGATTTGAATCATCATTTTCCCTGAGGTGGCGCAGGCGGTGTGGCTCCGAGTCCGGCGGGGCTTTGGTTGTGTACGATGTCGTCCTGCGTGAACAATTCTTTGTCGGGACCAGCGCTGCGGATTTCCATCTGGCTGCCAGAATTGGGGTGGAACCAATAGGGCGTGCCCCAGCGGTCGGTGAGCTTGCCTTCCTTGATGGTGCGGTGGCCGGGCGGGAAGACGCGGCCTTTGTGGCCCTCGGTGCCCGTCAGCGCGGCGGTGATGTCGAAGTTGTCGCCGATGGGATTGCTGCCGAGTGCTCTGCTGTAGGTGGTGATGAAGTCGGCGACGATTTCGAGATCGCGCGTGGGCGGAGTGTCGGGCGTGTTGAGGGCGTCTGCCTGCTGCTGGAGAGCGGGGTCGATGATGAATTCGGGCCGCGATGGTCCTGCGGAAGGGAGAGATGGCAGGGATGAAAGCGGGCTGGTATTGCCCCCGATGGTGCTGTGTTTCCCATCGGCTTTTGGCGCGGCACTGACGGGATCGACTGATGAGACCGTGTGATAAATCCAGGCGACGATGCCCGCGAGGGCGACGAGGAGCAGAAGGACGATGTAGGTGGCCGGACGTTGGGGGAGGGGCATGTTCAGCGGGCTGGCGGTGTGACG
>JANPIW010000532.1:0-4204 GCA_031425215.1 Verrucomicrobiaceae bacterium
CCAACAACCGCCGCACATCTTCCCCCGTGTTGTAGCCAGCCACCGCGATGCGGATGCGGCCGGCGTGGTGCATGACGTGGATGTTCTCCTTGAGCAGCGCGTCATTGATCGCTGCCACATGCGGGTGCTGAAAGGCGACGATGCCCGTGGGACAATCACGCTGCGGCGGCGCCATCGCGCGGATGCCGAGCGCGAGCAGTCCCTCATGCACGCGATCCACCAGCGGATTGGCATGGTCTTCGATGGCCGCGATGCCGACGCCCTTCAAATAGCGCAGAGATGCATCGAGCGCATAAAGCGGCGCAAAGCTCGGCATCCCGGTGGAGAAACTCGCCGCGCCCGGTTTCACCCGCGCGTGCTGGAAGCGGTCGCTCTCGAACGCGTTGCTCAAGTGATACCAGCCGCCGGCACGCACGGTCAGTGCCTCGCTGTTGCGCTCCGGCACGCCGACGATGCAGCCGCCGTGGATGCCGAGCGTCCACTTGTGGGTGCTGGAGATGATGATGTCCGCGTCCATGCAGTCCAACTCCAGACGACCGAGCGCCTGTGTGACATCGACGGAGATCAACGCGCCCGGCGCGTTCGCCCGCACCATGTCGCGCAGCGCAGCCCACGGAATGCGATAGCCGTTGAAGAAGCTCACAAGCGAGATTTGCACCAGGCGCGTGTGCTCATTGAGCAGCGGCAGCAGCTCCTCCAACCCCAGCGCACCCTCACGCGCGCGCCACAGTTTCACAATCGGCTGCACCGCCGCTGTGATCCATGGCGTGGCACCGGCTGGGAAATCGAGATTTGTGATCACCACCTCGTCCTTCTCGCCGAGATGCAAGGCGGAGGCCAGCAGGTTGTACGCCTCCGAGCTGCACGAGCAAAATCCAACCTCCGTCGTCTTCATTCCAATCATCTCCGCCGCGATCTCCCGGCAGGATTCCACCCGTGCGAAGTGCGCCTCGCGTCCGCTCATTCCGCGCGATTTGTCCCGCATGTATTCCGCCACCGCCTCGGCCACACCCAGCGGAGGAACGCTCTCCGCGGCAGTGTTCAAATACGCGATGCCTTCGAGGGAAGGGAAGTCTTTGGAGCGAGATGACGGTGTGAGCATGGGTGTCTCGAAAGAGAGAGCGGAAACCAGAAATGCAAAACCGCATTTTGTTCCTGAGGTGTGATCGTCGGGACAAGATCGTGTTGGCCCGGCCAGGTTCAATACCGTCAATCCATGTTGAGGCCCTGATAGCTGTGGGCGCCAGGGTTTCATGCCCATCATGCAAATGACGGGTGGCCGGCGAGGCATCTCGATGAAGCGATTACGGCACCTCGCATCGCCGTGCCCATTCCGTCCACGCGGCAGTGAGTTTGCGCACGATTTCAGGATGATCCGCGGCGCGATCGTGAGTCTCGGTGCGGTCGGCTTCCATGTCGTAGAGTTCCCAGCGCTTCGCCGTCACGCCCCAGACGATTTTCCATTTCCCCACCCGATACGCGCGGCTGCCGTAGAGATACCAGCCGAGTTCACGCTCGCGTGGATCAGCGTGACCGAGCAGGAGAGATTTTAAACTCATTCCTTCCATCGGCAGGATTTCCCTCCCGCTGAATTGCTTCGGATACTCCGCGCCCGCGCATTCGAGAAAGGTCGGCATCAGGTCCACGACGTGACTCACGGCTGTGGTGATGGTGTTCGGTGTGATCCGCCCCGGCCAGCGCGCGATCATCGGCGTGGTGATGCCGCCCTCGTAAGTCCACGTCTTGTAACGACGAAACGGTGCCGACTCCGCCGTGGCCCATCCCGGCCCGCAGAGGATGTACGAGTCTTTGTCTCCGACCGGCTTTCCCGCTTTGAACGCATTGTAAGCCGCTCCCGATGACGCGCTGCCGCAGCCTCCGTTATCCGAAAGGAACACGACAAGCGTGTTGTCGTCCGCGCCACTATCCTTCAGTGCGGCCATGACACGGCCGATGCCCTGATCCATGCGGTCCACCATCGCGGCATAGATTTCCATCTTCGCGGATTCCCATTCTTTGTCAGTCACGGCATCCCATGCAGGCGGCTCCAAATCATAGCGCCAGTCACCCAGCTTTCGATCCGGCGCGGGGAGTTTCCAGTCTTTGGAGATCAGATTGAGTTCGATCAACCTGCGGTAGCGCTCCTCGCGCAAAATCGTGTAGCCGTCGCGATACCGCCCGCGATACCGCGCGATGTCCTCTGGTGGTGCTTGCAGCGGATAGTGTGGCGCGGTGAAAGCGAGGTGCATAAAAAAGGGCCGGTCGCTTTTCGCGAGAGCGCGTATCTGCGCCACGGCATGATCGGCGAAAGCATCCGTGGCGTAGTAGTCCGCCGGAACGCTCTTCACCGGCACACCATTGTGGACGAAGGGATCGGGCGGTCCCGCATGTTTCATCGGCGGCGGATCGGGCAGCGTGGGGTCGAAGTAGTTCACCGCGCCGATCATCACGCCGTAGTATTCCTGAAAGCCGCGATCCATCGGCGAGGTCGGATGCCCGCCGAGATGCCATTTGCCACTCATCGTCGTGGCATAGCCAGCCTGTTGCAGCGCCTCAGCCATCGTCACCATGTTGCCACGCAGCAGACCGCCTTTGCTGTGACGCGCATTGACGCCAGTGAGCATCGTGGCGCGGGTGATGTTGCAGACGGCGTTGTTATAAAACTGCGTGAAGCGCAGCCCCTCCGCAGCCAGCCGGTCGAGATTTGGTGTGCGAATCTCCCCGCCATAACAACCCAGATCAGAAAAGCCCAGGTCATCAGCGACGATGAGGAGAATGTTAGGCCGCGACGAGTGCGCGGCGAGTGAGGTGCCGCAAGGAACACCAAGCAAGGTGAGCGACAGGACTGTGATCAGGCGCTTCATCAAGGTTCCTCAAAACCCCGTGTTCGGAAACCAGCGGCTGAAGTGGTTTTCATCCAAGCGCGTGAGCGGAATCGTCAGCGGTGCGGCCACGCCGTTCTTGGACCAGCGCAGCAGATCATCGCGATGGCCGAGTTTGCCGAGGATGTCGAAGACGTTGCCGGGGGAATTGTCGGGCCAGCCTTTCATCACTTGCGGGTCCCAGATGGCGATGCCGGGATCGCTTGCTGTGAGAAAGGCCGCTGCTTTCTGGCAGAGTTCCTTGGGCTTGCCGGTCTTCCAGGCGATGACCATCGGATATGCCTTCGTGTTCGTGCCCTTCGTTAGGCGGCGGTAGTAATCCATGTCGATCTGGCCGGGCGTTTTGGTGAATGAGGTGTGGTAGGCGAACCAGGTCGTCGCGAGATCATCGACGAGCCCGCGCTGAATCCACAGCGGCAGATCGAGGCCCCACCTTTGATTGTCCGCTTCCTTGGCAAAGGTGCCGAGGGAGATTTTGTATCGCTCGGTGCGGCCCTGTTTCCTGGCGGTTTCATCCAGCAGCGCGCGCACCTCGGTCATGAAGTCGGTCATCACCGCCGCACGCGTGGCATGGATGCGCGGATCGTCGTCGGGCACGCTCTTCGCATCAGCGTTGTGCATCTGTTTGAAGCGCGCGCAGAACGCGTCCTCCCACAGCATGAGAGGCATGCCGCGATTGAAGACAAAGCCGACGCCCTCGGGCTGCAGCTCCAGCGTCTCGCGGAAGATTTCGATCAACTGCTTCCGCACCTCGGGCACAGCATAGCTCATGTAAAACGTCGGAGTGCCGTCGCGGTCGATGCAGCGCCATTCGGGATGATGGTGGAAGAACTTGCTGTTGAAGGTTTCCTCATACGGCATTGAGCCGACCCAACCTCCGGGCCGCAGCATCACATGAAACTCCGCACCCTGTGCCTTCGCGGCATCGCGCGCGACCTTGAGCGGATTGACGCCCTTCTTGAACAGCGTCTCCAGCGAGCGCGTGTAGCTCGCATACGCGCCGGTGGGAAAATCGGTGGTGCCTTCGCCGGGATAGGTGCCCACTTTGCTCGGATAGCACACGAGATCACTGCCCGTGACCTGGAACCACCACTTTCCAATGTCCGTTCCTTCATAGCCGCGAAACTCCTCCGCCAGTTCATCCGCCGTGGTTGGCTTGAAGGGCCAGATCCAGCTATGGCCGTCAAAGGTGGCGATGGAGGTGCGATGCTTCGATTTCGTCTGGCTCGACTTCACCTCCGCATCCGTCATCGGCACCAGCTTCACATAGCAAACGGTCGCAGGAAGTCCCGGCATCGGCGCGATCTCGACCGACTGCCCGT
>JANPIW010000533.1:0-14856 GCA_031425215.1 Verrucomicrobiaceae bacterium
GTGCGAATTTCTTTTTGTTGTCCGGGATTCAGCGGTTCTTGGGTGCCAGCCTTGCTCTTTACCGGATTAAGCCGGGACTACAGAACAAGCTTCTCATTCCGCACATTGTAACCGATCACGCCTATCCCATCACCATTCTCCACATGGACTCCATCCGCCGCATTCTCTTCGTTCTCATCATCTTCGTCGCCGCGTTCTTCATTTTTTCAAAGTGGCGTGGTGGAAGTGAAGGATACGGGCTGCTGAATCTGTTGCGCGGCGAGAAGCCGCCTGCGGAGAGTTTCACCGCGCCTGTGGGGCCCAAGCTCGCGCTCGATGACGTGCAGGTGCTCGCGCGCATGAGCGAGGAGAGCGCGAAGCTCGCCGCCGCCGTGCTGCCCTCCGTGGTGAGCGTGAACACGAAGACGATCATTCGCGGACGACGCATGTGGAATCCGTTTTTCGGCGAGCTGCAGGGGCGCAGCTACGTCGCGCCGGGCCTCGGCTCCGGAGCCATCATCAGCAAGGAGGGGCATGTGATCACGAACTTCCATGTCATTAATGGTGTGAGCGAAGTGGAGGTCGTGACGAACGACCAGAAGAAGTATCCCGCGCGCATTCTCAACGCGAGCCGTGAGCGCGATGTGGCGCTGCTGAAGATCGAGGGCGGCAAGGCGGACTTTCCCGCGCTCACATTCGCCAACTCGGACGAGGTGCGCGTGGGGCAGATCGTCTTCGCGGTGGGGAATCCCTTCGGCCTCAGCGGCACCGTCACGCAGGGCATCATCAGCGCGCGTGACAGGCATTTGAGCGACGACTCGCTGGACTACCTGCAAACAGACACGGTGATCAATCCGGGAAATTCCGGCGGCCCGCTTGTGAATATCAAGGGCGAGATCGTCGGCATCAACGTGGCCATTTTCAAAGGTGAGGAGTCCAGCACCTGGCAGGGGGTGGGTCTCTCGATCCCGTCCAACGAGGCGAAGGCCGTGGTCGATGCCATCCTCGTGGCCGCCAACGGCGCGCAGCCGCAAATGGGCATGGGCTATCTCGGCCTCGCCTTGAGTGATCAGCTCGTGCGCATTGATTCCGCATTCGGCGCCGGCACCACTGGCGTGCTCATCAATGAAGTCTTCCCAGGCTCTCCAGCCGAGGCCGCAGGGTTGCTGCCCAATGATGTGGTGCTGCGCTTTGACGGGAAATCATTCCGCACACCCGATGATCTCTTCGCGATGATCCGCGCCCGGCGCGCGGGCGGCAGCGTCGCGATGGAGATACTCCGCAACGGCCAGATCGTGAAGAAGAATGTCACGCTCGGAGAGCGGCCGCGCGAGTGACCGCGCAACCGCTTCCGCAGGTCACTCATGTCGCATAGCCGCTCGATTCATTTTGGAAGCCTCCGACGATCAGCGCGCCGAGGGCGACGATGAGGGCCAGTGGCACGAGGATGAGCAGCAGCGGCAGCAGCATTAGGAAGATGAGCGGGCCGAAGATCGTCCACCATGCGATGGTGGCGAGGCTGGCGGGTTTGATGTTGATCGCCACGCGTCCGTTCTCCGCAGGCATCGACAGGTGAGGCTGGAACACCCAGCGTATCAGAGGTCGAAGCACTTTGCGGAACGGTTGCACGAGGGGACTCTGGAGCACCCGGCGGTAGAGCCAGGCTTTGCGGATGGCACCGCCAGCATGACCATGCGTGGGCACGGTGGCGCTGGCAGTTGGTGTTTGTAAATGCGGCTCAGGCGCGCTCGTCGAACCGGCCGGTGTGTTTGGATTTGTTTCCATGGCAGGCAAGGGTTGTTGATCCCTGTTGAGAAAGTAAACGCGCCCGGATGTGTATTTCCATCACATCCATTCAAGCCCATGCACTCCACCCGCCGCCATTTCATCCGCCAGTCAGGAGCAGCGTCACTCGCCCTCGCCGCTCCATCTTTGATCAAAGCCTCCAGCGCCACCGACAAGGTGAACCTCGCCTTCATAGGCCCCGGCGGCATGGGCACGAATCACATCAAGACGATGCTCACGCGCAAAGATGTCATTTACTCCTGGGTCTGTGATGCGGACTCGAATCGCGCCGCCGCCGCCGCGAAAACCATCCAGGAGACGAGCGGCCAGACGCCGAAGATCGCGAAGGACATGCGCGAGGTGTTCGATGACAAAGCCGTGCAGGCAGTGCTGATGGCCACGCCGGATCACTGGCACGCGCCGGGCGCGATCATGGCGGCAAACGCGGGCAAGCATGTATATGTGGAGAAACCCTGCTCGCACAACCTGCGCGAAGGCCGCCTCATGATCGAGGCTGCGGCTAAGAACAAGATCGTGATGCAAGTCGGCACGCAGAGCCGCAGCACCGCGCACATCATGCAGATCATCGAGACAATGCGTGGTGGCATCATCGGCGACATCCTCGTGGCGAAGGCATGGAACAGCCAGCTCCGCAAGAATCACGGCCACCAGCCCGACAGCGAGCCGCCGCCGGAGCTGGACTACGAGCAATGGCTCGGCCCGGTGACGAAGGTGCCGTTCAAGAGCACCTATCATCCCGCGCACTGGCGCTGGTTCCATCACTTCGGCGCAGGCGACTTCGGCAACGACGGCGTGCATGACATCGACATCGCGCGCTGGGGTCTCGGCGTGGAGCAGCACCCGGACCGCATCATCGGCCAGGGCAGCAAGCTCTTCTTCGACGACGACCAGGAGTGGCCCGACACGCTCTACTGCGGCTTTGAATATGACATCGGCGGCAAAACCAAACAGCTCATTTACGAGCAGCGCGACTGGAGTCCGTATGTGCAGGAGGGACACGAGAACGGCTGCGCGTGGTATGGCACGCAGGGCATGATTATCGGCGGCAAAGCCAAGGGCTGGCAGATATTCGGCCCGCGCAACAAGCTCATCGAGGACATCAAACCCGCCTCCGGCCCCGACCTCGCCGCGCATCACGCCAACTTCCTCGACGCCATCCGCACCGGCGCCAAGCTCAACGCGGACATCACCATCAACCATCTCTCCACATCTCTCTGCCACCTCGGCAACATCGCCGCGCGCACGCGGAAGGCACTGGTGTTCGATCCGGTGAAGGAGCAGTTCATCGGCGATGGTGAAACCTCAAAGATGCTCCGCCGCGAGTATCGCGAGCATTGGGCAAAGCCGATGTAGCGGCCTGGCTTGTCACGCTCCCAGCGCGGAGCGAGTGCGCTTCACGAGATCGTTGTCCGAGTCGCCGGAGCTGCGGAGATAGAAGACGCTCGATGCGAGCAAGCGATCCCTCCACGGCTGGCCGAGCCGGCCGTAGTCCTCCAGCACGGCGGCGCTGAACTTGTAGTCGTGCGAGTTGTTGCCCTTGAGGAAGATCAGGCGGCGCGCGGCATCTGCGAAGGTCTTTGCACTTCCGCCGTGATTGAGATAGCCGAGAACTTTCCGCGAGGCGGTAAGCCGGTCCTTGCTGATATTGGCGAAGATTTCCGTCACGGCCTCGTCGCCCTGGGCGGTGGGAGCGAGCGGTTCGAGCGTGTCGATGTGGGTGCCATTGTCGGCGCGGTCCCCACGGAAGAGCGGGAGGAAGGCGGCGTTTTGCAGGAGCAGCAGCCGGCGCAGCTCGTCGCTCTGCGCGCGATGCCAGGTGTAGTGGATCGCGTTCGTGAACGTCATGGCGTGGAGCGAGAGGATGCCGGGAGCCTGCATGAGCAACTCGCCCGCGCCATCGAAGAGCGCCTCAAATAGGGACTGCGGCGCGACGCCTTGATTGAGGAGTTTCACGGTCAGCGCGCTGTTGTCGGAAGAAGAGCCTGAGCGGATGGCCTGGAGCATGTCCTTCGTCGCATCGGCGTTCAATTTGCCGTCGAGCCAGCGTTCGTTGATGCTTTTCAACAGAGGCACATTCTCTCGGAAGGGACGGTCCGCAGGTAGATCAGCCTTGGCGGGATTCTCCTTCGCGCCGGAGCGGTCGAGCAAGGCATACGCGAGCGAGCGCAACACTGGCTCGGCGTGCTGCCAGCCTATGGTTTCGAGCGTGCGGAAGCTGTTCGCGACATAGATCGCCTTGTGTCCGATGTCGCGGAAGTCGCGCGCGCCGTAGCGCGCGAATATCTCGAACAGATCGTCGGCGCCCAAAGTGCGCGCGAGGCTCACGATGGCGGCATCGGCGGCGCTTTCGTCCCAGTTGTCCATCGCATCGATGAACATCTGCCGGGCGCGATGACCCGGCGGTATCGCGCTTTCTTCAACCGGGCTCATCTTCCAGTTCCCCTCCTTTACGTTCGCGGCCTGGGAGCTTTTGAACTGATCGAGCGCCCAGAAGATCGGCAGCCAGCGCTCGCTGTCTGGCGATGCGAGACTGGCGATGTGCGCCGAGTTCACGACGAGCACCGCATGAAACTTGAAGCCCACGGGCCGCGGCTGAACGCTGCGGACACCCGCGAGCAGGAGCGCGGCGAGCACCTCGCGGTAGCTGAGTCCGCGCTTCACACGCGAGGCGAATTCCTCCAGCACCCGCTCGCGCGGCGTGTCTTCGAGCAGGCGCACGAGCGGCTCGATCTCGGGATCGAAGCGCACCATGCTCGGCGGCAGCTTTGCCTCAGCGGCCGAGACCGATGGCAGCCCGCTGAGAAATCCCAGATCACCCAGCGCGGCGAGCGCGCCAGACCCAGCGGCGGTTTTCAAGAACGAACGGCGACGTGTCATGCGAGTGATACGAATGGCCAGCGCGGTCTGATCAAGAAGTATGGCGGACGCACGGACTGTAGGGCGGGTGTGTTCGGCGCGAGTGGTGAAAGCATGCAGAAGAAATGTCGCCGCCGAACTACCCGCCTCGTGGGTGCGCGGCAAGACGATGGGGATATGGGAGAGCGTCCGTGCGAAGGCGGGTAGTTCTGCAAGTGCGCTGTTCCTGACTCCCATGTCTGGGGTGCAGAACACACCCGCCCTACGCGCTGAGCGGACGGCACGTCCGCCTTACGGCGTCACATCCACGCTGATCGTGATCAGCCCGAAATTCTCATCGAGCGTGTCGCTCGGGCCGTTCGGCACGAAGGTCAGCGCGCACGGGCCGGTGAAGGTCAGCGCATCAGCATCGCGGGAGAAAGGTGTCCGCTTCTCGCCATCGGCACGCGCCTCGATCACCACGAGGCAGTTTTGGTTCGCGCCAGGCACGGGGCACTCGGCACTGGCCTTTGGCTCGCCCGTGTTTCCGCCGGGGCCGTTGGCGTTGCCCTCGGAAAACCACTCGCCCGTGGCGGTGATGGTCGCGGTTTGTCCAGCGGAAAGCTCGGTTAGCTCCTGGGGATCGGGCGTGTTCGCGCGGATTTCTTTTTCGATGTGCTCAGGCATGGTGGCGGTGTGTTCGAGAGGGATATGATGCGCGGAAATAATCACGGTCAAGCTTTGTGCCGCGCCAGAAACTCCGCAAGCGTGCGCCCGATGTCCTCGACCTGCTTTCGCTTCCTCGCGTCCTTGAGTTGTCCGGCATCGTCGAATGCCTCATGTGCCGCCGACACAGCCACCTGATCGGGCAGCACGATGACGCCAATGTTGCCGAGGATGGCGCGCAAATGAACCAGCCCGCGCAATCCACCGAGACCACCGGGCGACGCGCTCATGATCGACGCGGCCTTGCCGCGAAACGCAATCAGCGGCGGCTCGTCGTCCGTCTCCGCGCGCGATGCCCAGTCGATGGCGTTCTTGAGCACACCCGTGATCGAGCTGTTGTACTCGGGCGAGGTGATGAGCAATCCGTCGCTCTCGCGCAGCAGCGTCTTGAACCGCTTCGCACTCTCGGGCAGCCCGCTGGCGTCTTCAAAGTCCCCGTCGAAGAGTGGCAGCGCGAGATCGCGAAGATCAACGACCGTTACCTCAGCCCCCGCGCGCCGCGCAGCCTCCGCCGCGACATGCAGCAGCTTCTTGTTAAACGAGCCGGAGCGCGTGCTGCCGGCGAAAGCGAGGATTTTGGGTTTGCTCATTGCAGTTGGGGTTGATGGGTCTTCGCGACTACCTGCCGCGCACCGCGACCGACTCTCCATGCGCGTCTAGTCCTTCGATCTCGCTGAACACGCGGACGATCGGCTCGCTCTTCGCGCACGAAGCTTTGTCGAGGCGGATGATGCTGGTGCGGCGCTGGAACATATCAACGGTGAGACCAGGGAATGATTTGCCGGCGCCGCCTGTCGGCAAGGTGTGGCTCGGGCCAGCGAGGAAATCACCCACGGCGACGGGCGAGTAGTTGCCGAGGAAGATCGCGCCAGCGGTGCGGATCATCGGCAGGATGTCGCCTTCGCGCGCGGTGATGAGCGACAAGTGCTCGGGCGCGTAATCGTTCACGAGCCGCGCGCCGTCTTCGAGCGATGGGACGAGGATGTGGAAGCAGTCCTTTTCCAGCACGGGCCGCAGCAGCGCCTGACGAGTGAGCTTCGCGGCCTGCGTTTCGATCTCGGCGAGCACGGCATCGAGCAGAGCCGCGTCATCGGTGATGAAGCCGGCCTGGCTGTCCTTGCCGTGCTCGGCCTGCGCGAGAATGTCGGCGGCGATGAAGGCGACGTTGCCCGTTTTGTCGGCGAGGATCAAAACCTCGCTCGGTCCCGGCAGCAAGTCGATGGACACTGCGCCGAAGCACTGCCTCTTTGCCTCTACGACGTAGGCGTTGCCAGGACCGAAGATTTTTGCCACCGGCTTGATCGTGTCCGTGCCATAGGCCATCGCCGCGATGGCCTGCGAGCCGCCGATCTTGTAAACCTCCGTGGCGCCCGCGAGCTTCAATGCGGCGAGAAGTCCCGCGTTCACCGCGCCGTCTTTCCCGCATGGCGTGCAAACCACGATCTCCGGCACACCTGCCGCAGCCGCGAGCGTGACGGTCATCAGCGATGTGGACACGAGAGGCGCCGTGCCGCCTGGCACATAGCAGCCCACGCGTTCGAAGGGATGAAAAACCTCACCCACCTCCGCGCCTTGCTCGTTCGTGTGACTCCACTTTTGCCGCAGGCTCTTCTTTGCAAAAGCAAACACGTTGCGCTGCGAAGCCTCCAGCGCATCGCGCGTCCGCTGATCCGTCGCGCCCCAGGCCGCGTCCAGTTGCGTCGTGCTCACGCGTATCGTTGCCGTCGTAAGCTTCACGCTGTCGTATTTCTCTGCCAGTTCAAACACCGCAGCGTCCCCGCGCTCGCGCACACTCTTGATCACGCCGGCGACGACATCGCGAACATGCTCGCTGGCCTCCGCGCGGCGGTTGAGTTTTGCAATGGCGCTGGCGTAGCCAGGATCGGTGTGGCGGATCACTTTCATGAGCCGCGTTAGTTGCAGGCTCGCAGGGGTGAGTCAAGAGGCGGTCGAAAACAAAGGTTTTAGGGGGCGGGCCGCTTCCGGTAGGATGGTGCGCATGAAACATAATGCGCTGCGCCATCCTGTGCGTGTATGATCTTCGCACACTTCTAAAGCTCAGCGCCTCGCGGCCAGGCTCCACTGCCAGCGGAAAAGATTCCGCGCTTCCGCGAAGCGCGCCTCATCCGAGATGCCGCCGAGGATCACGACCATGAGCGGCACGCCATCCTTTTGTCCGCTGGCGAGGAGGCAGTGTCCGGCGCTGTTGGTCATGCCGGTCTTGACGCCGTCGTAATCGCCAAGGGCGAGGAGCTTGTTGCTGTTCTTCCACGCCGCCACGCGCTCCGTGCCATCGGGTTTGAGCACTTTGCCAGCGTGGTCTTGTGTCTTCACGATCTCGCGGAAGAGCGCGTCCTGCATCGCCGCGTGGCCAAGGGTAAGGAGATCTCGCGCCGTGGTGGTGCGATCCGCGTCCGTGCCGCCGTCGCCGTAGCTCTGGCGGTAGATCGTGTGCTTCATGCCGAGGCGCGCGGCGGCGCGGTTCATCTCGGCGATGAAGTTGCGTCGCGTCTTGTACTCCGGCTTGAGAATGGTGGCGGGCGCGTCCTTGCCCGGCGGCGTGAGGCGTTCGTTGAAATGCTCCGCAAAGGCGTTGCCCATGTCGTTGCCGGACGGCAGCAGCATTCCATACAAACCTTCGCGAACCGTGACCTTCTCGCCCGCGCGCACATCGGCGGTGGAGCCGGACGTTGCGTCCGCGAGCTTGGAGATCGTGACCATTTCATTGAGCACGGCGGGGTTGAGCTTCGCGAGTTCGAGGATGACATGGGCGCACATCACCTTCGTCGTGCTAGCAGCTTTCAAAGGCTCGTCGGCCTGAAGTGAAGCGATCAACGCGCCGGTCTTGCCGTCGGCGACAGCCCACGCTTTCGAGGTGGTGATAGGCGGAGCGGACAAATCTTCGGCGGCAGAAAGGGCGGAGGAAATTCCCATGAGCAGAGTGGCGAAGAGGTTCTTCATGCGGGTGATTACAGCATGGTTCCCGGTGATGCGGCAAGCGAGTTTTCTCCGGAAGCACGGGCGCGAGGAGGATCGCGATTCCCACGGCGACGCATCTGCCGCAAACGCAAAGGTAACGGCGGCGAAGCGCGAGGCAGAGCGTCATGCGCGGGGAGGACGGCGGTGGAGCCAAGGGCTTTGCAGGATGAGAGGGAACCCGGAAGGGGCATCATAGAAGCTGAAGCATGGGACACACGGCCTTGGCGGAGTGACGGGTAGGAACGCCCTTCACACTGACGGAACGCTCACGCGGTTCAGATACGCGGCGGACGCTCGCGCGCTGAAGAAAGGGGGTGCGTCATCGGTCGTTCGGTCGTTCGGGGTTGACGCTCAGGCTGTGCCGCCTTGGCTTGAGCATTGAATGCAGAGATACTTCCGCACAACCCATGAACTCCACTCCACCATCCATCCCCAGCGTAAGCTCGCTCTTTTGGAATGACTTCCCTTTCAAGCGCGCGGTGAGTGTCTGCGGCTTTGCGGTGATGGTGGCCGTGGGCTTTTGGTGGCTGAGCCAGCCGATGCCGAATGCGGTGGTGCCGGTGGATGTGTCCTTTGAGAAGAGAGTGCCGCCGGTAGCGCTCGCGGTGTCGGCGCTGGCGCTGTTGGTGGCGGTGTGGCGTTACCTGCGGGTGAGGAAGTTCTTCACTCGAGGATCGGTCATCCACGGCACGGTGGAGGAACTGAAAACAGATACCTGGCAGACGACCGCCAACGTGGACCAAAGCCACGGCACCAAATACAGAACGGAACGCTCGTATCACATTACCCTGCGCTACACCGCGATGGGCGCTGAGCGCACGGTGCGCCAGAAGCTGCCGAACTCGGGCTTCACCTTCGGCCTCAAGCAAGGCGGCGAGGTGGAGCTGATGGTGCTCGATTCGCTGCCCGACAAGCCGCTGATCCGCGCGGTGTATTTGAGGAAGACGGGAGGTGGCAGATAGTGGAGGTTTTTGTGAGAGTTGCGAGACTCCTCAAGCCGCCACTCGCCGTTTGAGGTCGCGCGGCAACAAGCTTGAACCTGGCTTCGTTTCCTGGGCAGCCTGTTTAACCAAACGGGATAAAACTATGAATGCTCAACCACGCACTCGGCGGGAGTTTCTCGCCCAAGTCGGCCAGGGGATGCTGGCCGCAACAGTCGGTTATGAGGTCGCGAATGGACTTGGATTGTCCTACGCGCTTGCCGAAGAGAAGTCACAGGCGCTCAACTTTGGCGCGCTGGAGCCGCTGGTGCGGCTGATGCAGGACACGCCCGCTGACAAGCTGCTGCCGATGCTGGCGGAGAAGCTGCGAAGCGGCACGGAGATCAAAACTCTCGTCGCGGCGGGCGCGCTCTCGAATGCGCGCACGTTTGGCGGAGAGGATTACATTGGCTATCACACGCTGATGGCTCTGGCGCCGAGTTGGTACATGTCGCAGGAGATGACGGGCGCGGAGCAGGCACTGCCGGTTTTCAAAGTGCTGTATCGCAACACGAACCAGATGCAGAGCCACGGCGGCTGCAATTCGGAGGTGATGCACACGGTTTCTCCCGCGCCGCTGCCTTCCGGCAAAGACGCGGGCAGCGCGTTGCAGGAGGCGATGCGGCGCAAGGATCGAGATGCGGCGGAGCGGATGTTCGCAGGACTGGTGAGCGGCGACGCGGACGCGGCCTTCAACGCGCTGCTGCACATGGTGCAGGATCACACGGAGGTGCATCGCGTGGTGCTGCCGTATCGCGCGTGGGATTTGCTGGGCATCATCGGGCGCGAGCACGCGAGCGCGCTGCTGCGTCAGTCGCTCCGCTATTGTGTGAATGCGGAAGGGCGCGGCTACGACGGCGGCGGTGAGACGCGCGACCTGCTGGCGAAGATGTTCGACGAGTATAAACTGCACGAAGGCAAACCCGGCGACCGCAAGATGGATGACGCGTGGGTCGGCAAGTTCAGCGAGACGATCTTCAATTCCACCGCACAACAAGCTGCTGTAGCTGCCGCAGCCGCGCTCGCCGAGGGCATCTCGCCTGACGACATCGGCGAGGCCATCACGCTGGCGGCGAATCAACTCGTGCTGCGTGACCTGGGCCGTCCGCCGATGGCGGAAGCCACTGGCAAGCCCGTGGGCAGCGTGCATGGCGACAGCATCGGCGTCCATGCGAGCGATTCCGCCAACGCGTGGCGCAACATGGCGCGCGCGGGCAACGCGCGGAACTGCCGCGCCAGCCTCATCCTCGGCGCATTTCAGGTGGCGAAGGATCGCAAGGAACGCGGCGGAGATTTCCTCAACTGGCAGCCGGTGCCAGTGGAGTGGCATCTCAAAAAGGTGAAGAGCACCGATGGCGATGTCTTGTTGCGCGAAGCCGAGGAGGCGATTCGCGGCAATCTGCAAGCTCACGTCGCGGCGGTCATTCATCGCTACGGCGAGCAAGGCCACGATCCGAAAGCCGCCTTCGCGTTGATGCGGAAGTACGCGACGAGCGAGGACGGCGCATTGCACGCGGAGAAATATTACCGCACCTGCTCCGAGGAGTTTGTCGCCACTCGGCCAGCGTATCGCTGGAGGCACCTCGTGTCGCTGGCGCGCGTGACGGCCAGCGAGTTTGGCAGGCCCGCGCCCGGTATCGCGCAGGCGCGTGAGCTGCTCAAAGTGTAGCCGCTGGCGTGAGCCTGCGGTCAGGGCGTGTGAGCGTTCGGATGACTGAACGCCCACGCGGTGCAGCTAATTGCTCAGCTCTTCTTTTCGAGGCTGAGTATCTGGTAGTTCTTCGCTAGGCTGCCGAGGGCGTCCACGGCTTGGTCTTTGGTGAGGGTGCCGTTCTTGGAAACGATGATGAGCTTTCGCGGGCCGTCTTCTTTTGCGCCGGGTTTTACATCAATGCTCACGGTGTCTTTGAGCTTCTCCATCAGCACGGTGGAGATGTGCTCTTTGCAGGCGACGCAGACCACGCCGCTGATGTCGCCTGTGTAGGTGTGCTCGGCCTTGGCAGGCTCGGCGGCAGAGGAGATGAAGGAGAAGGCGGCGGTGATGAGGGCGAGGAGGATGGTTTTCATGGCTGGGTGGTTTTGAAAATGGTGCGGGTCTTTTGAAATGCAAACCCCGGATGCCATCGCTGGCATCCGGGGTTGCTGATTGTTTTCACATCATCCACGAGGGATGACATGGCGACGAGTTACTTCTCAGTAGCTTCGCCAGCGCTCTTCCAGCCGCTGATGCCTGCGCTCAGGTGCTGGACGTTGGTGTAGCCGAGTTCCTTGGCCTTGTTGGCGGCGCGGGTGTACGCGCTGCAGCTCGGGCCGCCGCAATAGGCGACGACGAGGGCGCTCTTGTCAGCGGGGAGCTTGGAGGCGAGGCTGTCCTTGGCTTCGGCGAAGTTGATCGCGCCGGGGACGTGACCAGCCTTGAACGAGGCGTCGCCATTGACATCAATGACGGTGACTTTTTTGTCAGCGATGGCCTTCTTGAGGTCAGCGATGCTGATGTCCGGATATTCAGCGCCGAAGATGGCGCCGGCGCAGACGAGTGAGAGTGCGAGTGTGAGCAGCTTTTTCATAGTGTGTTTTAGTTTGTTATCGGTTGTTTGTGGTTTGGTGTTTACTGCCTCCGGGCCGGGTGGCCTTTTGGCTGGGTAAAATGAGAAACGGATGGTGGCGGGCTTCGGTTAGATGCGGGCGGTGGAAAAATATTTCGGGGGGTTTTGTCGAAACGCCCGGAGGCGGGACGCATTGAAACACACATACGAGCGCAGTTGTTGCAGGGTCGAAGATTTTTTTTCTCCGAGGGATTTGCTGGACACCGTGCAACCACGCGCGCCCGTCCGCCGTTAACTGCTCACCATGAAACAATCTCAATTCTTCGCCGTCGCCACCACCTTTCTCGTCGCCGGCACCGCGCTGGCCGGTTCCATTTACGACATCCCTGTCAAGACTCTCGACGGCAAGGACGCGAGCCTCAGTGACTACAAGGGCAAGGTCATGCTGATCGTGAACGTGGCCTCACGCTGCGGGAACACCAAGCAATACACCGAGCTGCAAAAGCTCCACGAGGAGATGGGCAAGGAGGGACTGGCCGTGCTGGGCTTCCCCTGCAACGACTTTGGCGCGCAGGAGTCGGGCACACCGGCGGAGATCAGGGAATTCTGCGACACGAAGTACAAGGTGACGTTTCCGCTCTATGAGAAGGTCGTCGTCAAAGGCGCGGACAAGCACCCGCTCTATGAATTGCTCAGCGGCAAAGACAGTCCGTTCCCTGGTGATGTGAAATGGAACTTCGGCAAGTTCCTCGTGGACAAAAAAGGCAAGGTCGTGAAGCGCTTCGAGCCAGGAGTGAAGCCCGACGCGCCCGAGGTCACCGAGGCGATCAAGAAAGCGCTGGCGGGGAAGAAGGTGGACTGATCTTTCAACTCCCTGTCCGCCAGTCCGACGGCAAATCCGGCAGCGTCTCGCGCAGAATATTCACAATGGAGCTGCGCTCATCGGCAGGCAGGTAGGCGAATTCTTTGATCCGACCTGAGAGCGCGCTCTTCATCCCGGCATACACGCGCGTCTTGATGCTCGCGGGCAGCGCCTGCCATTGCGGGCTGTAGATCATGTAGCTGCACCGGTTTTTGAAAATGCGTGTGCGAAGGTCGAGGTCCTTCAGTGAAGCTCCCGTCGCCGTTGGCTTCTTGTTGCGCGCGAAATCCTTCGCGTATTGCTCGTCGCCCGCGATGCCTCCAGAGGGCAGCTTTGCCTCGTCGGCAAAGAGAATGTAGCGCACCAGGATGCGCGCCTGCTCGTCGAGAATCGCTCTTTGTGCCGCATCAAGGATGCCGCCCTTCGCCTCGATCTCGCGTGCGACGTAGGCCGCCTTGATCACGCGGTTGTCGAAGCCGATCTGATGCTCGTGGATCAGATGCGGGAGGATGTCGCTCGTGGGCACGAGGTAGCGGCGCAGGTCTGCCAGCTCGCCCGGTTTGATGCGTGTGATGCGGATGCCGCCGCCGGAGTTTTCCGCGAACACGCCCTCCTTCGTCGTGCCGATGGATTTCGCGCTCGTCACATGCCAGCCGCCGAAGCGGATGGCCAGCGGCACCGCGTGGCCGATGTCCTCATCCTTGCGGTACGACTCATAGCTCGCGCCGCTGGCGATCGGCGCCACAGAGCGCGTGATGAGACCGGGCAGTTGATCCGTCGCGATGGCGGCATGGCAGTTGAAGCACCGCGTCGAGCGATCCGCCACCGGCACACCACCGCCTTGCGGCCTGTCGAAGATGTGAAAAATCCCGCCCAGCTCCGGATCAATGCTCAGCACCTCCACGCGACCGCCCGGCACCACGCCGATGTACACATCCTCGTTGAAATAGATCGCGCGCGGATTGCGCGGATTGATCAGGGAGCTTTGCATGGACGTGCCCGAGTAAACGAGGAGCTGAGAGCTGACCGGAACATCCAGCGCTGCCAACAAGCTGCGCACAAAGGTCGTTTCATCGCCCGCCTCCAACTTTACTGCGCCGGATTGCAGCTTGGCCAGCAGCGCGGTGAAGACATCCTTCACCGGCTTGTCCCAGTACGAATGCGGTGCGTTGCGGTAGTCGATCTTGAGCGCGTCAACGGCTGATTTTTTCTCCTGCGCCATCGTGATCGTGACGGCGAGCAGAAGCGCGGCGGCAATTGCCCGTCGGACAAGCGCGCCACCTCGTGCATGGAGAGGCGTTTCTCGGTGATGTTGGTGCGGTGCGATGGTGCCGGTCATTTGAAGATCAAAGAACGCAGCCGGATGGAAGCTGGTTTCACCTGCTTGCCATGATGTGCGCCTCGAATTGCAGCCATTCATCGACGGCATCCACACCACGGGACGCTACTGGAAACTCGACTACCGCGCGCCGCTCGACCCGCCGCTCAACGCCGACGATCAAGCCTGGGTGAATGAGCGCCTCACTGCGGCGGGATTGATTTGAGCACCTCCTCGCACCACCGGTTCACCACGCCCAGCTCATCGGCCCTCGGCTGCCGGTTATACACACCGAGCGCATGGCCGATCTGCCGCGATGGCAAATACACCGAGATCGTCAGCGCGCGGTCACCATTTTTGCGCAGCGAGAAAACGGCATGATCGCCCTCCTGGCAGCCTGTGATGTAGCCGCCCACGCAATGCCGCATCGCCTTGCCTTCCTCGATCATGGCATATCCCGTCGTCAGCTCGCTCAATGACCACACTGCGCCGCCGTCATCTGTCAGTGTCCAGTTCCAATTGTGATCCTGCCACGAACTCCTGAGCAACATCAGCTCGGGCTGCGTGGCCGCGTATCGCGCTGCGGAGCGCAGTGCCGCCGCAGGTGTGCGTCCCTTCCATGTGAAATGGCTGCCTCGCTCGCGACGCCCGATGAACTCATACCGCGCCCAGGCCAGAATGAAGGACAGCTCCTCATGCGGCAGCGCGGCCTGATGACGGATCATCCAGTCCATCGTCAGGCCCCAGAACTCGCGGAACTCATCTTCGCGTCCCTGCTGCCATTCGTTGGCCGGCGCGGCCTCGATCACCGCTGTCGGGTCGATG
>JANPIW010000534.1:0-10526 GCA_031425215.1 Verrucomicrobiaceae bacterium
GCCAGCGCGGCGGGATCGAGTCGCAGCGCAGCGGCATCGCGGAAGCGCAATTGCCCGCCGCCCGAGAGCGATGTCACGGAATGCGCGCGCCTCGTGACGATGTGCTTGTGGGATGTGTTCTCGGACAATCACGAGGTCATCGCACCGGACGGGCGCATCGTCGATGTCGGCTCGTTTCGCGGCGCGGCGGGATTTCTGGCCGCGATTTTTCATGGCGACGGCAAGGAGCACCGCACGATGGAGATGGCTCCGGGATTCAGCATGTGCATGGACTACATGGAGTTTTACATGGGCACTCATGTGGTGGCCGCGCGCACGGATTTGCGCCCGATCTACCGGCTCATTTTCTCCAGGCTCAAAGAGGCAGGCTGCAAATGGAAGTACACTTTCCCGCAGCTCCATGTCGTCGATCTCGCGCCGCTCAAGGAGAAGATGGACGAGGAGAAGCGCGAGAAGTCGGGCGTGAAGGAGTGGGAGAGCTATGATCCGTCCGCCAGTTTTGGCGAGGATGAGAAGAAGCGTGAGCGCGAGGCTGAACTGGCAAAGATGCGCGACGACCATCAGAAGGCTCATGAAGAGTCCCTCGAAGACGCGCGCTGCCGTCCGCCGCCGCGCACCGTGGAGGTGTTCAAGGAAGTGAACGGCAGGTGGCCGAAAGGCTGGCCGCCGTGGGATGGGAAGTGACGTGGGAGCGACCCCGCTCAGCGTTTGACTCGATGAGAGGCGCGGAATGCGCGCACAAACTTTTTCATTCCTTGTCCTCGCCCAACTCCACACTTGCCATCACAAGCCCTTTGCCTCAGCCTCGCATCATGCCGATCCATTATTATCTCCGCCCCAATCCACTCCCCGGAAGAGAGCTGCAGTTCATGTCGCAGGTCGTCAGCGTGGACACGATTGATGACGAGACGCTGGTCGAGCGCATCGCCGCTGATGGAAAGACTGGCCTAGATCGCGCTGCCATCGAGAAAGTGGTGAACGCGATCAACTCCTCCGCCTGCGCGCTGCTCTCAGACGGGTATCGCGTGAGCATCGCCGGGCTGGTGCAGCTTTTTCCAGTGATGAACGGCAAGTTCGCAGGGCCTGAGGATGACTTTGACAGGAAGCGCCACGAACTGGGCGTGGCCGCTGCCGTCGCGCCGCGCCTCGTGGAGGAGGTGCGCAAGCAGGCGGTGGTGGAGAAACAAAAACCGACTGATCAAACGCCGACACCCACTTTTTACAAGGAGAGCGGCAGCCAGACCGCGCCGGGCAAGGTCATCTCAGGGAACATCGGCACGCTGCTCGGGCGGCGCATCGCGCTCAATCCGCAGAAGAGCGACGAGGGCATTTTTTTCATCAGCACGAGCGATGAGAGCAAGCAGGTGCGCGTGAAGGTGTACGCCGTGGTACAGCCGACGGAGATCGTGTTCCAGGTGCCTGAGGGGATCGGCGCGGGGAAATGGATCCTCGAAGTGCGCGCGCGAGTGCGCGGCGGGAAGCAGGTGCGCAGCGGCAGGCTCAGCGCGCCGCTGGAAGGCGTGAAACGCGGACCCTGAAAACAAATCCGGAAAGCAAATCTCCCTCATTCTCCCACGCGCACAATCCCCCGCTCAATGGCGATGGCGACGGCGTTGGTGCGGTCAAAGGCGTCGAGCTTGTCGAGGATGATGCTGATGTGCAGGCGGATGGTGCCCATGCTGAGATTGAGGAGCGCGGTGATGTCTTTGGTCGAGTGGCCCCGCACGAGGTGGCGCAGAATCTCAAGCTCGCGCGGCGTGAGTGGGTTGCGTTTCTCGCGTGCCTTGATCTTGGCGGCGATCTCAGGCGGAAAATGTGTCGCGCCTGCGGCGACGCGACGGATGGCTTTGAGCACCTCCTCGCACTCGCATGATTTCGTGAGGTAGCCGCGGGCTCCTGCGGTGACGGCGCGGTAGATGTCCTCCTCTCCATCGTAGATCGTGAGCATGAGCACGCGCGCGTCGGGAAACTCTGCGCGGATGGCGGACATCGTCTCCACGCCGCTCTTGTCGGGCAGATGATAGTCCATGAGCACGACATCAGGCTTGTGCTGGCGGTACAGCTCGATGGCGCGCGCGCTCGTGCCGGCCTCGGCGATGACCTTCATGCCTTTTTCATTGTTGATCGGCACGGAAAGTCCGAGACGCGTGGCGAAGTGATCGTCCACAATCAAAATGCGGATGGTGGTGGCGGTGCTCATGGTGTTGTGACTGCTGCTGCGTTGAAGACCACGACGGGCGCGGCGAGGTTTACGACCGTGCCCTCGCCGGGCTTGCTCGTGATGCGGAGGCGGCCCGAGATTTTATCCGCGCGCTCCTTCATGCCGCACATTCCAAAGTGGCCCGGCTGCTCGGATGCGGAGGCGACATCAAAGCCTTGTCCGTCATCGCGCACTTTGAGCGTCACTTCGTCGAGGCCGTAGTTCAGCACGATCTCGATCCGCTTTGCCGCCGCGTGGTGCGCCGCGTTTGCCACGGCCTCCTGCGCGATGCGGAGCAGGTGGGTCTCGAGTGTGCCGGCCAGGCGCACTGGCGCGCCTTTCACTTCGACGGAGAACTCCGCGCCACCCGCCGTGGCGAGAGGGCGCAGCAGTTCATCAAGCGCGGCGGGCAGGCCGCGCTGCTCGAGCGCCACGCTGCGCAGCTCGCGGATGGTCGTGCGCGATTCCTCGCGCGCGCGGCGCAGCAAGCGGCGTGCGAGGCCGAGCGGCTCGCCCGCCTCGGGATGCGCGCCGTTGAGCTTCATCGCGGTGCTGTCCAGGAGCATGTTCACGCCGACGAGCTCCTGCTCCAGCGTGTCGTGCAGATCACGTGCGATGCGCTGGCGCTCCTCCAGCGTGGCCTGCTGCTGCGCCTGCTGGCGGATGACGCCGGACTGCGAGCGCACCATCGACTGCAGCGTCACCGCCCACGCGCCCACCGCGAGCGCGAGCCCGGCGACGATGCCTAGCACCCACATCGCGCGGCTCTCATTCCACCACGGCTGCCGCGCGATGATGACGATGTCCGCAGGCTCGCGCAGCAGGATGCGAAAAGCCGTGGCATTGCGCGGGATCACTAGAGGCCGCGTGGACACCAGCTCGCACACGCCCGTGAGCCGCAGCTTCATGCCGGGCGAAAGGTCCGCCGCAGGCTGATCCGGCGCGGAGAGCAGCGCCTCGAAGACCTCGCCCTCCGCGCGGCAGAGCAGAGTGGTGGCTTCACGACCGCGCGTCATTTCAAGAAAGTCCGCGTCCAGCGTCACCAGCTCGCACTGCTCCCCGCTGTTGCGTGTGTTCGCTGCGTGAAACACCTTGGGCGGCGGCGATTCTCCAGCGCCGGTTTTTTTCACATCCAGCGCGCTGAGGCTCGGACGGAAAGGCGTGGCATTGGGGTAGCCGTCCGCCTCCACCTCATCGCCACGCCGGATGCTCAATGGCTGCGCGGTCTGCACAAACATGCTGCCGCCTTCGCCGCGCAAATACAGCCCGCGCCCCGGCATCACATGCGTCGTCACGCCGCGCACGCGCACACGCTGGCGCAGCGGAGAGTCCACGCGCAGCATTCGATCCACGGCCACCAGCGGCACGTCGGCGGCCGCTTTCGCATCCTCCTGGATGATGACCGATTCGAGATCGGGCACAAAGAGCAGCCGCCCAGACATCTGCCGCTGGTCATTGAAGTGAGTGCCCGCCACGCCGCGCACTTTCACGCGGCGCTCCAGGAGCTGCCACGGCGGTTGCGCCAGCGCCTCATGCTGCGGCAGCAGCGCGCGCAGGGGCAGGCCGTCCACTTGCAGGTCGAGCACCAGATACTGATCCGAGAACGACGTGCTCTTCACCACTGCCTGCACCTCCACCGTATGACAATCCAGTGCCGGCACGAACAACTCCTCCGCGCTCACCACGCGAAACTCGGGCAGCTCCCCCGTGCCCGCCGCCTCGATGCGCGAGGGCAGCACCACCGGCAGATACTCGCCCTCGGCAGCCACGCCCTCGACGCGCAGCCGCACGCCTTTTTCAAACGGCACCGCAGGCCGCTGATCCTCCGGCACGCCCACGCAGATGCCATCACCGCCATCGTGAAGAAAGAGCACGCCCCAGCCCGCATGATAAAAAGTGACCACACCCTCCAGCCGCACTGGCGGCCTCGCCCGCGCCTCGTCAGGCGATAGCGCGCGGATCGCATTCGTCCCGGTCAACGGCTCAGCGCCCGCGCTTTTCAGAGCACAGACGAGGATGAGAAATAGTGCGACAAGCGGCGCGGGCATGACGCGCTCATTTTAGGCAGATGACGCCGGGAATGTGAACCGTTCATTTGACCAAATGCGATTCCTGACGGCGGAAAACCCTGTTCATTCCCGTGATGCCGGAGGCGGAAGGCCCTCGCTCCTTGAATCACCGCAAAGCAGTGGCAGGATGCGCTCCTTGTGAAGATCATCCCCGGACCCGCATGGTATTGCGTCCATACAAAACCCAAATGCGAGCACATCGCCGCGTCCGTGATGCGCAATCTCGAAGGCGTGGAGGCGTTCTGCCCTCGGCTGCGCTTCCAGCGCGGCACGCGGCGCGGGAAAGTGTGGTTCGTCGAGGCGCTGTTCCCGAGCTATTTCTTCGCGCGCTTTGAGGTGGAGCGTTCGATTCGCGCCGTGAGGCACTCGCAGAATGTGATCCGAGTCATCGAGTTCGGCGGACTGCCAGTGCCCGTGTCGGACGCCGCCATTGAGGAGCTGCGCCGCGAGATGGATGGCGAAGAGGTGCGCGAGTTGAATCCCGGACTGCATGTGGGTGACACCGTGGAGCTGACCGAGGGACCCATGCGCGGGCTGAAAGGCGTGGTGAACGCCATGCTGACGGGCGAGGAGCGCGTGCGCATCCTGCTGGAGTTCCTCGGCCGCCAAAGTTTTGTGGAGGTGAGCATGGACAAACTGATCGCAGAGACACCGGCGAGACATGCGGTGGCGGCGAGGTAGGCAGAGGTTTTCAGTGCTAAGTGCTCAGTGGTAAGTCCTGACCAAAGGCGAAGTGGCATCCTCTCTGACCTGAACACTGAAAACTGAACATCGAGCATCGAACATCGAACCCTCAACTCTGGACACTGAGCACTGAGCACTGAGAACTTCCTCCCGCGCCCAGCCGAAGTCTTGACGCAACCCTTCCCCTGTCCGACTCTCCGCGCCCTGTCCGCCATTCCATAGTGATGAAGTTTCTCGACCCGATCCGCAACATGCTCAGCCTTTTCTGGCGCTGGCTGCGTACGTTTCCGCATCTCGGATCGCTCGCGCTGGTGATCGGGGCGGTGACCATGATGGTGTTCCAGATGATGGGCTATCACGAGGGCAGGCTGCCATGGATGCCGGCCAATGGCATGGAGCTGGCGGAGGCAAAGGACTGGCCCATGCCCTCGCAGCGGCTCCTCGCGTTTTATTATCTGATGCCCTATCTCAAGCTCTGGGCGCTCATCGGCGGCGTGGTCTATCACATAGCGCTCATCCGCTCCGTGCCCGACGTGGAGCGCCTCGTGTGGCCGACTTGGATCGCGTGCGGATTCCTCGCGATCTGGGGCGTGTGCAGCGATCTGCATGACCAGCTCGAGTTCGCCCGCCTCAGCGTGATGGGCGAGCCGGTCTCCATGGCCAGCTACGCTATGAAGCTCGTGATGATCACCATGGTCTGTCTCACACCCGCCATCGGCCTGTCGTATTACGTCTCCGCGAAGCTGCTCGACCGCTACACCTTCCGCTCCTTTCTCCAGCCGCTCCTGTTTTGCTTCGTGGGCATCTGTCTGCTGTGGATCATGTGGGATCTGCTCGATTCCTTGAAGGACTTCCAGGAGGCGGGTGCCACGGGCAAGATCGTCAGCTTTTACCTCGGCCTCGTGCCTTATATCTATGTGGAAACGATGTGGGCCGTGCTGCTGCTGGCCACGCTCTTCACCCTCATGCGCATGTCGCGCGCTAATGAGCTGATCTCCATGCTCGGCGCGGGCCGCAGCCTGATGCAAATATTGCGGCCCATCTTCGTCCTGGCAGGACTCATCTCCGTCGTCGGCATGGCGGCCAATTATTACTGGGCGCCGCGAGCCGAGGGAAACCGCCAGGCCGTGATGCGCGCGCTCAGTTCGGACGAGGAAGGTGCCATCGCCACCGAGTCATTCATGTATCGCGACGAGCCGGGCCGGCGCACGTGGTACATCGGCGGCTTCCCTTTCACGCTGCGCAATGACAGGATCAGGCATGTCGAAGTCTTCCAAGACGATGAAAAAGGCCGTCGCGTCCGCTCCATCCGCTCGCCCTCCGTGACGTGGCGGCCTGACGGGACATGGATCTTTTACCGCGCGCTGGAGATGACGTACGATGCCAAGGGCGATCCCATGCCGCACATCAACCGCATGACGGACGGCAGCATGGGCCGCATCGACGTGGCAGACTGGCCGGAGACGCCCTGGAGCATCATCAGCTCCTCGCTCACACCTGATTACATGAGCGTGCAGGAGCTGGTGTCGTATCTCAAGGCGCACGGCGCGCTCGCCTCTGAAAAGCTCGCCGCGTTTCGCGTCCATTTTTTCCACCGTTTCTCGTATCCCTGGCTCTGCTTCATCGCCGCGCTCGTCGCAGCGCCGCTGGGCATTTCATTCTCGCGTCGCGGAGTGCTCGGCGGCGTGGCGGGCGCCATCTTTTTCCTCGGCGCGCTGCTCTTCCTCAAGCAGTTCTTCCTCAGCCTCGGCAAAGGCCTGCACCTCGCGCCCTGGCTCTGCGTCTGGATGCCTCACATCATCCTCGCAGCGGCGGGTTTGTTTCTCCTCCACTACCGCTCCATCAACCGCGACATCCCCATGCCGTCACTCCGCTGGCTCACGGATCGCACCAAAACCAAACGCCGCGCCACCACCGCGCGCACCGCGGCATAGCGCGCTGGATCACGCCTCGCGCCCGCCCTTTATCACCACGTCATCATGCAGCAGCTCTGGAACATCCGCTCACGCGCCCGCGAATGCGCCCAATCCGCCCGGCCCTTCGTCGAGGGCGAGCCGATCTACACCGCCATCTATTTCGACACCGGCACCGACAGCTACCTGCGGCGCGACATCGCCCTCGAAGCCTGGGAGCAGGAGATGAGCGAGCGCACGCCATTCTCCTTTTGGAAATCGCAATACCAGCCGCCGCCCGAGGTGGATGAGAAGCCCGAGATCGCCCCGAAAGAAAGCGCGCAGGCACTGCTCACGCGGCTCATCGAGGAAGACGACCCCAAGACCGAGAACGCGCGGTACATTCTCGCCCTCATGCTCGAGCGCAAACGCATCCTCAGCCCCACGGACACGAAGCACACCGAGCAGGGGCGCATGCTGTTTTACGAAAATAAAAAAACCGGCGAGGTCTTCATCGTGCGCGATCCCGAGCTGCGACTCGACGAGCTGGCGCAGATGCAGGACGAGGTGGCCATGCTGCTCGGCTTTAGCGGCCCGGCGGCTGAGGCTGCAAAGGCCGTCGGCATGAGCTTCGCGGCCGATGGCACCTTGCAGACCGGGACGCCTGCGGCGGAGTGATCACTCCACCGTCCCCGCGCCCTCCAGCAATTCCACGCGCAGATCCGACACCTCGCCCGCGTCGCGCGTGACCAGCACGGAAATCACATTTGCTCCAGCGGCGAGATCGAGCACCGGCTCCGCGCCGGGTTCCTGGATCGTTTTTTCTCCGATGACGAGGATGATGCCCTTGGTCACACTGAGGCCTAGCTTCATTTTGCCTGGCGCGTCAGTCTTGATCGTGAACTGAACGATCTTGGGAAACCACGGATACATCCTCGCAGCGGCAGGCAGCTCATCGAGCGGCACCGCGCCACTGACTTTGCTGAACGCGAGCGTCCACGGATACGGATGGTTTTTCTCAGCCAGCGCGTGCAGTCCGACGTGGCGCACATGATCGATGTCGGTCTGCTCCATCTTGCCCATCGCCTTCCAAGTCCGCACATAGCGGTTGGGTTTGATCTTGTAGTCCCCTTCCCTCCCCAGCTCGGACAAAAAGCGCACGAGATCGGCAAACTCATCCTCGCGCAAGCTCGCGGTCAGGCCGGGGATCATCATCGACGCGGGACTCATCACGCGGCTGGCGATCTTCGCCGTGGGCACCTTGTGCAACTGGTTCGCGGGATCGCGGATAACAATCTCGTCCTTCGCATCCTGCACGAGGCCGCCGGAGGTGACGGTGCCGTCTTTCATCGTGATGATGACCATGTGATAGCCCTCTTTAATTTTCTTGCTCGGCTCCAGCAGGCTCTCGATGAGGTAATCCACCGGCGCGCTCGCGCCGATGCTCACGAGATTCGGCCCGAGCACACCGCCCGCCTCGCCGATGGCGTGGCACGTCTGGCAAAGCAGCGCCTGCCGCCGGTACACCTGCTCGCCCCGCGCCGCGTTGCCATCGGTCTTCACCTTCGCCACGAGGCGGGTCATCTCCTCAGGCGTGAGCGGCCTGTCCATCTGCTTCACCGCGCCCGCTTTGCGCAGCACGTCGATCAGCGGCCCCTGCACACCGCGGCTCGCGGTCATGCGGATGGCCTCCACCGCCACCACCTCGGGCAAGGTCGCGCTCCCCAGCTCTTTGGCGAGCGTGCCGGGCAGTTGTTTGTTGCGCAGGAAAACGCCAAGCACCGGCGCGACCTCGGCGGCGGACTTCGCCTGCGAGAGAAACTCCACCGCGCGTTTCGCGGCAATGTTTGGCCCCGTGTCGGCCAGACCCTGGATCGCGAGCACGCGGAGCTGCGGCTGGTCGCGGAAAAGTTTGTCGAAGAAATCACGCGAGGCCGTGCCGCCGAGCTTGGTAAGCCCCTGCACCGCGCCATCGCGGATCGGCGCCAGCGTGTCAGCCTTCGTGATGAGCGCCGCGAGCGTCGCGCGCGCAGGCTCGACTTTCCAAGCGCCCGCCAGGATCGCCGCGCGATGCACCACCTCGGGCCGCGCGTCCGCGAGCCATTCCTGCGCGAGAGCCTCCGCGCCCTCAGGTTTGATCGAGCGCGTCGTGGCCGCGCCCACCAGCGCGTCCATGAGCGCCACGCGCTGCGAGGCGAGCTTCGGATCATTCGCCATGTCCGCCATCTGCCGCGCCTGTTTCGCATCCGCCGCGCCCGCCGCCACCGCCATCACCTGCGCGGAATCATCCGCGCTGAGCTTTCCCGTCTTGAGCGCGGCGAACAACGGCGGCAGCGCATCACTGCGGCCCGTGGCCTTCATCGCATAGACGAGGTGTTTGGCTTTCTCGATCTTGAGCGCCGGCATCCACACATCCGCCTGCTCGCGCGCGATCTGCTCCAGCAGGAAATCGAGGCTCTCATCCATCGGCGCCTCTAGCACGCGCAACGCCACGCCAAATGCAGCCGGAGATTTCATGTCGGCCAAGACAGCAACCGCCCACAGCCGCACCTGCGCGTTCGGATGCGCCACCGCCGCCTCGCAGATTTTCAAAGCATCCGGCAGTTCCTTCCACCGATGCGACAGAATGCGCAACGCCGCCGCTTTCACGCGCGCATCCGCCACGCTCCAGAGCTGCCGCCAGAGCTTCGGTGAAAATGCATTCACGCATTCGCGCGACCACGCCAGCTCGAGGAGAAAATGGTCGTCCGGATTCGCTGCCGCCGCTGCATCCACCACCGGCACCACCTTGTCAGCACCCAACGCGCGCAGCTCCCGCTTCGCAAAATGCCGCGTGTATTTTCTCGGCGACTTCAGCATCTCCAACAGCTCCGCCGCCGTCTTGCCTGCGAACACCGGCTTCTCCGCCAGCGGCGCGCCTTTACGCGTGATCCGCCAGATGCGGCCATGCACATGATCGCGACGCTCATCGCGGAAATCCACTTCGCCGTGCTGGATGATGGGATTGTACCAGTCCGCGATGTAGAGCGCGCCGTCGGGGCCGACCTTCACGTCGATGGGCCGGAACGCGCGATGCGTCGAGGCCAGCACGTCCGGCTGCTGCGCCGCCGTGTAGCTGCTGCCGCTCGGCGTGAGCTTGAAACGGTTCACACGATTGCCCCGGAAGTCGCACGCCACCACGCTGCCCTGCCAGTCATCGCCGAAGTACGGCTCGTCGATGATTTCCAGCCCCGCATGCTTTGGCTGCCCCGGACTCATCCCGTGCAAAATCCGCGCGGCACCCGGTGATGTGGCGAACACGCTCCCAGGGAAAATAAAATTCACGCCCTCGCTCCCCGCGCCATCCGACGCAAAGCTCTGGCCCCAGCGATCATACTCAAAGCCCCAGGGATTGATCAGTCCCTTCGAGATCACCTCCAGCCGCCGCGTCTCCGGCCTGAACTCCCACACCCCGCCGCCCAGCAGCCGCCGCACTCCGAAAGGCGTCTCCACATGACTGTGGATGTAAATCGACTGCAGGAAATGCAGCAGCCCCTCCGGCCCGAAACGCATCGTGTGCAGCAAATGATGCGTGTCCTCCGTGCCAAAGCCCGAGAGCAAAATCGTCCGGCCATCCGCATCCGCCTTCAGATCACCATCCGCGTCGCGCAAAAAAAGCACCTCCGTCGAGTTCGCCACATA
>JANPIW010000535.1:0-6087 GCA_031425215.1 Verrucomicrobiaceae bacterium
ATGCAGGACAGCGCGCTGGTGCGCAAGCTGGGCGAGGTGGTGGGCAGGCGATTGCTCAAGCAGCTCGATAAAGAGGCGACGGATGATCCGAAGAAGTTCGGAGAGTTTTACGCGAAGTTCAGCCGCTTCTTCAAGGAGGGCGCGGCCACGGATTTCGAGAACCGCGAGGGCATCGCGAAACTGCTGCGCTACGAGTCATCCATGACCGCTCCGGGCGAGATGGTGAGCCTCGCCGGCTATGTCGCGCGCATGAAGGAAGGCCAGAAGGCGATCTATTATCAGGTCGCGCCATCACGCGCCGCCATCGAGAGCGGGCCGTATGTCGATGCGTTCAAGGAGCGCGGCTACGAGGTGCTCTTCATGTTTGAGCCGATCGACGAGTACGTCGTCTCGTCGCTGCGCGAGTTTGACGGCAAGCAACTCCATGCCGTGAACTCCGAGCAGGTCGATATCGGTGACGCGCCGGAATCCGAAGGCGATGTGCTTTCCGCCGAAGACACGACGGCGCTGTGTGACTGGCTCAAAGAAAAACTCGGTGCCAAGATCGAGACCGTGCGCGCAGGCAAGCGCCTCCTCGGCAGTCCCGCGCTCGTTCTCAATCCCGAGGGTGAGATGACGCCGCAGATGCGTCAGATGCTTCGCGCGATTCAAAAAGAAGACATGGAGGCACCCAAAGCCATTCTCGAAATCAATCCACGCCATGCTGTCATTCGCGGCCTCGCCAGAGCGCGCACAAGCAATGCCGATGCCGCCATTCTCGTCGCCGAGCAGATGCTCGACAACGCGCTGCTAGCCGCCGGGATGCTCGATGATCCGCAGACCATGATCGCGCGCACGCAGCGGATGATGGAACATGTGCTCAAGTAATGACATGCAAACCGACAGCAACAGCCCCCTTGGTGTTTTCGACTCCGGCGTCGGCGGTCTAACGGTCGTGCGCGCGTTGCGGCAGCTTTTGCCGAATGAATCCATCATCTACCTCGGCGACACAGCGCGGCTGCCGTATGGATCAAAGTCGCCGGACACGATCCGCCGCTTCTCGCAGGAGGACGCGCAGTTTCTCATCGCACGCGGAGTGAAGGCCGTGATCGTCGCCTGCAACACGGCGACGGCGCACGCGATGCCGCTGCTTGAGGCCACGTTTCGCCTTCCTCTCATCGGCGTGCTGGAGCCGGGCGTGGAGGCCACGCTCGCGGACGCGAGCTGCCAGCGCGTGGGCATCATCGGCACTGCGGGCACGATCCGCAGTTGCGCGTATCAGCACCGGCTCGCGATGCGGCGGCCTGATTTGCAAATCCATGCCGCTGCCACGCCGCTGCTAGTGCCTTTCATTGAGGAGGGCTGGATCGAGCATGCTTCGACAAAGATGGTGCTGCGCGAATATTTGAAGCCGCTGCTGGAGAAAGGCATCGACACGCTCGTGCTCGGCTGCACGCACTACCCGCTGCTCGTTCCGGTGATCCGTCGTGTGGTCGGGCAGAAAGTGCGCCTCGTGGATTCCGCCTCGACCTGCGCCGCGCATGTGAAGGCACGGCTTGAGACGCTGGGCCTGCTGCGCACGAGCAAGGCGAAGGCCACGCTTGAGATTCATCTCACGGATTTGTCAGAGCAGTTCGAGGAGCTGGCGAAGCGCTTCCTCGGCGACACATTCGGCAAGGTGAAGAAGGCGAGCTTGTGAATATGGATGGCCGACGAATCGTCGGCATTCCATGCGCGATTCGCGTTTGCATCCGCAGCATCTGCGCGGAAGTGCAAACATGCCGCAGGAAGGTGTGAAGACGGACAGATGGAAGCTCGGGGTGCTTTTTTGCCTGCACGCGGCGGCGCTGGGCATGTATGGCATCAGCCTGAGCAGTGTGCTGCGCGCGCATGGATTTGAGAGCATCGTGCCCTTTGTTTTCGCCACCACATCGCTGGCCGCGCTGATCTCTCCGCTGGCGATCGGCGGGCTGGCGGACCAGCGCTTCTCGTCGGAGCGCGTGCTGCGCTGGCTAGGCACAGGCTCGATGATCTGTCTGGCGATTCTCTTTTGGGGCATTCACAAGCGCTGGCCCGCATGGTCGATCGTCGTGCTCGCGCAAGTCCACGCGCTGTGGAGCGCGCCCACCTTTGGCATGACCACCAGCCTCGTGATGAGCAGGCTCACGGATGCAAAGCAGCAGTTTGGCCAGCTCCGGCTCTGGGCCACCATCGGCTGGATGGGCGCGGGCTTCATCGTCAGCCTCGTGTTGAAAGCGGACACATCTCCCCTCAGCGGCTGGGCCGGCTGCGTGATGTGGGCGCTGACGGTTCTTTTCACCTTCACGCTCGCGCCGGTGCCGCCGCCCGCGCGCGTGGAGCATCGGACATGGAAACAAATCCTCGGTCTTGATGCGCTGCATCTGCTGCGGCATCACGATCACCGCATCGTGTTCATCACCGCCGCGCTCATCAACATCCCGCTCGCGGCCTTCTACCCGTTCACCGTGCTGCACCTGGAGGATCTCCACATCGCGCATCCCACCGCCGTGATGTCCCTCGGCCAGCTCACGGAGATTCTCGGCATGGTTGTGCTTTCATCACTGCTGAGCCGCTACCGTTTGAAATGGGTGTTCCTCTCCGGCATTGCGTTCGGTGTGGCGCGTTACGCGCTCTTCACGCACGGCTCGCCGTGGGCGATGTATCTGGGCATCTTCCTGCATGGCGCGTGCTTCACGTTGTTCATCGTGACGGCGCAGATTTATCTCGAGCAGAGAATCCCGCCCGAGATGCGCGCGCGGGCGCAGGCATTGCTCACGCTGATGATGTCAGGCATCGGCAGCCTCGTGGGCACGCTCGGCTGCGGCTGGTGGCGTGTGATGTGCAAAGACGGCGGCACAGCGGTGGACTGGTCGCGCTTCTGGCTCGGACTGACGGTCGTGATGATGGGCGTGATGCTTTTCTTTGCCATCGCCTATCGCGGTCGAAAGCACGGCACTCTCGCGGCTACGGCAGTCGCATCGCCTTGATGATCTCCTCGGCCAGCTCGCGGTTCACATGTCCCTGATAGTGGCTGCGCACAAAGAGCGCCTTCTCCGAGTAGTCGTCTTTGTGTTTGGCGACCAGCGGGTCGAGGAAATCGAGGAACGCATATTTCTTCTCTTTGAAGTGAGCCAGGAGCGAGGCGTACTGCCGCATGTAGCCCTTGCCATAATCATCCAGATCGAGCGGCCCCGGAATGATCACAAAGAGCGGCTCGCGTCCATCCGCGATGATCTGGCGGTGAAACTCATCGAACATGCCGCATATGGCTTTGAAGCCGGGGCTGGTGGGTTTCCAAATGCTGCGGCCATAAGGGTCCTGCGGCAGCAGGTCCTTGATGATCTGGCTCAGGGGCAGCCGCTTGTGGAAGAGGACATCCATGCTGTGCTCCATTCCCATCACCTCCCACGCATAGGTGGCCGTGCGCGCGACGGGATTGGTGCTCTGCTTTTGCTTGCTCCACGTCAAATAATCTAGCGCGAGCAGTTTTCTCAACTCCGCGCGGTCATCTTCAAGCAGCCGCCGCAGGCCTGCGAGATCGGTGATGGGGTTCGGTTCGATGGTAAACTTGCCGTCCACCCATTTGGCGAAAGGCTTCGTCAGAGGGCTGCCGGCATCCGAGTTCACAAACGGACGGAAAACATTCACGGTGCGCTGCGCGTCATTGGTCATGAAGCCGACCACCACATGCTTGCCGCCGAAAGCACGGGCATCGAGCATGTAGCGTTTGTATGCCTGCGTCAGACAGGCGCCTGGAATGCCGAAGTTCAGCCACTCGGTGCCTGGCTTGAGCTGCTCGGCCTGCGCGGGATACGTCTCCTCGTCCTTCACCGCGATGCCAAAGGTGAAGGAGTCTCCCATGCATAGGATGCGTTTGTCATTGTCAGGCGCCGGCATCGGATACTCGCGCGCGGATCGCACGCCTTGGGCGTTGATCGAGTAGCTGGGCGTGTAATATCCCGGCCCTTTGAAGCCCGGAGTCTTGAATCCCGGCTGGATGGTCCAGCCCAGTTCCGCGCTGAAAATCCGGTACTGCTTTTCATCCAGCACGGCCTGTATGCCCTGCCTGGCATCCGCGTCCAATGTCGTCATCCCGCGCGTCGTCAGCCGGTCGTCGCGCTGGCTCATCACCTTGATGAAGACATGGCAGATGACATGCAGCGCCAGATAAAAGAACCCGCCGATGATGGCGATGAAGATTATTTTTCGCGTGGAGAGACGCGCCCCTTGGATGGTGCGCACCAGCCTCACCACCAGCCAGCCCACGGAGCACAGCCACAGGACACGCAGCGGCCACCGCAGCGCATTGGGGATGTGCTGGAAAACCAGCAGCAGGCCCAGCACAACCAGCGTGACAGAGACGACACGGACGGTTGGACTTCGCGAAAAGCTGCTCCAGGAAAAACCGGAGGCGGGTTGGGCGTCGAGTTGGGACACGGGGAGCCGAAGCTATGGATCGAAGCAAATGTCGCAACCGCTTTTGCCTGCGCCTTCAGTCCTCTGCTCGTTGCAGTTTGAATTTGTCACCCGCGCCCATCCTCGCTAGCCTCGCCCCCATGCCTGATCCGCAAACCGACACCGCCCAGGACCATCGTCCGCTGGTCATCAGCCTGTGCGGCACTTATTTGAAGCCGGAGATGCTAAGCATCCACCGACAGATCACCGGCCTCAAGCGAGTGCGCACCAAGGTCTATGCGCAGTGGCTCGAGAACGAGGCGCAGTTCCCCTTTCACGACATCACTCTGATGACCAAGCAGCATCACCGGCCACGTGGGAATTTTCTCCTGCGCTTCTGGTACAAGCACGTCATCAAGAAATGGCCGCCGCCGCGCGAGATCGGCAAATACATCGGCCCATGCCACCCGTGGAATCTCGCAGACCTCCTCGAGCGCGACCAACCCGCTCTCGTGCATGTCTATTACGGACACAAAGCCGTCGCCGCCCTGCCCATGCTCGTCGAGTGGGGCGGCCCGTGGATCGTCTCGTTTCATGGCGTCGATGTCGCGAAGAATCTCGATGAGAAAAACTACGCAAAGAAGCTCGCGCACGTCTTTGAACGCGCCAGCCTCGTGCTCGCGCGCAGCGAGTCGCTAGCGCACCGCCTCGCCGACCTCGGATGTCCGCAGGAAAAGCTGCGCCTCAACCGCACACCCGTGCCGATGGATGACCTCCCCGCGCTCACACGCACCGCGCCCGAGGACGGCCACTGGCGGCTGCTGCAGGCGTGCAGGCTCATTCCGAAAAAAGGCATCCTCACCATGCTCGAGGCCATCGACCGCGTCGGGGCGATTTTCCCCGGCGTGAAGTACGTGCTCTGCGGTGATGGTCCCATGATGGCCGAGATCAAGGGCCACGTCGCGCTCCGCAGCCTCGAGCGTCACGTCGAGATCCGCGGCTGGCTCTCGCAGGACGAGCTGCGCCGCGAGTTCTACCGCTCGCACATCTTCGTGCATCCGAGCGAGACGACGGAAGACGGCGATCAGGAAGGCATTCCCAACTCCATGCTCGAAGCCATGGCCACCGGCATGCCCGTCATCGCCACGCATCACGGCGGCATCCCCGAGGCCGTCACCGATGGTCACGACGGGCTGCTCGTGGCCGAGAAAGACAGCCACGCGCTCTCCACCGCCATCACCAAAATGCTGCACGACCACGCCCTGCATCAGACGCTCTCCGCGAATGCAGCCGCGTCCGTGCGCGCGCATTTTGAGTCCCACCACTCCATCTCCGCACTCGAGCACGCCTACATGGAGGCCATCGGCATCCATGAGATGATCACGGAGGCTGCGGCATGATCCACCGCATCGCCGCTGCATCATTGCTCGCCATGGTGCTCGTTCATTGCTCGCGGGAAAAACCCGCCGCAGCGCCCGCGTCCATCACACCGCCCACGACAGAGATTCCCGCCAGTTACAAACTCCTCCCGCCTGATGAGGCGGAGAAACTCATTGCCACCACGCCCGATCTCATCATTCTCGACATGCGCGTCGAGGAGGAATGGGATCGCGACGGTCGCATCAAAGGCGCGGTGTTCGGCAATTATTTCCGCGCCAATCTCGAAGGCTGGCTCGAAGCGCTGGATCACAC
>JANPIW010000536.1:0-7106 GCA_031425215.1 Verrucomicrobiaceae bacterium
CGCCCGTGGCGCATCACGATCTGGATCACCTGCCGCTCCCGACGGCTCATGGATTTCTCTGTTTTCTCGTCCCACATGGCTGCAAATATTTCGGCGTTAACTCCCCTTCACGGTTTCTTCTGCTCTTCCAGCGCGGCGGAGGCGCGCTCCATCACCGTGACCGTGTCCGAGGTCAGTTCATCGCAATTCATGGGTAACTTGCGCACGAGATCGAGTATCTCGTCATACGCCCGCTTGCTCACCTGATAATCCTTCTCCAGCGCCTCGTGAGTCGCGATCTTGCCGGCCAGCTCCTGCGCCTCCGATTGTTGTGTCTCGAGTTGCTTTGCGAGGTCGGCATTCTCCGCCTTGCGGTTCGTGATCGCACGCCGCAAACCCTCGGACACTTCCTTCTCCTCCGCCTGGATCACAGCCTCCAGTCTGGCGATGCGCTGGCCCAGCTCCGTCACCTTCGGATCGGATGCGCCAACTTGTTGCGTGAGAAAAGTTTTCTCACCGACCAGGCGCACAAGCTCCAGTCTGTTTTTCAGGTAATCTGTTTCGAGACGCGTGAGGCCCGTTGCAGCGGCACCCTTGCGCTCGCGCTCCTCCAAAGCGCCGAGGATGTCGGTCAATGATCGCTCGAGCGCTTTCAATTGCTCTTCTCCTTGCATCTTTCCGAGCATCCCCTCCTTCATCGCCTCCTTCAGAATGTTGCAGACAGTGGCGATCCCCGCCGTGTTGTTGGCCTTGAAAAACGCAGTGAGCTTGTCCTGCCGTTCCTGCAAATTCTTCTCCCGCCGCACCACATCCTCCGCCAGCTTGGTCAACGCCTTGTTCTTCTGCTGCTCGCGGATTTGATTTCGAAACCCGATGAACTCATCCAGCAGCGAGTCGAGGAAAACCCGGGTGTACTTCGGATCGGTGCCGAGCGCGCGGACGTTGAATATCGCGCTGCCCTTGTTCTGTGTGACTTTAGTTTCCACCTCCGACTCCTTCAAATCCGGGTGCAGCGCACGAGTCCGATCCAGAGCGCGGCGGCGCATCTCGTTGCTCTCAATCGTCTCGATGATCGTGCCGTAGAAATCCTGGAGATACTCCTGGTAAGCCGGCCCCTTGTCACCGCCGGCAACGATGCGCCCGCCTGCCACCAGCTTTGCCTGGCTGACAAATTTCGGCTGCTGTTGGGCGGACACTGGCGACTCTCCCGCCATGCTAAAAACCGCCGCGACCAGTGTGCCAGCACGGAGAATCCGCGACTCGATCAACATCACCAGGCCGTTGCTCGATCCCGCCATTTTTTGATTTATTTTCCTGTTCATGGGTGCTGAAATATCAGCAGGCGTGAATGCGGTCAAGCCAATAGTGCTGATTTTTCAGCAGCCGCCGTGGGTCAAAACTACCAGCAGGCGAGCGAAAGCCCAACATCACCGCAGCACACGCGGCTGGAAGCCGCTGTGACGGACTGCGGCAAAATGCCGCAGCCACGCCGGAAAGCTGTGGCTGGTGCTCTGCCAAATCTGAACTCCAGCTTCAGCGGCATTCGTCCGACCGATGTGAGCGCCGCCAATCAAAAGAGGCGGCATCGCTGCCGCCTCTTCGTGATTGAACTGATGCGGCATTGAGCGCCGCCACCTCTTAGCCGGGTCAGACTTTCCACTCGCCGCGGTACTCGCGCGTGAGCCATTTGTCGTCACCGCCGCTGATGAATTTGTTCGCGGCGGGATCCCATTTGATGTTCGCGCCGTGCCAGTAGGCGAAGTTCATGAGATGGCAGGCGATGGCGCTGCTGGCGCCGATGCCCACGTCGCAGATGGGCTTCTGACGTGACTTCACGCAGGCTAGGAAGTCCTGAATCTGATCCTTGCTCTGGTAGAGCTTCACTTTCGGATCGGCGAGGAACTCGCGCTCCGCGAGCGTGTACTCGCGCTCTACGGAGGTCTTGCTGGCCTTGCCCTTGGCGGAGTCGAGGTTGGAGAACTTCGTCTCGCCCTTGAGCGTGAGGCGGAATTTGCCGCGGCCCACCTCCACCTCGCCGTCCGTGCCGTAAAAGGTCGCGCCGGCGCTGCCTTCTGCGTGCGTGAGCACCACACCGCTCGCATACACGAGCTGCGCGCCGCGTTTGGCGCTGTCGTGATCCTTCGGCGCGATGATCTGCACGGGGCCGTTCTCATCCATTCCGAGGCCCCAGTGCGCGATGTCGATGTGATGCGCGCCCCAGTCGGTGATCATGCCGCCGCCGTACTCGCGCGTCTGGCGCCAGTTCGGGAAGGTCTTGCACTCGCCGCGCGGGCTGAGGTTTTCATTGTACGCCGCCACCGGACCGGGGCCGCACCAGCGATCCCAGTCGAGGCCTGGCTCCATGGGTTGCTCGGGATAGGCGTTCGGTTTCGCAGGATCACCGAAGCTCGTGGTCACGGTTTTGATGGTGCCGATCAAGCCATTGCGCACCAGCTCGCAGGCGACGCGGAATTCTTTGGACGAGCGCTGCATGGAGCCGGTCTGCAGGATGCGGCTGTTCTTGCGCGTCGTCTCCACGAGCGTGAGCGCCTCGTGAATGTTGTGCGTGAGCGGCTTCTCGCAGTACACATCCTTGCCATTGCTCACGGCGGACAACGCGATGATGGCGTGCCAGTGGTCGGGTGTGGCGATGCACACGGCGTCGATGTCCTTTCGTGTGGTGATGTCGCGGAAGTCGTTGAATGCCTCGCAGGGTTTGCCGGCGGCCTTGTCCGTTTTCTTCGCGTAGTAGTCGTTCACGCGGGCCTGAGCGGCGGTGCGGCGCGTGGTGTCCACGTCACAAACCGCGACGACCTCGACCTCGGGATACTGCATGAAACGGCTGAGCAATCCGCCGGCCTGCTTGCCCATGCCGATGAAGCCCATGCGGATGCGTGCGTTTGGCGCGGTTTCCGCAGACCAGATGCGGCCCGGCAGGATGAATGGCGCGGCGACGGACGCGGCGGCGGTTTTGATGAAGTTACGACGTTGGGTGATGGTGTTCATGGAAGGGTGGATTTCGAGGGTTGAGACAAACGCGGGCAAGTTCCCGGTTTTTCAAAGGATGGCGTTTCGAGGCAGGCGCTCACTTCGCGTCGGCGGTCCGCGCTTTGCCAGGCGGATCCCAGCGCACACGGTCGGCGTAGTAGCAGAGCATGATGTTCAGGCCGCCGGTCTCGGGGAGCGGCACGGCCATGAGGGGGAGGACGGCGTTGTATTCAAATGGCGCGCTGGGACGCACCTCAGTCTGGGGAAAGGCGAGCATGGGGCCGCGATAAATGATGTCGGCCCATTCGCGGTACGTCCCATCAAAGACTTCGGTGAGCCGCTCGACCTTCGATGAAACGGGCGTGATGACAAAGCCCGCGACCTTCTCGCCGTTCGCCTCGGTCTTTGCGCGCATCGTCTCAAATTGCTTGCGCGCCACGGGCATCCACACGGCGGTGCGGTCCGCGTACCACGCGATGGCCCAGGGCGCGTCACAGAAGAGCACCTCGTTGTTCTCGACGAGCTTGGTGAGTGCGGCGAAACGATCCGGCATGTAGGGCGGCCAGTTTGCGAGCCGGCCCTGATAAGAAAGGCCGACGCGGAGGCCTTGCGGGAGCTTGTTGAAGATGGGGATGATCGACACGGCGATGGCGACAATCGCGAAGCCCCATTCTTTGAGGAAGAGATTCGTGTCGAGATTCAGACGCGTCCAGAACACCGCGAGCATCGCAACGCCGAATCCGGTCATGGCCGGGACGAGAATGCAGTAGAGATCATTGTCATCGAGCTGCTCCTGATCGAGGCCGATGAGCAACATGCCAGCGAGCACGAAGACCCAAACGAGTGCCAGCGCCCAGCGCGCAGCGCCCACGTCGGGCTTGCGAAAACGATGCACACACGCCATGACCGCGAGCGCAGCGGCAGGAATGAAGGCGAGGTGGAAGAGTCCGCGCTCGACTTGAAACTGGAGGTTCGCGGCGAGCTTGCGCAGGATGGAGTCGATCACCACCGGGCTGTTCATCGAGACAAAATCGCGCAGCAAAGTCTCGTCGCGACCAAAGATGAGCAGCGCCTGCAAGGTGCCTTTCGCCGCGCCGAGCATGTCGCCGCACACTGCGTAGTTTCGCATCATGAGTCCTGCGAGCGCCAGCGCGGGCACGACGGCGATGACGAGCGAGGAGAACAAACGGCGTGGCGGCATTAGCAGCGCAGCGGACATGACAAAGCCGAGCACGATCCAGATCGCGAGCACATGCGTGAGCATCATCAACCCGCAAGCAAGCGCCGTGACGAGCAGCCATCCGAGCGCGCTTTCACCAGCGGTGGCGCGGCGCAGCGCATGAGCGAAGGCCCAAAACGCGAGCGCGAAGAGAAAGAGCATCAGCGCCTGCGGACTGCCGCTCACCGCCACATCCCAGAGCGGCTGGCAGAGGATCAGAATAAAGCCGGTGACCGCCGCGATGCGCTCATCAAACAAACGGCGCATCGTGAAATAAGTCAGCGCCAGAGCTAGCAGCAGCCACACCACGCCGATGCAGGCGATGACGCGGTCCAGCAGATACATCGCGCTGCCGCCCTTCGGCTCATAGGCGGACCATTTCTCCAGCGCTTTGAAAACCGGTGCCCAGATCAGCGGCTGGAGCGGCGGCTGAAACGTGTCCTTCATTTCTGTTAGCGGCACATCATGGCCGCCTGCTATCATTTGCTGCCATGCGTAGGGCCGGATGCACTTCGTGAGAAAGCCGTTTCCGCGCGCGATCTCGCGCGCGATCTGCGCCTGATCCATGCCCGCCGCGCTGTTCAGACCGCGAAACATGATAAACGTCTGCACTCCCGCCATGAAAATGACCAGCGCATAGAAAGAGAACGTCAGCGCCTGGTTGCCCTTGAGGCTGATCTGCGAGGGCGGTGGTTGCTCGGCTGCTGGTGTGCTCATTCGCTCGTGTCGTCGTCGGCCTCATCCTTCCGCCGCTTCCGCACCATGTCCATCTCCTTGAGCTTCCGCTGCATCGTGCGTCGGCTCACCCCGAGAAGTGCCGCGGCCTCCGTGCGGTTGTTGCCCGTTCGTGAGAGCGCCTCTTTGATGTATTGGCGCTCCATCTTCTCGATGTTCAGATCAAAGCCCGGAGCTTGCTGCGCGGTGGCATCACCTTTAACCGGCGCGGACACCGGCACCCGCAGCCCTGGAGCGCCGGAGTTTGAGAGATACGAGGGCAGATGTTTGAGCATCACCTTCGGCGTGTTCGACATCACCACGCCGTGCTCGATCACCGTGCGCAGCTCGCGCACATTGCCGGGCCAGTCGTAGTTCATGAGCACGGGCATCACATCCTCACCCAGCGGCTTCGCGGGGCGGCCGTTCGCTTCCGCCAGCTCCTTGAGAAAGTGCGAGGCAAGAACGCTGATGTCGCTCTTTCTCGAACGCAGAGCCGGCATCTGCAACGTGACGACACGCAGCCGCCAGTAGAGGTCGTCGCGAAATTTTCCTTCCTCCACCTGACGCGCGAGATCTTTGTTCGTCGCGGCGATCACGCGCACATCCACCTTGATCGGCTTGTTCCCGCCCACGCGCTCGAAGGTCTGCTCACCGATCGCGCGCAGCAGTTTCACCTGCGTGCTCGCGTCGATCTCGCCGATCTCGTCGAGGAACAGCGTGCCGCCGTCCGCCAGCTCGAAGCGGCCGATGCGCCGCTCCTGCGCGCCGGTGAAGGAACCCTTCTCGTGACCAAACAGCTCGCTCTCAAGAATCTGAGGCGAGAGCGCGGCGCAATGCACGACGACGAGCTTTTGCTTCGGCCGCCCGCTGAGATTGTGGATCGCATGCGCGACGAGTTCCTTGCCCGTGCCGCTCTCACCCTCGATCAAAACGGTCGCGCGCGTCGCCGCCACTTGCTGGATCGTTTCGAGCACCGGCTTCATCATCTCGCTCTGGCCGAGGATGCCCTCGATGGAGAATTTGCGCTCCACCTGTTTGCGTAGCTCCTTGTTCTCGTGCTCCAGCACCCGGCTGCGCAACGCGCGCTTCACCAGCAGCTCCACCTCATCGAGGTTCAGCGGCTTGGTCACGAAATGATAAGCCCCACGCCGCATCGCCTCCACTGCGGTATCCACGGAGCCATACGCCGTCATCATGATGCACACCGGCGCGCGCGGCAGCTTCAGCGCGTCATCGAGCAGCTTCATCCCGTCATCGCCGCCGAGGCGCAGATCGGTGAGCATCACATCCACCTGGTCATTGCGCAGATGCTCCAGCGCCTCCGCCGAGTTCGATGCGACGTAACAATCAAAGTCATCCTCCAAAGCCAGCCGCAACCCGTCGCGGGTATGTTTTTCGTCATCGACGATGAGGACTGTGGCGGAGGAGGGAGTCATGCTGTCTTTTCGTTCCACGGCTGCTCAGGACACTGCACCGCATAGCCAAGCTCTCTCGCAGCGGCAACCACATCGCGCAAGACGTGATGCGTTTTCACAAAGAGCTTGTCGTCCATCGGCATGAACCAGAGGCGGGTGCGGATGGTGGCTTCGTCGAGCTTGCTGTCCGCGAGCAGGATGGAGAGCAATCGAATGTCCTTGGGCCGCCCCGCAAAAAGCTTCGCCACAGCCATGTCGTGCGGATCGAGCGCGAAGACGTTTGGATAATTCTCCAGCTTAACCAGACGGCTCTCGAACTCGGGCGGGAACTGGTCAAATGCGGCGGGCCTGACGATGTCTGCGAAGTAGCCGTTCTCGATATGAAACGCGCGGCCTTTGCCAATCGCCTTGCTCACTTCCATCGCCGCCGCATCCTGCCATGGACTAAGGATGAAGTCCGCGTCATTGGTCAGCGCCAGCCATTGTTTTTCCTCCGTTTCCTCCGGGAATGAAGCGAGGATCGACGACGAACCGAAGATGACAATGCGCGCCTCCGGCTCAATCTCACGAACCTTGCCGAGCAAATGAATCAGTGACGGGAGGTCCATGCGAAGAGGTCGATCTCTGCGTCATCCAGGATGCCTGGGAAAGGTTCGAAGCCTTTGAAGAAGCGGGACTCCTCGCTGTCATCACGCAGAATGCCGAGGAGTTTTTCCATTCCGGCCGGTGAGCTTTGCGCCTCACAGATCAGCTCTCGCCACTGATTCAGCGGCGCACGCGCCTTGTGC
>JANPIW010000537.1:0-3141 GCA_031425215.1 Verrucomicrobiaceae bacterium
CTTTGGCCGCGAGGGCGGGCGGCAGGCTCTTGAGCTTTTGGTCCAGTCGCTCGGCTATCGCTGTCATGCCGCAATGAATAGCGCTCCCTCGCATCAGCCGCAAGATTGCATTTCCCATCCCATGAACCGCATCCTCTTCTCCATCCTCCTTTCGTCATTCGTCATTTGTCATTCGTCATTCTCGGCTCCGCCGAACTTCCTCGTCATCCTCGCCGACAATCTCGGCAAGGACTGGTTCTCCTGCTATGGCGCGGACGGCGGGCACACGCCGCGCATCGACAAGCTGGCGGCTGACGGAGTGCGGTTTCAGCACTGCTACGTCACTCCGCTTTGCAGCACCACGCGCGTGCAGATGCTCACGGGGCGCTACGGTTTCACCACCGGCTGGATCAGGCATCACGACGCGGCGATCTACGGTGGCGGCGGTTTTGACTGGAAGCGCGAGACGACGTGGGCGCGCGTGTTGCGCGATGCGGGCTACGCGACCTGCATCACGGGCAAATGGCAGATCAACGACCTCTACGACCAGCGCGACGCATTGAAGCAGCACGGCTTTGACGAGCATCTCGTGTGGACCGGCGCGCTCGTGGGCACCGGGCTGGCGGAGGCGCGGTGGAAAAAATCCATCGAGCCTGGAGGCAATCGCGAATTGGAAAGCCGCTACTGGGATCCGATCAACTTCCGTAACGGCAAGCATGAGACACTCACCGGCAAGTTCGGCCCCGAGGTGTATCTCGATTACCTCGTGGATTTCATGGCGCGAAATCGCGAGCGCCCCTTCGTCGCGTATTACGCCTGCCCGTTCACGCACATCCCCACGGTGCCCACGCGTATCGTGCCGGACAAGAGCGCGACGGAGCGCGAGCAATTCGCCGGCATGGTGCGCTCGATGGACGCGCAGGTCGGCAAGCTCGTGACGGAACTCGAGCGTCTCGGTCTGCGCGACAACACGATCATCCTTTTCATGACCGACAACGGCACATCGCGCAAGCTCCCCGGCAGCGTCGGCGGCAAGCAGGCGGTGGGCGGACTCGGCACGCTGAGCGAGAACGGCCTCGACGTGCCGCTCATCGTGAGCGGCCCCGCGCTCGGTGTGCCGCGCGGGCGCTTGAGCGAGGCGCTGGTGGATTGCAGCGATGTGTTTCCTACTCTGCTCGAGCTGGCGAAGGTGCCACTGCCAGATGGTTTGAAAATCGACGGCCGCTCTTTTGCCGCGGAGCTCGGCGGCAAGCGCGATGGATGGAAACCGCGTGAATGGGTATTTGCCCAAAACGGCGAGGAGCGTGTGGTGCGCGACAAGCGCTTCAAGCTCTACTCCACAGGCAGGTGCTTCGACGTGGAGGCTGATGCGCGGGAGAAAAACGATCTTGCCGCCAGTGCCGAAACGGCGGCGGTTGAGGCTCGGGGACGTTTGCAAAAAGTACTCGCGAGTCTTCCGCCGGATGCGGACATCGGCTTCGAGATTCGCAGCTCGTCCGCCTTCAATGCGCGTGAGGCCAAAGGCAAGATCGTCAAATGACATGAAACAAATCACAAGGCTTTGCATCGCCATGCTCATGCTCGGCCCCGCGCATGGCGCGGGGCGCGTTTTCAGCGTGAGTTATCCAGCATCAGCAAAGCCGGACGAGTTAAAGCTCGACGTCGCTTATCACCTCTGGATTCCCGAGGGCGTGAAAACCCTGCGCGCCGTCATTGTGCATCAGCACGGTTGCGGTTCGTCGGCAAACGCGGCGGGCGACACCGCCGCGCACGATCTGCACTGGCAGGCGCTCGCGACGAAATGGGACGCGGCGTTGCTCTCGCCGCGCTACACGCAGACGGAGATGAAGCGCGATGGATGCGAGCTGTGGATGGACCCGCGCAAAGGCTCGCGCAAAACTTTTCTCAAAGCGCTCGACGATCTTGCCAGGCAAAGCGGTCACGCGGAGCTTGCGACCGTGCCGTGGTGCCTGTGGGGACATTCGGGCGGCGGCTACTGGTCGAGTTTGATGCAGACGCTCGATCCGCAGCGCGTCGTCGCAGCATGGCTGCGTTCCGGCACCGCCTTCGTGTGGTGGGAGAGCGGCCAGACTGAGAAGCCCTCGCTAACCGACGCGGTGTATCAGATTCCCACGATGCTCAATCCCGGCATCAAGGAGAGCACCAACGAAAAGCCCGAGGCCGCGTGGCTCGGCTCGGTGGCGATGTTCAAAGCGTATCGCGCGAAAGACGCGCCAGTCGCCTTCGCCGCCGATCCGCTCTCCGGCCACGATTGCGGCGACTCGCGCTATCTGGCGATTCCTTTTTTCGACGCCTGCCTGGAGCTGCGACTCGCCGATGCCGGGCAGCCACTTCGAGTCATCGACATGAAACAAAGCTGGCTCGCGGAACTGATGGGCCGCAAGGCCGTGCCTGCCGCTCAATTCAACAAGGGCAAGGCAAAGACCGCCGCGTGGCTCCCGAATGAACGCATCGCCAGCGCATGGATGGACTATGTGACGAACGGCTCCACGAGCGACACGACTCCGCCGTCCGCACCGACGAACGTGGCGGCAAAACGCCAGCGAGACGGCTCCATCGAAATCACCTGGGATGCGACGGCGGATTTTGACAGCGGACTGCAAGCCTTCATCATCGAGCGTGACGGCAGACCGCTGGTGCAAGTGCCGGAGCAGCCCGTCGGAAAATTTGGCCGCGCGCTTTTCCAAACCATGTCCTTCCACGACACGCCGGAGCCGCCGCTGCCCGCGATGCGTTTCACGGACACCACCGCTGCGTCCGGCGCGCTGCCGCAGTATCGCGTGATCTCGGTGAACAGCGTTGGATTGAAATCACCACCCTCAAAACCATGAAACTCCATCTCGTCATCATTGCCCTCGTCTTTTGCCTCCAAGCCAGCGCGGCAGATTTCAAATCACCGCTCTCGAAGCTCGCTCTCGCAGACGGCGATTGCATCGTGTTCCTTGGCGACAGCCTCACGAAAGAATGTCTCTACACGCAGTATCTCGAGACGTACTTCTACACGCGCTATCCGTCGCTGCGGTTGCGGCTGCACAACGCAGGCGTAAGCGGCGACACGGCAGAGAACGCGCTCGCGCGGTTTGACCGCGATGTGGCGGCCTACAAGCCGCGCTATGTGACCATCCTCCTCGGCATGAACGA
>JANPIW010000538.1:0-17965 GCA_031425215.1 Verrucomicrobiaceae bacterium
GTCACGGTGGAGATCGTGCCGTTTGATGACACGACGGACGAGGGCACGCAGGATGTGATTCTCCAGCTCCGCACGACGCAGAACTACTTCATCGGCGGCACGGGTCTGGCGACGGTGACGATCGCCGACAACGATTTGTCGCAAGTCTATGTTGAGCTGAACACCGGCAACGGCGTGGAGCCAGCGAGCGGCAGCGCGAATGGGCCTGTGTTTCAAATCACGCGGCCTGCGACGGGCACGGCGATCACGGTGAACTACACGATCAGCGGCACGGCCACGAGCGGCTCGGACTTCACCGCGCTGCCGGGCACGATTGCTTTTGCCGCGGGCGATGGAAACAAAACGATCACCGTGTCGATGCTAGCGGACGCTGTCATGGAAGACGCTGAGACAGTGACGCTCACCTTGCAATCGGGCACGGGCTACACGCTGATGCAAAGCCAGCGCAGCAGCATGACGGCCTTCATTTACGACGGTGATCAAGAAGTGGTGGATGTGAACGTGGCGGACAACACCAGCGGACTGACCGCGCCCTTCACGGAGACGACGACCCTGGGTGAGGACTTCTTTATTTCGCGTCGCGTAAGCACGGCGAGCGATCTCGTAGTGAACTACACGATCAGCGGCACCGCCACGAGCGGCGATGACTTCACCGCGCTCAGCGGCACCGCGACGATCCTTGCCAGCACGACGAGCGTGTATGTGAACGTGGTGCCGGTGAATGACACGATCCCCGAGGGCGTGGAGACGATCATCATGACGATCACGCCAGTGAGCGGGAGCTACGGTGTGCGGCAGGGCAGCGCGACGTTGCTGCTCGGTGACAATGATGCGTTTCCCAGCGGAACCGTTGGTTTTGCAGGATCGACGGCGACGACGACGGAAAGCATCGGCACTTACAATGTGCCCGTGAACATCACCGGCACACCGCCGGGAGATGTGAGCGTGCAGTATCGCGTGAATGGCGGCACGGCGGCTGGCAACGGCATTGATTTCACGCTCGCGGAAGGCGTGCTGAATTTTCCATCGGGCACGACGACGCTGAACATTCCCATCGCGATCACGCCTGACGTTTTGCCCGAGCCAGCGGAGACCATCGTGGTGCAATTGCTGAATCAAACCGGCGCGAATCTCGGCACCAGCACGCACACGATCACGCTGAACAACGTCTCGATGCCCGAGGCATTCACCGATCCCGCGTCGAGCATCGTGGGCAATGGCGCGACGCTGAATGGCCGCGTGATGCCGGGCGGACTGGCGACGAATTATTGGTTCGAGTACGGTCCGACGACGAGCTACGGCAACGTCACCACCACCACGTCGGCTGGCAGCGGCACGACGTTCGGCAATGCGACATTCGCGCTCAGCGGCATCGCGTTCACGACATGCCACTTCCGGCTCATCGCGCAAAACTCCGCTGGCTCCAGCTACGGCATCAATCAAGTCTTCACCGTGAGCAACGCGCCAAGCGCGGTGACGCTCGCCGCCGCGAACATCACCGGCACGAGCGCGACGCTGAATGGCACGGCGAACAGCAATGGCATCACGGGCAGCGCGTGGTTCGAATGGGGTGCGACGACGAGCTACGGCAACACCACCACGACGCAGAGCCTGCCTGCCGCTGTCGGTGATGTGGTCATGGCGCGCAGCCTGACCGGGCTGGCAAACTCAACGACCTATCACTACCGCGCCGTGATCCAGAGCGCGACCGGCACGGCGTATGGTGATGACAAGATCTTCATCACGCCCACGCCGACGGTGGTGCGCACGGGATCGTTCGCGGGCATCGGCCAGACGGGCTTCTCACTCGACGGCGTCATCAATCCAGGCGGCGACATGACGGACTATTATTTCGAGTGGGGCGAGGACACGAGCTACGGCCAGCAGACGGCGACGCAGAGTGCGGGCAACGGCGGCGCGAATGTGATCGTGCGCACCGCGCTGCAAGGCCTCATGCCGGGCGAGACGTATCACGTCCGCCTCGTGGCCACGAACACGTTTGGCGCGACCGTGGGCGATCATCAAACGGTGACGCTGCTGCCAAACACGAGCGACCTGATCGAGCCGGAGTTTCTGTATCGCGACACCGGCACCTCGCCGCTCGGCGCGCTCGTTCTTGGCACTGACGGATTGCTTTACGGTACGACCAGCACCGGCGGCACCTTTAGTCTCGGCACCGTGTTCCGCGTGAGCACTGGCGGCACCGCAGCGACACTCGCGAGCTTTTACGGCAACGGAAACTCCGGCGCGGGCGGCTCGAATCCGCAGAGCAATCTCGTGCAGGCCGCCGACGGAAATTTCTACGGCATGACAAACTCGGGCGGCACGAACGGCAACGGCAGCGTTTTCAAAGTCACGCCCGACGGTGTGCTCACGACGCTGGTGAGCTTCACGAACACGAGCGGCCCCGCTCTGGGCAACACGCCGATCACTGGCCTCACGCTCGGCGCGGATGGCGCGCTCTACGGTGTGACGCAAACAGGCGGTGGTGGCTCCGGCACCATTTTCAAAGTGACCACGAGCGGCGTGCTCACCACGCTGGTCCAGTTCACGGGCACCACGGGATCATTTCTCGGCTCGTCACCGCGTGGCAATCTGCTGCGCGCGAGCGATGGCAATTTCTATGGCACGACGGCGGCGGGTGGCAACAGCGGCACGGGCTTCGGCACGATCTTCAAATACGCGCCGGGCACGAGCACGTTCACCACGCTGGTGAACTTCACCGGCACCATCGTCGGCAATCTCGGTGCGACTCCGCTCGCGGGTCTTGTCGAGGGCTTGGATGGAAATTTCTACGGCACCACGAGCGCAGGCGGCAATGTGGGTGCTGGCCTAGGCACGGTTTTCAAAATGACGGCGGCGGGTGTGTTGACGACGTTGATCAATTTCGGCGGCCAGGTCGCGCCGCTCGGATCGGCACCGAAGGGCACGCTCGTTTTCGGCACAGACGGGCAGCTTTACGGCACGACGCAGGCGGGCGGCACGAGCGGCGCGGGGCTGGGCACGGTTTTCAAATGCACGACGGCGGGTGTGCTGACGACGCTGGTGAATTTCACCGGCAGCTCCGGCGTGGCGCTGGGACAATCGCCCAACGGCGGACTCGTCGCGCACGGTGATGGAAGCTTCTACGGCACGACGAACACCGGCGGCGTGAACAATGTTGGCACCCTTTTCAAAGTGGAGGACGACGGCACGTTTGCATCGCTCGTGAGTTTCACCGCCGCGCCGACGATGGCAAAGTTGAAGCAATCGAGTGACGGCAATCTTTACGGCACGACGACGGGCGCGGGCGGCTCGCTCGGACACGGCACGGTCATCAAAGGTCCGCTCGGTGGCGCGATGGCGGTGGTGACGACGCTCGTGCCGACCTCGGGCACTTCGGCGTGGACATCGCGCGGCGGTTTCATGCAGGCGGCGAACGGCGACATGTGGGCCACGAGCGCGGCGGGCGGCATCGGTGCGGGGAACAGCGGCGCGGTTTTCAAGATCAGTCCGGCGGGTGTGATGACGACGGTGATCGGATTCGGTGGAACAATCGCGCCCTTTGGATCGAGTCCGCAAGCGGAGCTGATCCTCGGCGCGGACGGACAGCATTGGGGCACGACGAGCACGGGCGGTAATGTGACAAGCCTCGGCTCGATTTTCAAAGTGAACACCGCAGGCACGCTGACGACGGTGCTGAGCTTCAGCGGCACGACGGGCGGCAATCTCGGCTCCAGTCCGCAGTCGCCTCTCGTGCTCGGCACGGATGGTAATTACTACGGCACGACGAGCGCGGGCGGCAATGTGGGCACGGGCTTCGGTACGATATATAGAGTCACGCCTGCGGGTGTGCAGACGACGCTCGTCCATTTCACCGGCGCTGGTGGTGCGAATCCGGGCACGAGTCCGCAGGGCGCGATGGTGCAGGCGGCGGATGGAAATTTTTATGGCACGACGAACAGCGGTGGCGTGCGGAATCTCGGCACCGTTTTCAAAATGACGCCCGCCGGTGTGATGACGAGCCTCGCGAGCTTTGGCGGCAACAACATCGGCGAGCTGCGCGGGCAGAATCCGATCGCGGGACTCGTGGCCGGTCCCGGCGGCGCGATGTATGGCGTGACGAACACGGGCGGCATTTACAACCAGGGCACGCTCTTCCGTGTGACGGTCGATGGCTCGGTGACCTCGCTCTACTCGTTCAGCGGCCGCGATGAGGGTGTGCGTCCCGATCACGGCCTCGCGCTCGCGAGCGACGGCGCGCTGCGCGGCGTGACGAGCATGGGCATTTATAAATTCAACGCGCCACCGGTGCCCGTCACGCTCGCGGCGACGAGCGTCACAGGAACGAGCGCGACGCTGAATGGCACGGTCACGCCCGGCGCGCTCGGTGGCACGATGTGGATCGAATATGGAGTTGGCTCCACATTCGCGAGCAGCACCACGCCGCAGAATTTTTCATCGGGCGCGTCGGCGCTGCCGCTGAATGTGCCGGTCACGGGCCTGATGCCATTACTGACGTATCAAGTGCGCGCGGTCGCTAGCTGCAGTCTCGGCGTGTTTTACGGAGGCAATGTCGCGGTTGCCACAAACAACAGCGCGACGTTCAACACCGCGACTGATGTGCCCGTGACCGTTGATGGCTTCACTGCATCCGGCATCACGCCCGCGCTCGCGCTCGGCTACACGCCTGCGGCGGGCACGGTGCTCACATTGGTGAACAACACTGGCTTCCTTCCGGTGAACGGCACTTTCAATGGTCTCGCGGATGGCGCGGCAGTGACGCTGATGTTTGGCGCGACGCCTTATCTCTTCCAGATCAGCTACTCGGGTGGCGATGGAAACGACATCACGCTCACGCGAGTGGATCAGGTCATCACCTTCCCACCAATCCCCACGAAGTATGTCGGCGATGCTGCATTCAATCTCACCGCGATAGCGACCAGCGGGCTGCCAGTTTCTTATCAAATCGTCGCTGGCGCGTCGAGCGCGAGCGTCGCGGGAAGCACGATTACTCTCACCGCGACGACAGGCACGATCACGGTGAAAGCCACGCAGCCAGGAGATGGCGGCAGCATCGGCGCTGCAATTCCCGTTTATCAAACCTTCGCGCTCTCGGCAACGGGCGGCGCATTCACGGTGGTGACGGCGAGCAAGGGCAATGATTTCGCGCTCGGCATCCGCACCAGCGGCACGCTCTGGGCCTGGGGCGTGAATGCAAACGGCCAGCTCGGTGATGCGAGTACGACGCTGCGCCGTTTGCCCGTGCAAGTGGGCACCGCGACCAACTGGCGCACCGTGAACGCAGGCACCTCGCACGTCGTCGCCACACGCACGGACGGCACACTCTGGGCATGGGGCTTGAACACGAGCAGCCAGGTGGGCGACAACACCGTGGTGCAAAAGACCTCGCCCGTGCAGATCGGCGGCACATCGGACTGGTCCAATGCTGTTGCGGGCGCAGTGCATTGCGTGGCAGTGAAAACCGACGGCACGCTCTGGGCCTGGGGTGGCAACACGAACGGCCAATGCGGACAAGGCGTGACCACTCCGACGATCTACGCGGTGCCCACACAGATCGGCACGGCCACGGACTGGCGGCAAGTCGTCGGCATGATCAGCGCGGGCGGAGATTTCACGCTCGCGATCAAAACAGACGGCACGCTATGGGCCTGGGGATTGAACTCGAGCAACCAGCTTGGTGATGGCACCACGACGTTGCGCAGCGCGCCTGTGCAGATCGGCACAGCTACGAACTGGAGCCGCGTCGCGCCGGGCACGTCTTATTCCGCCGCGATCAAAACAGACGGCACGCTTTGGACCTGGGGTTTGAATACGAGTGGCCAAATCGGAGATGGCTCGCTGATCACTCGCGCTGCTCCCGCACAAGTGGGCACCGCAACAGATTGGCAGAGTATCGTCGCTGGATCAGCGCATGTGATCGCGAAGAAATCTGACGGCACCGTGTGGACGTGGGGCGCGAACGCGAGCGGTCAGCTCGGCCAGGGAATTGCCGACGCGCTCGTGCGGCCCAACGTGCCCGTGCAGATGAATGCAGTGGCTGACTGGCAGTCGCTCGCGGGTGGCGCGAATTTTTCCGTCGCCGCACGCGCCGATGGAACGCTGTGGGCATGGGGATCGAATGCAAACGGGCAGCTCGGTTACTTCCCGCGCACGGCGCTGCCAGTGAGCGCGCAGTTCGGCCAGATCACGAGCGCATCGGGCGGCGCGAATCACACCGTGCTCATCCGGCCCGATGGTAGCCTGTGGGGTTTTGGTTTGAACAGCAGCGGCCAGCTCGGCCTGGGTTTTACCGACACCGCGACGCATCACGTGCCTGTGAAGATCGGTGGTGGCTTTTCGTGGAGCGCAGCATCCGCCGGAAGCACGCACACGATGGCGATCCGCGCTGATGGCACACTGTGGGGATGCGGGCTGAACTCCAGCGGCCAGCTCGGCGATGGCAATGTGCTCACGCGCAGCGCCTTTGTGCAGATCGGCGCTGACACGAACTGGCGCAACGTGGTCGCCGCGAGCAATCACACGCTCGCGCTGAAAACCGATGGCACGCTCTGGGCCTGGGGCGCGAACGCGAGCGGTCAGCTCGGTGACGGCACGTTGATTGGAAAACTCACACCGTTGCAAATCGGCACGGCGACGGATTGGAACGCAATCTGGGCGGGCAATGGCGGCTTTTCGATGGCGATGAAAACCAACGGCACGCTCTGGACATGGGGTGAGGGCACAAGCGGACAGCTCGGCAATGGCGGGACGGCGGACACGACCACGCCAGCGCAGATCGGCATCGCAGGCGAGTGGAAAGCGATTAGCGCGGGATCGAATCACGTGCTCGCGGTGAAGACCAATGGCACACTCTGGGCTTGGGGCACGAACTCCAACAACCAGCTCGGCGATGGCACCACGACGCAGCGCAATATTCCCACGCAGATCGGTGCGGTGACAACGTGGGCCACAGTCAGCGGCGCGGCATTCAACTCTCTCGCCACGCGCACCGACGGCACGCTCTGGACCTGGGGTGCGAACACCGTCGGCTATCTCGGCACGGGAAATCACACCGGACGCTCCACGCCAGGACAAGTCGGCACGTCCACCGGCTGGAGCAGTCTGCCACCGTTGCAATCCTCCGCGCAATCGCTCACCATTGCCGCTGACTCCACGCTGTGGGCCTTCGGTTTCGGCAACAGCGGCCAGTGCGCGCTCGCCTGGAGAAACCAGCTCGTTCCCGATCTTGTCCTGCCCGCGATCAGTCCGGTGCAGAGCATCACCTTCACCGCGCCACTTGCGAGCGTGCCGGTGGGCAACACGATCACGCTTTCCACCACGACCGGCAGCGGCCTGCCCGTGAGCTTTATCGTCACCGGCCCTGCCAAGGTTCAGCGCGATCAGCTCACCATCACCGGCAGCGGACTCGTGAGCGTGATCGCTTACCAGCCTGGCGATCATTATTGGCAGTCATCCGACATGGTGCAGCGCTTCATCAACATCCCTGCACCCGATGCGATCACGCTCGCCGCGACATCGGTAGGCACCACGACCGCGACGATCAACGCCACGATCAATCCAAACGGCAGCGTCACCACCGCGCAATTCCAACGCGGTACGACGACGAGCTACGGGACGAACACAGCGATCACTTTGTCTCCCAACAACGGCACCCTCGCGCAAAATGTCTCGCTCAACCTCACCGGCCTCACGCCCGGCACGACGTATCATTACCGCGCGACGGCGACCAGCAGCGGCGGCACGACGAATGGAGCTGACGTGGTCTTCACCACCATCAGCAACAACGCCGATCTCTCCGCTCTCGCCATCAGCGCCGGCACGCTCTCGCCATTGTTCTCCAGCGCGGAGATCAGCTACATGGCCACGGTTTCAAACACCACGGGCAGCATCACCGTCACACCCACTGCGGCGAACAGCTTTGCGGCGATCACCGTTAAGACCGCGCCCGTCGCATCCGGCACCGCGAGCAATCCGATCACGCTCAACGTCGGCGCGAACATCATCAGCACCGTCGTGACCGCGCAGGACGCGACGCTGAAGACGTACACGCTCACCGTGACGCGACGCACCGCGTATGAAGACTGGGCCGTTAGCGCGGGTGTGACGGGCGGCAGTTCGGGGCCGCTGGGAGATTTCGACTTCGACGGCATCATGAACGCGCTCGAATGGGCCTTCGGCACCAATGCCTCTCAAGGCGCGAACGGCGTGATCACAACCGATGCCGGAGTCGTCACCGCGCGCGGCGGCCCCACCACCATCGGCCCCGAAGGCGCGCGCCTCGCACTCTTTGGCCGCCGCATGAATCACATCGCCGCCGGACTCGACTACATCGTCGAGTTCAGCGCTGATCTTGATTTCTGGGAGGAGAGCACCGAGGAAGCCACACCCGTCGCCACCGACGGCGAGGTCGAAGCCGTGACCATCCCGTTCCCGGCTGAGGTGAATGGAGAGACTCCGCAGTTCTTCCGCGTAACGGTTGTATTGCAGTAGGAGCACGTAGAAGGAAGTGCCGCGGGGTTGATTGATGAAACGCCAGCGAACTTGCCAAATCAGACTCGATCAGATAGCCTGCACCAATGAAAACGCTCACTGTCACAGAGGTCGCTCGAAATTTCAGTTCCGTTATGAATGGTGTCGAGTCCGAGCAGGAAGAAGTGATTCTCGTCCGCAATCGCAAGCCCGTGGCCCGCCTCGTGCCGGAACCTCAAGCGCAGAACGCCATGGAAGTCCTCGGTGATCTCTACCGCACACTCGACGACAAAACAGCTGACGCTTTGACCGAGGCGGTCGAAGCCAGAAGAAAGTCTGGACGTGGAACCCTCAAAGAGCTGCGCGATCCGTGGGCTTCCTGATCGACACCAACATTTGGATCGCGATCGAACGCGGCAAACTCAGCGCCGCCGACATCCACGCGATTACCAGGCAATCGCCGGTCTATCTGTCACCTGTCAATGTGGCTGAGATTCGCCTTGGCATCGACCTGATGACGGATGCCATTAAGAAGCAGCGTGCCATGACCACCCTGCGCCGGATGCGCCGCAAACCGCTTCTACGCATCACGGGCGAAACTGGAGAGGTGTTTGGAATCATCGCCGCCAAACTCGAAAAAACAGGACGCGGTGCCGACTTCCGCGTGCAGGATTTGTGGCTCGCCTCGCAGGCCATTCAACGCGATTTCACTGTTCTCACCTCCAACGAGAAGGACTTCAGGGACGTACCGGGATTGAAATACATCACAGTGAAAGTGCCATGATGAGTGCGCGCTGTGCATCGCACATGTCAAGCTGCACGGGCGGTTTCGCAGGCGGGCTGAGATTTCATGGATCAGACAAGCAGCACGCTCGACAACGATGCCTCAGACGCAATAACCGAGGCGATCATGCAATGACGCGGGAGGATCAAAACAGCTCGCTGATCGGCGTGCCTTCGGAGAGGAGCATGGGGCGGCCGTCAGCGGCGGGGTAGTGAATCTCGCGCGCGTTGTATCCGAGCGCGGCAAAGACGCTGGCGTGGATGTCTGCGGGCGTGATGGGACGATCTTTGGGATAGGCGCCGGTGGCATCTGATGAGCCGATCACCTGTCCGCCGCGCACACCGCCACCGGCGAGCAGCACGCTGTAGCAGCCGGGCCAGTGATCGCGGCCTGCTTCGGCATTGATCTTCGGCGTGCGGCCAAACTCGCCCATCCAGATGACGAGTGTGCTGTTGAGCAGGCCGCGCTCTTCGAGATCGTCGAGCAGCGCCGCATACGCCTGCTCCATCGGAGGCACGAGGCGGTTTTTCAGCGCGTTGAAATTATCTTTGTGCGTGTCCCAGGTGATGCTGGGGCCGTTCACCGTCGTGACAAAACGAGTGCCGGATTCAATCAACCGTCGCGCGAGAAGATGCGACTGGCCCCAGCTATGCCGTCCATAGCGTTCGCGCACGGCATCGGGTTCCTTCGAGAGATCGAAGGCTTCGGCTGCCGTGTTGGATTGCAGCATGGTCACGGCTCGCTCATTGAAGACATCAATCTCGTCCGCCTGCGTGGAGACAATCTTCGGCGCTGTGATGGAGATGTTTTGCAGCAGGCCCATGCGCTCTTTGAACCGCGCCGGTGTCATCGCCGCGTCGAGAGCCATGTTGCGCACTTTGAAACTCGCGGCGTTGGGATCGTCATCCAGCACGAATGGGTCATAGCGCGAGCCGAGGCAGCCGCCGTATTGACCGGGCGTGATGTACACCTTGCTGTCGCAATGCGGAAACGGCGTGATGACATAAGGCGGCACACTCCCGCTGTAGCCGTCGCGTTGCGCGAGCCAGCCGACGAGCGTGCCAAAGCACGGCAGATCCGTCGGGCTGGGAGTGATGAGCGTGCTGTCGATGCGGTAAGGATGACCCACGGTGGACCAGTGCATGCCGCCATTGTGACTGCTGTGTCCGTGATGCACCGAGCGGATGAGCGCGAGCTTGTCCATGCGCTTCGCCATGCGCGGCAGCAGCTCGGAGATGTGCGTGCCTGGAACATTGGTCGTGATCGTTTTGAACAGCCCGCGAATTTCCGAAGGCGCATCTGGCTTCGGATCCCAAAGATCGAGATGACTCGGAGCGCCGCCATTGAAGATGAGGATGACGCGCTTTGCCCTGCCCGCGCGGCCCGGCGCCGCCGCAGCCAGCGCATCGAGCGTGCCGAGTCCAAACAAACTCATGGCACCAGCCTGGAGAAAATTTCTCCGCGTGGATTGAGGCTCGGAGCGTGCGCGCAGCATGATGCAAACCTACGACCACGCGCTGGTTATCTTGCCGCCCGCCGTGCCTGGACCTCGTGCCGTGAGCGCGCTCACACCATTTCAAGGCCGCTCATGGTGCCTTTCGCGGTGGAGAACTCATTCGTCTCAATGCCGATACGTTGCAGCATGGTGAGGTGGAGATTGCTCAGCGGGTAGTTGTTCTTCGTGTCGAAGGCGAGGTGCTGGCCGTGCTTGAAACCTCCACCTGCGATCAGCGTGGGCAGGTTCACGTTGCTGTGCGAGTTCGCGCTGCCCATCGGCGTGCCGTAGAGTACCTGAGTGCGGTCGAGCAGCGTCTGGCCTTCCTCTTTGGTGCTGTCGAGCGCGGAGAGGAACTCATTCAGCACGGCAAACTGCGCTTCCTCTTTCTCGCGCAGCTCGGCGACTGCCTCAGGGCGGTTGCCGTGATGCGTGATGTTGTGAATCACGACTGTGTCGATGAAGAGGGTCATGATTCGCGTCGAGTCGGTTTCGATCGCGAGCTTCATCACGTCGAACATGAGTTTGGTTTTGGCCACGAACTCGCGCGAGTCCTCAATGTCGGTCGGCGGCGCGTTTTTGACGACGGGCTTGGGTTTGTATTCCCACTCCTCGGCGGAGTGCAGACGTTTCTCCAGCTCGCGCACCGAGGTGAAGTACTCATCCATGCGCCGCTGGTCGGCTTTGGAGAGCGACTGATTCAGCCGCTTCGACTGATCGCTCACAAAATCGAGCATGCTGCGGCCCTGGCGGAGAGCTTCTACGTTGGCATCCACTTCGCTTGCCTTGCCTTGCACAAAGAGGCGCTGGAAGAGTTTGCGCGGGCTGGTCTCTGCGGGAATCGGCGCGCCGCTGCGCGTGTAGCTGAGCGTGCGATTTCCCTCGCTCGTCATGGCGAGAGGGATGGATGGATAACGTGTCGTGTTGCCGATGTGCTCGGCGGCGACTTGATCGAGCGAGACCCAGTTGCGGAATCCGCCGCGCTCCGGGTGCGGCGTGCCCGTGAGGAAGCATTTCTCCGCCGCATGACCACCCGTCACACCCGGAAGGCTCACGCCGGAAAACACCGTCATCTTGTCGCGATGCTTCGCGAGCTTTTCCAAATACGGCGTGAGCGCATAATCACGCCCCGCTTTCTCGGGAAAGAAAAACTGCGGCATGATGCCCATGTTTGTCTCGATGGCCACCATGCGGCGCGGAATGCTCGTGGCCTGACCGGCGCGCAGCATGGTCTCCAAAAATGGCAGGCCAAGGGTGATGCCTGTTCCACGCAGGAGTGTGCGGCGTGAAAGAGCGCAGCGCGAGAATGAGGGTGAGATCATGGCGGAAAGTACGCAGAACTCGCCGCAATCTCACGGGCACATTGGGTGTGTAATGCGCCGCCGAACAAGCGCGGCAACTCGAGATGGTTGAGATACAGCCAAGCGTGCAGTATCCAGAGGAGTCCTTCGCAGCATTTGCGTACCCGCTAAAGGGCGCGTTTGGATGCTGATGGATGGCTACTTCTTTTTGCCTTTCGGACGTCCTTTGAAAAACTCGCCATCTTCCAACGCAGCAAAGGCCCGTTCACCCAAACCAGCCCGCACATGGGCTTTGAGTTCGGTTTCGAGCTTCGCGGCGATGTCTGGAAGCTTCTTCGCTTCATTCTGCGTTTCGCCGAGATCGTTCTTCAGATCGAAGAGCAGGCCCTCCTTGGTATCCCAAAAGTAGAGAAGCTTGTAGTCGCCTTTGCGGATCGCGGACTGCGGATGCGTGACTTCGACAGCTTGATGCCACACGAAGCGATCAATTGGTCGCTTCACCGGTTCTTTGCCTCCGCTGAGCAGGAGAGGCTTCCAACTTCCGCCTTCGACTCCTTTCGGCAGTGCGATGTCCGGCTTCACGAAATCGAGCACCGTCGCCATGAGGTCATAGCTGATCACGGGCACATCGCTGCGTGCGCCGCCTTTGATGCCAGGGCCCCGCACGATGAGCGGCTCGCGGATACCGCCTTCACCGAGATCACCTTTGCCGCCGTTGAGGATCTCGGTGCGACCACCGTTGTCGGAGGAGTAGATGACCAGCGTGTTGTCGGCGATGCCGAGTTCATCGAGCCTCTTTAAGACCTCGCCGATGCAGGTGTCGAAGTCCTCCGTCATTGCGGCCATCACGGCGCGGTCGCCTTTGCCTCCTTTGCCGAGGTTCATGCCTTCATACTTCTTGATCGTCGAAGCCAGCGCCTGTGGTGTTTGATGCACGGCGTAGTAGCTAAGTTGCAGATAAAATGGATGCCCGCTCTTCACCTGCGTGTCCATGAATGCCTTCGCACGGCGGGTGATGCCGAAGGATTGTTTCGGGTCCTCAGGATCGGTGGTATCACCATCTTCGTTCATCGTGATTCCATCGCTCGCGTCATAGCCCATCGACTCCGGCGTGTGAAACCACTGCCACTTGCCGAAATGCGCCGCCTTATAACTGCGGTCGGCCTTCTTGAGTGTGTTCACGAGCGAGTCCGTCACCGGCGCGCTCCAGTTTCGAGATGACTTATCCGGCGCATTCAGCGTCGTCGTCGTGCGCCCCATCTGGATCGCCGCCCGCGAGCACTCGCACTTGCAATGCGCTGCGTAAGCCTGCGAAAACGTCATCCCCTGTGCCGCGAGCTTCTCCAAGTTCGGTGTCTTGAAAACCTTGCTGCCACTCAGCGGCTCATCCGCCTTCATGCGCACCGAGGTGCCGCTCCACGATTGATCGTCGGCGAGGATGAAGAGGATGTTGGGAGCCTTCGCACTCGCGAACGAAGTCATGCTAAACAACAGGGCTAGAATGATGGCTTTCATTTCAAGGGTGCTCCAGTCACATCGAGATCAGGCTTGGTGTTCCAGCGCTGCTTCCACTCGGGCTTCTCGATCATGGTGCGGAAAATGACCGTGTTGTCGAGGGCGATGTCGTCGCTCCAGATGAACTTGGCTCCTTCGAAGTCGTTGTCGAAGCAGGGCTGCTTGGGATCGACTTCTTCGACGGTGTATTCTTTGGCGTTGCTCCAGGTGCTGTCGTCGAAGTCGGTGGCCCACCAGTTGGCAGGTAGCGGCTCTTGTTTGACCTGGGGATTGGCGGTGTCGCTGTTGATGGGGCCGTGGAAGAAATTTTTGGCTTTCCAGCTCGCGTTGGTCACGGTGCCGTCGCCGAATTTGATGCAGAGGCCGGCGTCGCCGATGCTGGTGCCGTATTCCATGCCGGTCTTGGGATCGGCGTTGTCTTTGGCGAGCACGGCGATGGTCATGGGATACTCGGGGAGGAAATCGACGCTGACGACGTTGTGTGGCGTGAATTGAATGCTGTCCACGGCGACGAGACGGCCGTTCACATAAAGCATGAACCAGTTATCGGCATAGACATTGAGTTTCATGGTGTCGGCGATGCTCGGCTTGATCAGTCCAGGAGGTCCTCCTTTTCCTTTTCCTTTGCCACCGCCCTTGCCTTTACCACCGCCGGGGCCTTTTGGGCGATCCTCTTGCTGATCAGCAGGTGGAGCTTCGGACTGTGCTGGCGGCTGAGCATTGATCGAGACAGAGCGTGGACGCTCCGTTCCTCCTCCACCCGCAGCAGCGCTGCTACCGCTGGTGTGCACCACACGCAGCGATGAACTCGCGAGCACCTTGTCCTTCATCGCAGCGACGAGTTCTTCGCGGCCCGGAGTGCCGCTGATCTCGAGCGGACTGGAGAGGGCATACATGGTGAGCACATACGTCTTGGCACCAGGGCCTTTGGAATGCGGTGGCTCATAACCGACTTGGCCTTTAAAGCCGGTGCCGATCTTACCAATCTTCTGTGAGTCCTTCGGCAAGCTCGAAGTGCTCGAAGGGATGTCATAGACAGTCCAATACCACTTCTTGTCACCGCCAGGGGCGACGTGATCCATGATCAAAGCGTAGCTCTTGGTCGCGGCGGGTGCGCCAGACCACTCCAAAGGCGGGCTGATGCCATCGCCATCGCCCGTAAACTCAGTGGGCAAGTCCGCAAGGTCTGCCACCACAGAGCTGTTGAGCATGAATTTGCCATCGCTGCTGCGAGGTTGATCCGGCAGCGCGACAAAAGCCTCCTGCTTGCCACCACGACCGCCGCCGCCACCGCCGCCCGGTTTCATTTCTTCAAGCGCAGGCGGCTCATCGCCACGAGGCTGACGGGGAGTGCCTTGAGCAGGCGCATTGCCAGCGAGTTCTTCAAGCTCGGGCGTATCGAGAATGCCATCGCGATTGTGATCAAAGGCATTGAACTGTTCCTTCGCTTTCGCCATCGCATCAGCAAGTGAGATCCCGCTTTTCGTTGCATTGGCCTTGGCACTGTCAGCAAACTCCTGCGCGGTTACAGAGCCGTCGCCATTCACATCGAGAATGCCCTGCGCTGCTGCCTGCGGGCGTTGTGGACGGCGCTCTTCGTTGGCTTGAGGTGGGTTTCCTTCGGGGCGCTTGCCTTTCCCTTTGCCCTTGGGTTCACCGGGACCAGCACCACCTTCACGACCACCGCCTTGACCCGCACGATAGGTTTCCTCGGTCTTTTTACCGTCGGAGGTGATGTATTGAAACTTCCACTCACCCTCACTTTCCATGCCATAGCGGATCTCGGCTTTGGCTCCGTTGACCTTGTATTGCAGGGCGTAGCTCTTGCCGTCAGCAAGCCGCTCAAAGCCCGTGATCTCGGCCCCGCGCAGGGGCGTTCCAGCTCCGCGGAAGCCGCCAGCTCTTGGCTGCGGATCGACTTGGCCGCCTACTTCAACAACTTCGCCGTGGAAGCCTCCATTCACATACGGATACTTGTTGGAGGCATGATAGTGATAGCCGCCACCTGAGACTTCATGGCCATTGAACTCGTCGAGCTTGCCCACGGGAGATCCATCCGGCTCCGTCAAACCAAGGATTGGATAGCCATCCAGGGCATAGGCGATTGGCATGCCCTTTCCAGCCTGTGTCTGCAAATGCAGCGGTGCTGAGTGGTAGTGGTAGTCATCTCCACGACCACAGTGACCGCCCCACTGGTCAAGCTCACCGATCTCTTGCGCTACTTCACCACGATTGTTCTGCGGATTGAAAATGGGAATCCCATTCACCGCCAAAGCGATGGCCCCGCGCAGGAAGCGGTCCTTGATGGAAGCTGGCTCCTTCGCCACGACAGGGTGCAATGGAATGCGCCAAGCATTCTCGCCAAAGTAATCATGTGGAGTCGGCACTTGCTGCTGCCAGTTGGTGATTCCCACCATCATGTTGTGATCCGGCATGCCGTTGGAGCCGACATAGAGAAACTCGCCATCCGCGCGCAGGTCGAGCTTCGTGAAAGGCAGGAAGGCCTTCGCGGTCTGCGGTGCGTTCGCTGCGTTTGCGACGGCTGCAGCGGCAAGTTGGAGCGTGGATGCGGTAGAAGCGACCTCGACATGCTCACGCTTCCATTCCTCCAAAATGTGGGCGCGAAGCACCTCGCGGTCGGTCGTGGCCAAATCATGGGCGGCAAGGCTCGTGCCGAGCAGAAGAAAGACGGGGAGCGTTTTCATGGTGAAGATTGTAACCTCAGGCGTGTCAGGCTGGCTTCAGTGATTCGGCAAAAATTTGTCAGGATTGAGTCAAGATGGGCTTTCCATCCTCACTGCGTCGCCACTCGCACACGGACGAATTTCTTCACGGCGCTGCTCATGGCGGGAAGAACACGTACGGTGACTGTCTCGGTGATGCCGTCGGGATTGGTGATGATGCTGACGGGTTCGCTTGTCGTGTCGGGGGAGGGCCAGGTGGTGAGGTCATCGCTGATTTCGACGGTGTAGAGGAGGTCGAGAGCACCGATGCGGCGTGGGTAGCTGACTTCTAGGTAACCGCTGATCGCGGTGCTTTGAACGGCTTCGGCATCGGTCGTCTGGGGGTTGGTGTTGAAGGCGTATTCGAGGAGGTTGCTGCGTCCATCGCGGTCGATGTCGCCGAGTGGGCCATTCGCAGGATCGGCGTTAATGGCGATGCCGTGGGCGAGCTTCCAGGCGTCGGGAACGCCGTCGTTTTGAGTGCTGACGGGTTTGATGACGGTGAGTGTGCCTGCGTCACTGGTCACGGAGCCGTTGGCGCTGCTGACGATCACGTCGTAGCTGGCGGTGGTGATGGCAGGCAGGGTGAGCGTGGCCATGAAGACGCCGTTCACATTGACGCCGGCTTCGGTGATTTGGTCGTAGCTGGTCGCGCCGCTGATGTTGGTGCCGTTCTTCCGCCACTGCACACTGGGGACTCGGCCATAGCTGGTGAAGGGCGCGTAAAGCGTGATGCTGCTGCCTTGTTGCACGCTCTGGGTCTTCGGTGCTTCGCCGATGTGGGGCGGGTAGTTCTCGGGCGTGATGTTGGTGATGGAAGTGGTGAGCGCGGTGATGATCGCGGCATACGCGGCATTGGCGGCGAGGTTGGTGGTTTCATTCGGGTCATCGGTCATGTTGAACAACTCGTTGGTCACGGGCGGGCCTTTGGTGCGGATGAGCTTGAACATCTTGCTGCCGCCATTCACGGGATCGGTGAAGGTGTTGAGCGCGGCGGGCTTGGCGACGGCGGTGACGAGCGCTGATGGACGCTGCACGCCATTGGGATTGCCGCTGTTGATGGAAAGCAGCGCGGGCCAGAGATTCAGGCCATCGAAAGGTTTGGTGTTGAGTGGGGTGACGCCGGTGGCTGCGCAGAGCGTGGGGAAGATGTCGCCGACCCAGACATACTGATTGCTGATGACACCGGAGGCGAGCACGCCCGGCCAGCGGATCGACGCCGGAGTGTGGATGTTCCCGCCGTCGTAGCTGTCTTGGTTCTTGGTGCCACGCAGTGGATCATTGATGGAGCCGGTGGGTTCGTTGCCGCCATTGTCACTCATGAAGACGACGATGGTGTTGTTCGCGATGCCTGCGGTGTCCAGCGCACCGAGCACGCGGCCCATGGCCACATCCATGCAGTCCACCGCGGCACAGAGCGTGCGGCGGGCGACATTGGTGACGCCGAGATTTTGATACTTCGTGATGTAGCTCGCTGGTGCGGAGACGCCTGCGTGGACGGCGTTGAAGGCGAGGTAGAGCAGCATGGGCTGCGATGGATTTCGATTCTGAATCAAGCTCACCGCTTTATCAGCGAGCAAGTCGGTGGAGTGACCACCGTTGCCTTGCAGGTCGGTGGTTTCGTTTTGCGTGACGCCATTGAGCCACCAATCGACGGCGTTGTTTAAGCCTGGAT
>JANPIW010000539.1:0-6752 GCA_031425215.1 Verrucomicrobiaceae bacterium
GCGAGCGCATCGAGCGCGCCGTAATCGCCAGCGATGACATCAACCGGCAAGCTATGCTGGATGAAAACCTCGTCGCCTGCCTGGAGCGCTGGAGCTACGAATCCAAAACGGTGAAAATCGCGATGCGCTCACACCTCGGCGGCCTCATCAAGCGCGCTGAGAAGCGCGGCATGCGAGACTTTGAGCGGAATTGTTTTTCCGGCATGGCCTCAAGACTCGGCTTCGAAGATTTGCACAAACCTTTGATCGCCGATGCGGTGCGACGCAATGAGTTGCTCGTTCCGCGCGCGCCATACGATCATCCGTACGCCGCGCAATCGCGCGCAGAGTCGCCGCTCGAATCACAGTCTCAGCGGCTCGAGCGGCTCGCGAAGACCGGCATGAGCGACGCTGCAGTGAGCGAGCTGTGCAAGCAGTTGGACGAAATCGCCGCGCGCTGGCTTGCGCCTGCGCTGGATGATCGCTCCACCGTCGCAGCGGCGCTCGATGCGCTGAATGAAGGCCCGCTCAAAAGCAGTCCCGAGCTGGTGAATGCAGCACTGAAACGAATGGCCGCGCAGGATCAGACGCGCTACGCCGCCGCGCTGGAACTCACAGGCCGTGCTGCCGAGGCGCGTGATGTTTTTCTGAAACTCGCTCGGAACGACAAGCCTCCGTCGGGCGTGTTTGCGCGGCTCTCATGCCTCGACACGAGCGATGTGGCGCAGTCCGCGCGCTGGCTGGGGCGTGTGCCCGACCAGGAGATGGCGGGGGTGCTTGCGCAGTTGTGCTACACGCTTTCAGGCCACGGCCCGCAGTCGGCAACGGCGCAGCGCCAGCACGTCGCGCGTCTGCTCACGACCTGGATTCATCAGCGCGCCGATGCAAAGCTGCTGCTGCCTGATGGCGCGCAGCAATTTCTGTACGGCGCTCCTGACGATGCTCAGCACGGAGAGAGATGGTCGCGCGAAGAGTTCGCTGATTTATGGCGCAAGCACGGTCGTGGAAGCAAACCGATGCGCCAGGTGCATGATGACCTCTGCCGCGCGCTGCTGCGTTTTCCTGAGACTGCGGAGAGCGGATTCAAGCCGCTCGCGGGTCTGGCAATGCACGAGGGCACGGACATGAAACCTGTCTTTGACATGGCGATGCAAATACTGCGCCGTCTGGCGGAACCTGCCGTGAAAGCGCGGCGCGAGCGGGGCTTTGGTTACGGATCGAGCGCGCACTTTGAGACGGAGTATCGAATCGCCTTTCCATCACCCGCGTTCGTTGCGGCGCAGTTCGCTGCTTTGCACGAGCCTGAACTTCTCGAAAGTGAAGTGCTGCCAGTGATCACCAGCGCGGAGGGCGCGAGCGTCTCCGCTGATGCGCGAGCTTACGCGCAGCTCTTCACGGCAGCGGACGCCGGTTTTGCTGATGCAGCCATGTCCTGGATCACACTCGCTGAAGACAATCCCAAGCTGAATCCCAGCAGCTACAGCGAAGGCGGACGCATGGATGAGATCATGCGCGTGTGGCGTGTGCGCAGGCTCACCTGCGCGCTTGATGCGTTGTTTGACCATTTCACCGCGAACGCGCGCGATACCGGCAGATGGCTGCCGCCGCAGACGATCCGCCTCGTCACCTATATCATGGAGCGCGATGGAGCGGAGTCTGGATGCAAGCTGGTGCGCAAGCTCCGCGATGCCGTGCTCGGCGCTGATGCGGCCGAGCGGCAGCAGCTCTTTGCCGAGCATTTCAAGGAGCGCAGCAAACAAAATTCGGACCGCAGCGGCAGCGATGCCGGATTCCGTGCGCGCTACGCGTCCGCATACCTTGACTGGCTGGCGAAGCTGCTCGTTTCAATTCGATCAGCGGACCTCATGCCGGTGATGGCCGAGGACGGGCTGATGGAGCACAAGCAATGGCGCGATCGGGTGCGGTGAGCGTTGGCTGGCAGTGTGCATCTCATCGAATGATGATCGCAGTTCGCTACGGTGTGTGTGGCACATAGTCGATTTCCATGAACTCGGCGACCTCTGGCAGCCAGCGTTGCTGCACAAAGGCGACGTGCTCGGGATGATCGCTGTAAGAAGCGTATGCTGTGTTGTCGGCAAACTCCATCGAGAGACCAAAAGTGAAGTTGTTCTTCTGGCTCGTCTGGCGCAGACACTCAAATTTTTGCACGCCCTCGATTTTTGCGAGTTCGCAGGCAGCACGGAGGAAATCATGCTCGGCGGCAGAGCCAGGATCGTGCTTGAGGCGAAAGACAACGGTGTGGCGGATCATGGTGCAAACCTACCAGATCAGAAGTCCCACTTCATCGCCTTCCCCTTTACGGGAGCGACCTCAATGGAGTCGATGTCGGAGTCGGGCAAATAGACGCGCACTGTGCCGAGCGCGGCTTTGGAGGGAATGTCGAGCGACACGTCCTGCCAGTCGCCGGTCTTGATCTCGAACGGGATGGACATCATGCCGTCCGGGTCAGCGGAGCCTTTGGGAAAGCTTTCGATTTTTCCTGCACCACCGGACAGGCTGCGCACGCGGAGCTTGATCGTCGCAGGGCCGCTCATCTTCGCCATGCCGTGGCCGAGGAATGCCGCGCCGTTTTTGGCGGTGGCTTTCATGCTGAGGATGCCGTCTGAAATCGTGGCTTTGCATTGGCGCTCTTTCCATCCATTGAGGGGATCAGCACTCTTGGCGGGCGCTTTGGCCGCCACGGGTTTGTAGGCGGGATTCGGGCGCGGATAAGTTGCGCCAGTTTCTTTGAGAAAGCTGTCAATGAGCGCGCTAAGTTCCTTCACCTTGTCCGGCGCTTTCGCCGCGAAGTCGCTGGCCTCGCTGATGTCGTCGCGCAGATTGTAGAGTTCGTGCGTGGCGGGATTGCCAAACCAGCGGAGCAATTTGAAGTCGCCACTGCGCGCCCAAATGCCGCCTGCGCGATTGGCTCCGGCGTGCGGGTGGTAATTGAAATAGGCGACGCGGTCGAGCGCGCCTTGGCCTTTGAACACCTTGGCGTAGCTGATGCCGTCAAAATTTTGCGCCTCGGGTTTCGTGATGCCGAGGAGATCGAGCACTGTCGGATACACGTCGATGGGGCCGACGACCACGTCGCTCGTGCCGCTTGGCGCGATCTTGCCGGCCCATGACCACATGAGCGGCACACGCGTGCCGCCTTCGTAGAGCGTGCCTTTGCCGTCGCGCAGCGGCGTGTTCATCGTGGGCGGCTGTGTGCCGGCCCATTTCTGCCAGTCGGCATTCGCGGATTTTTTGCCTTCGGTGGTGATGTTGCTGTGCGTGTTGCCGCCGTTGTCGGAGGTGAAGATGATGATGGTGTTGTCAGAGATGCCTTGCTTGTCGAGTTCGTCGAGGATGCGGCCAAAGCATTCGTCCACGCTCTTGAGCATCGAGGCCATGATGGGATTGCCTTGCCGCCCGCTCGGATCTTTTTTCGACATGAATGTCTTCGTATATTCCTCCTGGTGGCCCCAAGGCCCATGCACGCCGTAGCACCAGAGGTTGAGAAAAAATGGCCCGCCTTTGCTGCCCGCGATGAACTTCACGGCCTCAGCCGATTGACGATCCACGATGTACTCGCCTGCTGGCCCGTCGGTGATGGTGCCCACTTTGTTTTTGCCGCCCGCGTTGCCTTCGGCACTCACGCCGTAAGGAGAGAAATAGTTCCCCGGTGGCCCTGGATCAGGATGGCAATGGAAGGCGACATCAAAGCCCTGCTGCTCCGGCCAGTGCGGCTGAGTAAGACCGAGATGCCACTTGCCGATGTGCGCCGTGCGATAGCCCGCGCTCTTGAGCGTCTCGGCCAGCGTGATCTGCGATGGCTCGAGATAGTTTTTACTCTCGGGCAGCAGCATTGGCGCGCTTGGTGGAGCTGTTTCCGGCAAGAACGCATGCCCTTCCGCCTGCGGCGGCTGATGTCCTGTGGCGCTTGTGATCTTGTGCCGCGCCGAGTACTGCCCCGTCATCAGCGAAGCCCGTGTCGGCGAGCACAGCGGTTGTGAATACGCATTTGTGAAACGCATGGCCCGCTTCGCAAAGCGGTCGATGTTCGGAGTCTCATAATACTGCGAGCCGTAAGCGCCGCAGTCCATCCAGCCCATGTCGTCGGCGAGGAAGAGTATGACATTGGGCTGCGCGGCACCGAGAAGCGACGAGCCGAGAGCGAGAAAGGGAAGGATGATGCGAATCATGGCGCGCCGGGAGCGAAGAGGTGGAGTTGGGAAAATCTATTGCAGGAGTGGAACCTGCTTCTTCGCCTTGCCCCTCCCTTTTTTCGCAGGCGGCGCTTCGGGTTCATCTTGTTTGCCGAACTTCGCGCGGCGGTCGCGCTCGTGACGCGCTGTGGATGAAAAAGTTCCCTCGCGCGCTGGCTCGTGCGCTTTCGTGGCGAGCGCGACGAGTTTGCTCAACACATCCGCCCGCGCTGCGGTGAGGTCTTTGCTCTCGCTCGGGTCGGTGGCGAGATCGTATAGCTCCCAGTGCTCGCTCTTGGCGGGCTTCACCGCGCGCCAGTTGTTTTGCCGGAGCGCGATCCAGCCGCCGATTTCCCAATAAAGAAAATCGTGCTGCGGCTGTTTGCCGCCCGTCATCTCGGGCACGATGGAGATACCGTCAGTGTCAGGAGGAGCTTTCGCGCCAGTGACCTCGGCAATTGTGGGCATCACATCCGGAAAGTAGCCGACGTGATCACTCACGCGACCCGGCGCGATCTTGCCGGGCCAGCGCGCGATGAACGGAATGCGCAAGCCGCCTTCGTAAAGCGTGCCCTTCGTGCCGCGATACTCCACGCCGGTTTGCGGATTCTTGTTCGCGCGATGCACACCGCGCGGATGCTCCTGCGATTTGAAGTAATCGTTCCCGCCATTGTCGCCGCTGAAAAACACGAGTGTGTTGTCGTCGATGCCCAGTTCCTTGAGCAGCGCCATCACCTCGCCCACCTGCCGGTCCACCATCGTCACCATCGCCGCGTAACGCCGCGCGTCCTCCGTCCACGGCTTGTCTTTATAGATCGGCCACGCGGGATCGCTGTCCGGGATGTTGAAGTTCCCATGCGGCGGTGTGTAAGGCAGGTAGGCGAAGAACGGCTGCTTCGCGTTGTCGCGAATGAACTTCATCGCCGCCTCGTGGATGACGTAGTGCGAATACGTCGCGCCGCTCGTGCCGCCGTTATTTCCCGCGAGCGGCACCTCGTTGCTGTTGCGGATGAGATACGGCGGATAAAACGTGTGCGCGTGGACCTGGTCGTAGTAGCCGAGGAAGACATCGAACCCATGCTTCTCCGGCACGCCCGTTGAATCTCGCCCGCCGCAGCCCCACTTGCCAAAGCCGCCCGTCGCATAACCGAGCGGCTTCAAGATGGAGGCCAGCGTCTCCTCCTCCGCTCGCAGTGCCGTGCCTCCGCCATTCGCGCGCACCGAGGAGTGCCCGCTGTGCTTGCCAGTCATCAAGCAGCACCGCGTCGGCGCGCAGACCGACGAGCCGGCATACATGTTCGTGAAGCGAATCCCCTCCGCCGCCAGCTTGTCGAGGTTCGGCGTCAGGATGTTTTTCCCGCCTTGAAACGCTGGCTCGTAGTAGCCGAGTTCGTCGTCGATGATGTAGATGATGTTTGGCTTTGCGGCGGAGAGCAAAGGGCAGAGAGCGAGGAATAGAAAAGCGCGAGTCATGGCAGCGCGATGAACGCGAGTGACAGCCGCCTCCTTCCGCGAGTTGCCGACAATCTTTGAGCGCTCGCGCATCGTTGCGGTTGCCAAGACATGGCAGTCGTCTCTACAGTCGGCCTGCTTATGAAATGCCGCATCTCCGCTTTCGTCCTCGCCATTTGCATCACCGCCCTTCACGCGGAGCAGCCGCTCGCCAGCGGCGTGCGTGTGCTCAAGGATGTGCCTTACAAGCAGGGCGGCTCGTTGAGCGATTACGAGAAGGAGCGCTGCAAGCTCGATGTGTATCTGCCGAAGGAGACGAAGGATTTCGCGACGCTTGTTTGGTTCCACGGTGGCGGACTGAAAAAGGGCGACAAAGGCCGCGCCGACGATGACACGGTAAGGACTCCGCAGATCGCGCAAAGCCTTGCCGCGGCCGGCATCGCGGTGGTGGCTGCCAATTACCGGCTGAGTCCGAAGGCGACATTCCCCGCTTACATCGAGGATGCCGCGTGCGCCGTTGCCTGGGCGCGCGCACACATCGCGGAGCATGGCGGCGATGCGCGGCGAATTTTCGTCGGCGGACACTCGGCGGGCGGTTATCTCACGCTGATGCTGGGCATGGACGCGCATTATCTCGCTGACGCTGGTGTGAATCTCGGCGACATCGCTGGCTTCATCCCGGTGAGCGGCCAGACGATGACGCATTACACCGTGCGCGAGGAGCGCGGTCAGAAAAAGAACGCGATCACCGCCGACGCGGCCGCGCCTGTGCATTTCGCGCGCGAGGACACGCCGCCCTTTCTCGTGCTCTACGCGGACCGCGACATGGCGGCGCGCGCGGAGGAGAATGCCTACTTTGTGGCGCTGCTGCGCGGCGTGGGAAACGAAGGCATCACCGCGCAGATGATCACCGACCGCACTCACGGCAGCATCGCCGGCAAGATCGTGAATGAGGGCGATCCGGCGCGCGTGGCGATCCTCGATTTCATCAAGCAACCAATCAAAGAACGCTGACATGCCCATCTACGGAACTGCTCTTCTCTCCGCCTGCCTGCTCGTCGGCCTCACGCTCGGGCGGGGAATCGGCGCGCTGCTCGGTGTGGATGCTGACATCGGCGGCGTGGGCAT
>JANPIW010000540.1:0-4169 GCA_031425215.1 Verrucomicrobiaceae bacterium
GACCCGCAGCGAGCCGCCTGAGAGCGAAGCGGTGACGTCATCAAGCACGAGACGCTGGCCGTTGAATGTGGCGCGCACTTTCACGTCGCGGATGTCCATGTCGGATTCCTTGAGAAGCAAGCGCGCTGCATCTGCGCGGATCTCGCCTTCCAGCGCGGGCTTGCGCATCGTGCCGCCGAGCCGCACATCCGCGCTGCCCGTGCCGTTGATGGAGTCGATCGCTGGCACGAAACGACGCAGCACGGAGAGATCGGTGCCGGGCAAAGTGACGCGTGCTTTCAGAGGCGCGTCCAGCACTGAGCTTGGTGCGTTCACGAGCTTCTCCACATCGAAAGGCAGCTCCGCCTCCGCCGTCAGTGGTGGCAGTGATTTCTCACGCGCAGTGGCTTTGATCGCGAGCACACGCCGCGCCAGCGTGGCATCGAGCTGCACGAGAGCCGGCTCCAGCCTGCCCTTCGTCGCGTCAGTGCGCGCATCGGAGAGTGTGGCTGAGAGCTTGCCGCTCAGCTCCGCCAGCGTGCCGTTCAATTCGAGATCAACCGCCGCGTGGCCCATCAAAGGTGGTGGCTGGCCGAGCGCCGCGAACAGCTCACGCACATCCATCTGCTCCAGGTGGAGGCGCACCTTCATCGGTCGCGTGCCATCCAGCGGCAGCGCCGGCCGCGGTGTGCGCGCGAGAGCGAGCGGCACCTCCGCGGAGCCATCGATGAGCCGCGTCTTGCCGGAGAAAAGCACGAGCTTGGGGATGACGAGATCAGCGTCGGTGATCGACATCGCCGCTTCTGCGCGCAGTTTTCCCGCGCTCACCACGAGCTTTGTGATCTCTGCGCGCCGGCCTGCGTGGCTTGTTTCTAAAGCGAGCGCCAAAACATCCGGTCGTCCTTCGAACTTCAGGTCAGTGATGTTCAATGCACCCGCGCCCGTGACTTCACGCTGTGCGGTTTTTCCGCCGCCCTTCCACGACAACGAAGCGCGCCCGCCCGTGATGCGCGGCTGTCCGGCCAGTTCCATCCAGTCAGAGAAATCAGAGAGCTGATCCAAAGCGCCACTGATCTCCGCATCAAACTCTCCAGGTTCATCGAGCATCACATGGCCTTTCGCTGTGAGCGTGTTGCGGTCATTGAGCCGCGCCTCCAGCTTCCGCACTTCCACCCGCGAATCCCGAATGGAGAAATCCAACGCGGCATGATCAAGCCGGCCCTTTTGCCAGACGACATCAGTAACGCTCGCGGTGGCATCTGCGCTCAGGTTCTGATGATTGCGCTCGCGCACATCAGCGAGCGCGAAACTAGCCGCGCCCTGCGAAAGGAACCGCCCCCCGCTCGGCAAGGGCTGATCCTTCACATCGAGCCAGAGCGCGGCAGCGGCAAGGTTCGTTATATCCGCCTGCCATTTGAGATTCATCGCCTGCCGCTCGTCCATCCCCACATTGCCGGTGAAGCTGATGCTGTTCTCACCGTCAATCCGCACATCCAGCGCGGTGATGTCCGCGCGGTCATCCCGGATCTGAACCTGAAGCAATGCCTCCTCGATGCGTCGCTTCCGCCAGGACAGCCTGTCGCCATGCAGCGATGCCTGCGTCCTGACGAGCTTCCCATGCGCGATGCTCACCGAGCCTTCTCCTTGCAATTCGCCTGCGAAGTCCGGCCCTAGCGCGGCGATGGTGTCGAGCCGTGGCACTCTCAGCCGCCACCGCACATCGGCGGAAGTCTGTGCCAGCTCATCCCACCTCGGCGGCAGCTTCGCGGCGGCCGTGGCATCGAGGGTGTTCGGACCATCGCGCGCCGTGAGCGTTTCGATCTTCATCTCACCATCCCTCACGCTGGCGCGAACGCTCAGGCTGTCGAGGTGCACGCTCTTCGCGTGGACATTGGAGGCGGCAAGCAAAAGTGACGCATCCAATTTCTGCGGCTCGGTCAGCGGGCCTTTGACTCGCAGCAAGGCGGATTTCACAAGCCACTCCGAGTCACCAGGAAGCTTTGCCCAGCGAGCAACATCCAGGTGGGTGATACGGGTCAAGGCTAGCGTCGCATCAAGCTTAGCTCGGCCTGTCATGTCATCCACCCGACCCGATGACTCGATTCCGGCCTGGCCGCTGCTCGCGGAGATATTAAAAGGCACCGAGCCACGGCGCACATGTTGCAAATCCACGGCTAGCAGACGCACATCGAGGTGTGGCGCGATCAAGAGATCTGAAAAGACCACCGTGCGGTCTTTGATCTCTGTCACGCCATGCACACCGGCGAGGCGAAAACCCGTGGATGGAAGCGTCAGCTCATCGAGCCTAAATATCCCTGGCTTTGCTTCATCAAGCGCCAGCGAGAGTCCGCGCAACACCACATCGCCATCTCGCGTGAGGACTCGGACATCGAGATTGGTGAGATCAAGCCGTTGCAGCCACACATCAGGCAGCGATGGAGCGGTCCTTCTCACAGGCAAGGTGGAGCTTGGACGCGCATCGACCACGATGCTGGCATCCTCCACTGTGAGCTGATGCAAGCTCTCGATGAAGTCTCCGCTGAGTACGCTCCAGAGGCCAGCATCGACGGAACCTCGCCGCCAATGGAGCTGGAGAATCCTTGCACCCGGTGGGCCGGCGAGCCGCAGATTGTTTACCTCCACATCCGAGATCATGGAGCCGGACACCTGCCACTCCAGCGTGTAACCATTCTGCCCTGCGTAGTAGCTGCCCGCCCATTGCACCGCTACTCGGAGCAGTGGACGATGAGCGGCGACCAACAGTGCAACAAGGGTCAGCAAAGCCCAAAGCCCGCGCCGCAACCAGCGGCGGGGCTTGCTAGGTTTCATGACACGACTTTCTTTTGTTTCACCACGGACATCAATCTCATCACGGTTTGACCTCGCGTTTGATGGTGGTCGTCGTCGTAGTGGTGTTGGCGGGATCCTCGGGCAGCGGGGGCTTGGGCAGCCCGGGGTTGTCGTCCTTGCTAATTACTTCAACCTTGCTGGCAACTAGCGTGTCCCCCACCTTCGTGTAGAATATCTTCGCTGGTGTTCCCGGTTTGATCATATCCGGCCTCACACTTTTGCCGGTTTGGTCCACATAATTTGTGGTCTTGTTATCCACATAGCGCACCGGCGTGGAGGATGCGCCGGGCATCTCGATGACGAGAATCCCAGGACTTACTTCAGTGATCGTTCCTGCTGTGAACACTGGTGGAGCCTCTCTGACGACAACCTTGGTCGCGATCATGCCGGTGCCCGTCTGCGTGTAAAACACCGTGGCAGGCATGTCAGCTTTAAAGCTCTCTCTGGAGATGGTGCGGCCCGCGCTGTCCGTGAACACGGTGTCTGGCCCTAGCATGAAATTTGACGCCGGACTGTCGGATGATGTCACCAACGAGAAACCGTTCTCAGTAAAAGAACCAAATGTGCCAGCGGAAGAAGTCCCCGCGTCTCCGGGCTGGACCGACGGATTGTTTGCGGGATTTGTGCCCGGCTGAGACGTTCCCGACTGCTGCGCCGCGCTCGCTCTATTGGTTCCTTGCGGAGATGCGGCAGGCTGCGACGTCGTGTTAAGACTCTGCGCGGTGCCTGGCAGCCTGGTGGCTGGATTTTGTGCAGTGGCAGGCTGCTGCTGAGCATTCGCATTCGGTGTAGTGCCAGGCTGCTGCTGTGCGTTCGCATTCGGTGTAGTGCCAGGCTGCTGCTGAGAGTTTGCGTTCTGCGTATTGCTTGGCTGAGACGACGTGTTAGGGCTTTGTGCACCTTGCGTGTTTTGATTTTGCGCGGCGCCGGGAAGCTTCGGGGCATTTCGATTTGTGGCTGAGCCAGTATTCGGGCCGGCTTGAGCAGGCGCGGTACCGCCTCCCTTGCTGCTTCCAGATGGGGTTTGCGAGAAAGCGTCCCAGGGAAGGGCAAGAGTGAGGCTTACAACAGTAACAACGTGACGATGATAGGATGGAGTTTTCATTGGTTCATGGGCTAAGTGTTGGAGCGGTCACTGGAGACCGAGATCGACACATTAAAAGCACTCGACGTTACTTGCCATGGGGTGTAACCCGACCAGAATGGCACTTACTTAACGGGGTAAGTGGATGATTTTGTTGCAATGCCAATTTGTAAGATTGCGAAATCGGAGTAAGATCGCCGATGAAGTTACTCACCTGCTTTTTCCCTGCTTTCAACCGCGCTGGCTTGGGGCGCAA
>JANPIW010000541.1:0-4212 GCA_031425215.1 Verrucomicrobiaceae bacterium
CTCCGCGCCGCTCGCGATGATGCTCGCGGTCTTTCTCCTCCCCAACTCCGCCGCAATCTTCGGCTGGTCGATGTTGTATGTGCCCGCCGAGCCGCAGCAAATCTCCGCGTCCGCGATCTCGCGCAGCTCGATGCCCGGCACACTTTGCAAAAGCCTGCGCGGCGCGGACTGCACCTTCTGTCCGTGCAGCAGATGACACGCATCCTGCATCGCCACGCTCATTTTTCTTCCCGAGTCCTGCGGCGGCACGAAGCCAATGCGATCCAGAAACACCGCCACATCCACCACCTTCCGCGCGAAAGCCTTAGCCGCGCCCTCGCTCTCATCGCCCGACAAGATCAGCGGATACTCATGCAAACACGAGCCGCAGCCGGCCGCGTTCGTCACGATCGCATCCACATCATCAGGAAACGCAGCCACGTTCCGTCGCGCGCACTTCACCGCGTCATCCTTCGCCCCGATGTGCCAGGCCAGCGCGCCACAGCAGCCTTGATCACGCGGGATGACAACCTCCACGCCGTTGCGACGCAGCACCTCAATCGTCGCGCGATTGATCTCCGGCGCGATCACACTCTGCACACATCCCGTCAGCAGCGCGACACGCGCGCGCGGCTTCAACGTAGCCCGACTCTCCGAGGCGGGCGTCTCCACACCAGGCAAACGCTCCGGCAGCAGCTCCAACATCACCCGCACACTCTCCGGCATCATTTTCCGCAACGGTCGCGCCATCACACCGAGCCGCGCGGCAATCGCAAAGCGCGCCGGATGCGGAAGCAGCCGCAGCAAAAACCACCGCTTCATTTTTTCAAACAACGGCCTGTCCCTCCGCTCCTCCCCCAGCGCGCGAAACGGCGAGATCAAATCCCGATACGCCACGCCCGACGGACATGCCGTCTCACACGCAAGACAGCCGAGACACGCATCCACATGCGGCAGCGCCGCCTCCAGCGGCAGCGCGCCCTCCAGCACATTTTTCATCAGCACGATGCGACCGCGCGGGCTGTCCATCTCCTCGCCCATCACCTGATACGTCGGGCACGTCGGCAGGCAGAAACCGCAATGCACACAAGCTTGCACCGCGCCCGCCATCGCCTGGCCGTGCGCTCCGAGTGTCGCCGTTGGAATTGCGTGCTTCATTCGATGTCACCCAACTTGTTCGCCGGATCCAGCGCTGCTTTCACACGCAAAAGAAAATCCCTCTCCACGCGCCTTCCTATCAGCGCCATTTCATCGCCCATTCGCATTCCACCAAGCCCGAGCGATGCCAGCGAAGCGTCCAGCTCCGTGACGTCGCGTTCACGAGGCCAGTCAATGAACGCCACATTGCACGCCACCGAGTAGCGCCTCGTCATTCCATCCAGTTTTGCATCCAGCGCCTCAATCACCGAGGGCGTCACAGGCACTTTGACTCGCAAACAACCAGGCCTCTCCGCATCCCACGACAACGCACGCTTCCAAAACACAGCCGCATCGCTCAGCTCCATGGCATCCAACCCAAGGCGCTTCCTCAAATCCTCCATCCGCGCCCGCAACGCCGCTTCATGCCCGCTGATGCGAAACACCACGCGTCCAGGTGGCAGCAGTTCCACCGCCTCGACATCAAAAGGTCCGCGCGCCAGCTTGCTCACCACATTCACCGCCTCGCGCAAACTCCCCGCATCAATAACCGCGCTCACGCTCGCCTCCGGTCGTGGAAACACTTTGAACGCCACCTCCGTCATCACGCCCAACCTCCCGAGCGATCCCACCATCAGCTTCGGCAGATCAAAACCCGCCGCATTTTTTACCACCTTGCCGCCGCCTCGTATCGCATTCCCTTCCCCGGTCACGATCTCCACGCCGATGATGAAATCGCGCACGCCACCGTAGCGCAACCGCCCCGGACCATTCATCCCTGCGGCCACCGTCCCGCCTATCGTCGCACCTTCATCCGCAAACATCGGATCAAACGGGAGATACTGCCCCTGAGCGCCCAGCGCCGCGTTGATCTCGCTCAGCGTTGTGCCCGCGCGCAAGATGATCGTGAACTCCGCCGGATCGTACTCAACGATTCCCGACTTCGGTGTGATCACGCCAGCCATTCCATCCGGCGCGCTTTTCCACTTTGTCCCGCCACCGCGCACTTCGACGCGCTCGTGCGCGCGCACGATCTCACACACTTCCTCGACTGACTGCGCCCCCTTTTGCACCGCGCATCTTCAAGCATCCATCCCCTGCTTCAACCCTGATGTTCTCAACCCCGCGTCTCTTGTGAAGCGTCACAAACTGATCATTCCCACCGTGCGAAGATCAATTGTTGTCCAGAGCGCGGATGAATGCGCTGGCTCATTGGCAATGGCTTGCCTCACTTGACGGGATCGGCTCCAATCGGCGCGCTTCATTCCAGCTCCATGAAAACCACCGCCTTTCTCTCTTCGCTGACACTTAGTCTCTCATCGCTCGTCATCGCGGCCGACATCACCCCTGAGATGCCAACCGTGATCGTCACCGCAGCCGCGCATGACCAGCCGCTGGCTGACGCGCCCTACACAGCGCAGCAGGTGGATCGCAGACGGCTCGGCGAAATGCAGCCGCAAAGTTTTCCCGAGGCACTGAAGGAAGTGCCGGGCGTTTTCATCCAGCAGACGGGACACGGACAAGGCTCTCCCTTCATCCGAGGCTTCACCGGTTTCAGAAACCTCGGCCTCATCGACGGCATCCGCCTGAACAATTCCGTCTTCCGCGAGGGACCCAATCAGTACTGGAGCACGATTGACGCGCTCAGCCTCGATGCCATCGAGGTCGTGAAAGGCCAAGGCTCCGTGCTTTATGGCAGCGACGCGATCGGCGGCGTGGTCAATGCGATCACGAAAGGCCCTGTGTATCTCGAGCCGGAGCGCCCCGCGCCACTGTCTGGAAAAGCCGCGAAATCACCGGCACCCGTGTCTCCACCATCAGGCCCGTATATCACTGGCGGCACATCGGTACGCTACGCAACGGCGGAGAATAGCTGGACGGGCCGGCTCGAAGGCAGCGTGAGCGAGTGGGAAAAGTACGGCCTCTATCTCGGCGTGACTGGCAGCACCTTCGACGATCTGCGCTCCGGCGGCGGCGATCTGCCGCACACCGGCTACGATGAGCTGGGCGTGGATGCAAAGCTCGAGTGGTTCCTCAGCGATGACGTGAAGCTCACCGTCGCGCACAACCAGTTTCACCAGGACGACGTGTGGCGCACGCATCGCACGATCTACGCCGTGCCATACAGCGGCAGCGCGGTGGGCAATGAACTGGAGCACTACTTTGACCAGGACCGCTACCTCTCCTACATCAGGCTCGAAGGCGACGCGGACGGCGCGATTGATCACTTCCGCGTCATTCTCTCGCATCATCGGCAGAGCGAGGATTTGTATCGCACACGCGCGGATCACTCTCGCAGCGTGGACAGCTTTGACGTGGACACCTGGGGCTTTGAGACGTTGCTGGAGAGCGAGAGTTCCATCGGGCATCTCACTTACGGCCTGAGCTACTACCTTGATGTGGTGGACACCAGCAGCGTGAAAATCAGCGGCGGCAAATCCACCTCGCAGATTCAAGGACCGGTCGGCGACGACTCACGCTACCACCTTGCCAGCGCCTTCATTCAAGATGAGATCGCGCTCAGCGATCGTCTCGATCTCACGCTCGGCGGTCGCTACACTTACGCCGCCGCTGATGTGGGCCGCTTTGCCAATCCCGAGACGGGCAAGGCCGATTCTCTCGATGAGGACTGGCATGATTTCTCCGGCAGCGCGCGACTCCTTTTCAAAGCCGACGACGCGGGCAAGCTCAAGTTTTTCACTGGCGCGTCACAAAGTTTCCGCTCGCCCAATCTCTCCGATCTCTCCCGCCTCGACACCGCGCGCTCAAACGAGATCGAGACCGCGGCGCCCGGACTTGATCCCGAAAAATATCTCACCGGTGAGGTCGGCGTGCGCTGGGAGGGTGAGAGCACGAATCTCAGCCTCGCCTATTTCTACACCGACATCAGCGACATGATCGTGCGCTCGCCCACGGGTCGCACCATCGACGATCTCGTCGAGGTCACGAAGCGCAACGCAGGCGACGGGCATGTGCAAGGCATCGAGCTGGGCGGAAGCTGGCAGTTGCATAGCGACTGGACGCTCTTTGGCAACGTCGCGTGGCAGGACGGACAGGTGACGGGTTATCCGAACTCCACCAACAAAACCGAGGAGG
>JANPIW010000542.1:0-8083 GCA_031425215.1 Verrucomicrobiaceae bacterium
GTGTTTCAATTCAACTAGTTGGTGTTGATAATAACCGTTTTGTTTAGGCAATCTTCGTTTCTCAATAAACTATGGCCACCATTGCCGTCCTCGGAACACTCGACACCAAAGGCCCGGAGCACGCTTACGTCGCGCAGATCATCCGCGAGTGCGGCCATAAGGTTTTGCTCATCGACACCGGCAGCGGCGATCCACCGACCGTGCAGCCTGAGATCACACGCGAGGAAGTCGCCGCCGCCGCAGGAGTCGATCTCAAAGCGCTCATCGCCAAACACGATCGCGGCGAGGCCGTCACCGCGATGGCTGGCGCGGCTGCCTCGTTGCTCACCACCCTCGTCGCGAGCGGACGCATCCACGGCGTGATCTCTCTCGGTGGCGGCGGCGGCACCGCCATCGGCACCGCTGCCATGCGCGCGCTGCCGGTTGGTTTTCCCAAAGTGATGGTCTCCACCCTCGCCGCTGGAAATGTCGCACCCTACGTCGGCACGAAGGACATCGTCATGTTTCCCAGCATCGTCGATGTGTCCGGCATCAACCGCATCTCACGCACTCTCCTCGCCCGCGCCGCCGGAGCCATCTGCGGCATGGTCGAGGTCGAGCCACCCGCAGGCGATGACAAACCACTCATCGCCGCGTCCATGTTCGGCAACACTACTGAGTGCGTGAACGCCGCGAAAAAAATCCTCGAAGACGCCGGTTACGAAATCCTCGTCTTCCACGCTACCGGCACTGGCGGGCGCATCATGGAATCACTCGTCGAGAGCGGCATGATCTCCGGCGTGCTCGACATCACCACCACCGAATGGGCGGACGAACTCGTCGGCGGCATCCTCGGCGCCGGCCCCACACGACTCGAAGCCGCAGGCAAAGCCAGCGTCCCCGCCATCGTCACCCCTGGCTGCCTCGACATGGTCAATTTCGGCGAGCGCGCGTCCGTCCCCGCCCAATTCGCCGGCCGCCTTTTCTACCAGCACAATCCGCAGGTCACCCTCATGCGCACAACTCCAGCAGAGTGCGCCGAGCTGGGCCGCATCCTCGCCGAAAAAGTAAACGCCTACCGCGCCCCCGTCACCGTGCTGCTCCCGCTGCGCGCCATCAGCATCATCAGCGCCCCGGGCCAGCCCTTCCACGACCCCGCCGCCGACGCCGCGCTCTTCGAAGCCATCAAGCAACATCTCAACCCAGGCATCCCGCTCATCGAACTGGACTGCACAATCAACGACCCGCAGTTTTCCAAAGCCTGCGCGGACGCGTTGCTGAAGTCACTCAAGTAGAGGATTTATAAGCTCAAATGCCCCAGCGCGAGGAGACCGTAGTAGGTGTACTCGCAGTCCAGCATGTCATCGGCCCAGTGACCGTGGAAACCGCCCTCAGCTGACCAGAGGCTGTCCACGAAATCGAGGCAGGGTTCTTTGATGTTCGAGAAATCCGCCTGCATCCCGGAGAGCGCGTGCAGACACACGGCGGTGGAGAGCAGATCGGGCAGCGGCGCTTTGGGGAAGGCGAGGAATCCACCGGCGGGCAAGCATTGCAGCAACAGCCAGTCGCGAATCTCGTCCGGCACGGGCACGCCGACGTGACGGAAGAAGGCGGCGGCGGCGGCGGTCGCGGTCGATGATCCCATCGCCTGCCCGCGCTCATTCGACCACGCTCCATCCGCCGTACGCAGCGCGAACATAGCGAGGCCGAGCGCATCAGGATTGGGCACACTCAGCCCGAGATCTTGATACGCGCTGCCCGCGAGCAGACAGCCATACGCGCTGCAATGATCCTTCCTCGGCGACTGATGATACCCGCCGTCGTCGGTGCGATACCGCTCGATGCGCGCCGCCAGAGCCGTGCGCAGTTCTTCTGAAAATCCCGCGATGCCGACAGCAGCCCAGCACCGCGCCAGACAGCAGAGATGCACAAAGTCCAAACCCTCGCCGTCTCCATGCGTCGCGAGCCACTCGTTCACACGCATTAAATCAATCTCCTCGCGCAGCGCGATCATGCCCTCGATGCCGAACACGGTGTAATAAAGATCGGGCTTCCCCTCCCGGTCCACAAAGCCACCGCACGCGTGCTGCTTCGAGCGCAGAAACGCGGTCACGAGCGCTGCGGACTCGCCGAGAAGATTCGGCGCGAGTCGCGCGACCTGGAGCATTTCGAGACGGAAGGACATCGCGCTACGATCCCTCCTCCTCGAGTCCGCGCTTCTCCAATGTGAAGCGCTCTCCGCAGCGCAGCACGCGGCATGGCTGCGAGAGTCGCGCGCACGCCGCTACGAATTCATCCGGCTGGTCCGTGTTGAACTCGAACATCTCGAAGTGATGCGGCACGGCAAGACTGACGTACCCTGCCCTTGCCAGCGCGGCGGCCTCAGTGCCGTTGAGATTTCCTGCCACACGACGCTGAGGCTTGTTGCCATTGACCGGCAGGAACGCGATGTCGCACGGACGCTCGCGCAGATCGCGCACGATGTCGTCATGCCAAAGCGTGTCGCCGCTGTGGTAGATCGTGAAGCGGCCCAGTCTCACGATGAAGCCCATATACTTCGTCTGGCCGGTCTCATCACGCTCCTCCTCGTTGTGCGCTGCCACGATGCCATGCACCTCCCACCATCCGCCGTAGGTGCCATCGCCATCAGTCATGCCAACCGCGTTTTCAGGCATTGAATCGCCGAGCCTTGCCTTCACCTCCTGCCAATTCGCGTTTGTGAAAAGGAACTGGGCGTTGGGATTCGCCGCGAAGAGCGGCGCCAGCGTCTCCACATCAAAGTGATCCGTGTGCATGTGGCTCGATGTGATGATGTCGATGCCCGTTAGCCGCTCCGGCGCGATGCAGCGCTCCGTCATGCGCACATGCGGCTTGTCAGTGCCTGCGTATTTTTTTGTCAGCGAGTCCGACAGGTAAGGATCAAACAAAACGCGCATCCCGTTGTGCTTGATCAAAAAGCCGCTCTGCCCCAGCCACCATACGTGCAACAGCGCCTCGTCATCCGGGGCGGCGGCAATGTTTGCGACAAGCACGTCATCTTTGAGCGCGGGAGTAATCATGGGCACGCATTGAACATCGGACATCCAACTTTGAACACCGAAAAAACCAGCGGCGGCTCGCGTAGCTCTCGCCATGAAAACTCCCCTGCTTCTTCTCGCCTCGCTGCTTCTCATTCCAATCACTGCGACCGCGCAGGCCCCCGCCCGCATCGACGCGGCAGCGTTTCCCAATCTCCAGGCTGCGCTCGATGCCCTGCCCGCGGGCGGCGGCATCGTGAAGCTACCACCAGGCACGACAGAGATCACGGAGCCGCTGCGCGTGAAGACGGCGGAGACACGCATCGTCGGCTCTGGCGCGGCCACGCACATCATCAACAAGAACGAGGCCGGCCTGCCCGCACTCATTCTCGCGCCCGCAAACTTCGACGAGGATAAGAAGGCCCGACTCTGGCGCGTGCAGGTGTCTGACCTGCGCATCAGCGGAAATCCCAAGAGCGGCGACGGTTTGCTGGCGAAAGGCATTCAGGAGCTTTATCTGCACGGCGTTTCCATCGACCATCACGGCGGCTGCGGAATCAATCTGATCGACTGCTACGAAGACCCACGCGTCTCCGACTCCATCCTCACTTACAATGCGGTGGCCGGGCTTCGCATTGAGGCGTGTCACGACATCGTGGTGAGCGCGAATCACTTCGAGGAGAACCAGGACGCGCTCGTCTGCATCGACAGCTTCAATCTTTGCTGCAACGGCAACAACATCGACGACCACCTGCGCCATGGCATCGTGATCGAGAACACCTACGGCTCTGTCGTGAGCGGCAACATGATCGAGGAATGCAACGGCACGGCCATCATCCTCGACCGCGACGCCTACGGCATCACGCTGAGCGCGAACGTCATCGCGCATCATCTCCAGGGCGGCATCGATCTGCGCGACGCATGGGGCTGCGCGGTGAGCGCGAACACGTTTGTGCTCGTGCATCAGTTCGGCGTGCGCGTCGCCAAGCAGAGCGGACGCAGTGTCATCAGCGGCAACACCTTTGGCAACAGCCACATCGGCGACGGCAAAGTGAAGCGTGACACCACGAGGACCGAGCCGATGCAGATCGACGCGCAAGGCGGCGTGGTGATCGAAGGCGCGCAGGATGTGAGCGTGACGGGCAACAGCTTCACCGGCACCGACGCCGAGGCCGTGAAAGCCAGCGGCGGCGCGACGAAGCTGCTCATCACCAACAACCTCATCTCTGAGTGCTGCCGCAAATCCGCACCGGGAACGAAGTCCATCGACATTGGCGACGCGACAAAGACGCTGGTGAAGGACAATCTGGAGTGACCGCGTCCGCCGGACCTGATGGCATCAAGCGATGGAGTCAGGATCAATGCCAAGTTCGCGAAGCTTCTTCGCAAGCGCCTCGGCGCGTTTTTTTTCAATCTCGGCGCGCTTGGTCTCGGCCTCCGCACGCTTGGTCTCGGCCTCAGCGCGCTTTGCGATCTGCCGCTGGGATTCCATCAGCGTGCTATCAGGCCTACGCACCCACAGCTTGCCGTCCTCGGATAGTCCGAAGGTCATTCCTAGCAGGGGACTCCTCCATGTGCCATCGGCCTCCGCGTTAGCTTTGGGGAGGTCATCGCCACCTGGTTGCCTGCGATGAGCGCGGAACGTCCCCCGCTGGTAGTCGTAGATGTAGTACTCCTCGCAGCCGAAGTCAGAATAGAAATCCAGCTTCTCCATCATCTCGCTGGCGGTGTTGCTCTTGGAGAGAAACTCAAAAACCACCTGCGGGGCGCGGCCTTTCTCCTCCCACTGCATGTAGGACGAGCGCGGTCCGGCTGGATGATCCAGCACCACCATCACATCCGGCGCTTTGCAAATATCCGGCCTCTTTTCGAGAGGATACCAAAGGAGGTCGGCGGCGATGAAAACATCATCACGATCCGCAAACCAGTCCTCGAGACCGTTCTTCAAGAAAGTGATCCAGCGCAGGTGTTCGGTGTCGTTGCTCAAGGGTTCTCCATTATCGACCGGATAGAGAATGCGTCCCGCCTTGTCGGTCTCAAAGCGTTGCGTTGGAGGGGCGATGATCATCAACTCCGAGCTTACGGGTTTGGAAAGCCGCGCGCAATCTCCAAAATGATCCCGGAGTGACCGCTTGAATGCTGCGCCACCACGCGCATCATCCGCGCCACCATGCCTGAAGAACCCGCTGTCACCGCCCCTTACACGCACTTTCTCGCCGAGCGCGACGAGATTCTGCGCTTCAAATGGCTGCGAAGTGAGGCCGCCGGGCACGACATCGGATTCGAGCGCGCGCTGACGGAGTGGACCTCCATTCACCGCTACGACGGGCGCGCGCGCGCCAACGCGGCCCGACTCTCCGCTGCGGGCGCCGGAGTTTGAGCCTCTTCACCTCGGCTGCTACCTATCAGATTGTGATCCGCCTCGACAACATCTCATGGAGCGCCGGCGCATTCGCGCTCAGTGACGTGAGCTTTGATGTGCCCGCTGGAAAGTACGCCGTGCTCATGGGTCGCACGGGCAGCGGCAAGACATCGCTCATCGAGATCATCTGCGGTCTGCGTCTGCCGCGCTCCGGGCGCGTCTGGCTAGCGGATCGAGATGTCACCGCTGCGGAGCCGGGGGCGCGCGGTCTCGGCTATGTGCCACAAGACGGCGCGCTCTTTCCCACCATGACCGCGCGCGAGCAGATCGGCTTTGCACTGCGGATGCAAAAGCGCGCCGTCGGGGTGATCGAGAGCACCGTCCGCGATCTCGCCGGGGAGATGAGCATCACGCATCTGCTCGATCGCAAACCAACGGGACTCTCCGGCGGAGAGAAACAGCGCGTGGCCCTCGCCCGCGCGCTTGCGGCAAAACCCAAAGTGCTCTTGCTCGACGAACCGCTCGCCGCTGTGGATGAGGAGACGCAAGATGAACTCATCGCCCTGCTCCAGCGCACGCAGCGCGAGCACGGCATCACGGTGCTGCATGTCACGCATTCTAAGCGCGAAGCAGACGCGCTTGCCGAGGTGAGCTTGAGACTGGAGGGCGGCAAAGTGCTGCAATGAACCTCACCGACGACGAGCGCGCGCTTTATGAATGGCAAATGTGGACGCCCGGCATCGGCGAGGACGGCCAGCGCAAACTCAAGGGTGCCTCTGTTCTCATCTCGCGCGTCGGTGGTCTCGGCGGACTCGTGGCGCTGGAGCTTGCAGCCGCCGGAGTGGGAAAACTCATCCTCGCTCACGCGGGCAACCTTCAGCCCTCTGATCTCAACCGCCAGCTCTTGCAAACACACGATCACATCGGCAAGCCGCGCATGGAGTCCATCGTGCGCCGCTTGCACGAGTTGAACCCGCGCATCGAGATCACCGGCATCGAAGAAAACGTCAGTGCTGCAAATGCCGACCTCCTCGTTTCACAGGCCGACATCGTCGTCGATGCCGCACCGATGTTTGAAGAACGTCTCGCGCTCAATGATGCCGCCATACGCGCGCGCAAACCGATGGTTGAGTGCGCGATGCACACGATGGAGGCCAGCGTCACCACTTTCATCCCAGGAAAAACAGGCTGCCTCCGCTGCTACATCCCCGAGCCGCCGCCGACGTGGAAGCGCCAGTTCCCCGTCTTTGGCGCCGTGTCCGGCGTCGCCGCGTGCATCGGCGCGGTGGAGGTCATCAAGCTCATCACCGGCATCGGCCAGCCGCTCGCGGGCGAGATGCTCACGATGGATCTCGCTGCGATGCGCTTCAGAAAAGTGGCGCTGCCTCGTCGTGAGGATTGCCCGTCGTGTTCGCGCTTGAACTCGAATCCGTGAGCGGCTCTAATGGAAACCATGTCCATCAGACTTCTCGCCCCACTTATCCTCGCCGCCGGCATGATTGCCGCGGTCATCGCAGCGCCTTCACCGGCGAAAAAGAAGATTCTCTTCTTCACCAAATCCAGCGGCTTTGAGCACAGCGTCATCACCTGGAAGAACGGACGGCCAAGTCACGCGGAGAAGATTCTGACTGAACTCGGCGCGAAAAACGGCTGGGAGTTTGAGTTCTCGAAGGATGGATCAAAGTTCAGCAAAGACTATCTCGTGCAGTTCGAAGCCGTGTTTTTCTACACGACAGGCGATCTTTGCAGCCCCGGCACCGATGGCAATCCAGGCATGAGCGCCGAGGGCAAGCAGGCGCTCTTTGATTATGTGCGTTCGGGCAAGGGATTCCTCGGCACCCACTCCGCGAGCGACACGTTTCACACGGACAATGAATCGAAGAAGGGACCGGAGCGTTTCAAGAACCATGGTGAAAAAGCGGATCCGTATGTGCAGCTCCTCGGCGCGGAGTTCATCCGCCACGGAGCGCAGCAGGAGGCAAAGCAGACGGTGATCAATCCAAAGTTCCCAGGTTTCGAGAAGGTCGGTGCGGAGTTTTCATTCCCCGAGGAATGGTACTCGCTCAAAGATTTCACACCAGACATCCATGTGCTCACGGTGATGGATGCGCCAAAGATGAAGGGCAAGGAATACGAGCGCCCGCCCTTCCCCACGACCTGGGCGCGCAAGGAAGGCGCGGGCCGCGTCTGGTACACGGCGATGGGACACCGCGAGGACGTGTGGACGAATCCGATCTTCCAGGACATCCTCATCGGCGGCATCAAATGGGCGCTGGGTGAGGCGCAAGCCGATGTGCCCGCGAACATCAAGGAGGCCGCACCAGGTGCTTACACGAATCCGGCTTTCTTTGAGACACCGCCGCCGAAAGCGGAGGCTGCGGTGAAACCGGCGGCTGCGGCTGCGAAATAAATCCACGCAAAAACGATGATCGGAATCTTGGCGGATTCCGCTACGAATTGAATCATGGGAGCACAATGGAAACAGAAATGGCGCGAGCTTGCCGCTGATCAAAAGGGTCGCGTCACGGGCAAGCTGGTGAGGGAAATCCAGGTCGCGGCCAAGCTCGGCGGCGGGAATCCTGATCTCAACGCGCGTCTCGCTGCGGCGGTGACGAACGCGAAGAAGCAGTCCGTCACCAAGGACACGATCGAGCGCGCCATCGCCAAGGGCACCGGCACGGGCGCCGACGCGGTTCACTACGACACGGTGCTTTTTGAGGGCTTC
>JANPIW010000543.1:0-2838 GCA_031425215.1 Verrucomicrobiaceae bacterium
ACCAGTGACAACGGCGGACTCAACGGCACGCACCAAGGACTCGCCGGCACCGACGCCGCGTTCTTCAACTCCTGCGGCGGCCTCCGCGACGGCAAAGGCACCCTCTACGAAGGCGGCTTCCGCGTCCCCGGCATCGTCCGCTGGACCGGCAAGATCAAACCCGCGCAAACCAGCGACCGCGTCACCGGCTTCGAAGACTGGATGCCCACCCTGCTCGATCTTATCTGCAAAAAAGACGCCACACCCAAGACTGACGGCATCAGCTTTGCTCCCACACTTAGGGGCGACCAACAAGAACCGCGCCCCTTTCTCTACCGCGAATTTCCCGGCTACGGCGGCCAGCAGATAGTCCGCATCGGCGACTGGAAAGGCATCCGCCAGAAACTCAAACCTACTGCTGGCAAGAAAGCGGGCGGCAAAGCCGGAGCCAAACCCAATCTCCACATCGCGCTCTATAACATCGCCACCGACCCCGCCGAAACCAATGATGTCTCAGCCGATCACCCGGATGTCATCGCCAAGATCGAGAAGCTCATGAAAGAGCAGCATGTGAACTCCTCCGATTTCCCCTTCGCCGCGCTCGACACCCCCTGATCCCCACCCTTGTGCGCCTGGCGCAGGGGCATCGCCCACCGATTCAAAATGATCACGGATTGCATTCAGGCGACGCTGTCGGCACCTGCTTTGACACCGTCGGCCAGCCGCTCCGAGCCATTCGCCCATGCATTCGACACGTCGCCCCGCCAATCCAGCCTCACGGCTCGCACCTCGGCAGTGAAGACCACAGTCAGCCAGCCGCCCGCCCGGAGGATAGCCGTCCCGGCTGTCAGCGGCCCGAGGCAGGCTGCCTGGAAAAGCGCACCGGATTCGCGGGCTTCGCGGGGCGTGTTGCGCTGATGGCGCGGGTGGCAGCCAGCATCTCCTCCAGCATCCGCAGTTTTTCCCCCACCGGCAGCGCCGCGAGTTGACGGCGGCGTTCCGTTTTGCGGATGTTCATGGCTTGGATGAGGTCGTTCATGATTCAAGATGCTGATTCTGAAAAAATTGCCATTTCTCGTTCAAATCATGGCGTCGCAAGATGTCCTCAAACACCGCCGCATCAAGCGCCGCGGCCTCGACGAAACGGCACACACGATCATGGTCCTTCGCGCGGCCCACCTGCAGGCAGATGGCGGCCAGGTGCTCCGCAGTGAAAACACGGGTCGGGACGCCGTTCACATCCCGCTCCACAGCCCGCTCCAGCGCCTCCTCTACCAGCGGAGTCGCCGGGGGCACGAACTCCACCGCCCAGCCCTCGATCACGATGAACTGGCCCTGCGTCACATACCCGCGAGGCAGCAGGTAGTCATAGATAGGCCCCAGCGTCAGCAGCGATCCGCCGGGAGCGGTGGGCAGTGTCACAAAGACATCCACATCCTTCGTCGTGATCGGTTCCAACCAGAAAATCGCCCCCACCGCGCCGCCGATGGCGTAACGTCCTATGACGCCATCGGCCTCCATTCGATTGAGCAGCGCAAAGATTTTTTCCACGAGGCGAGGCTATGCGCAGTGCCTTGGGGTGTCAATCAGGGCGGAAGCTTGTCGTTCGCCCCTCACCGCACCACCGTCACATCCGGGCGCGCTTTCTGGAAGGCAGCTATGGCGGCGGGGGTGAGGTTGGGGCAGCTCTTGAGTTCCAGGGTCTTGAGGCTGCGCAGTTTCGCGAGGCTGGTCAGGCTGGCGTCGGTGATCTTGGGCAAGGTTTCCAGCGAGACGGAACTCAGCTTCTTGTGGCGGCTGAGCGTCTCCACGGCGGCATCCGTCAGATTCCGGCAGTTAAGGAAGCGCACACCTTCCAGCTTCTCCAGATCGAGCACACCGGCCACGGCTTCATCAGCAATGCCGGAGGTGGCAAATGTGATCAACTTGAGGCGCGGGAAGCTTTTCAAGGTGCTCAAATCATCAGCGGTGTATTTCCAAGTGCGCTCGCCTTCCTGTGCCAAAAGTTCCACCTTGGGAAAAGCCGCAGCCAGCACCGCAGCCTGCGGTCCAGACTGGCCGGGGGTGAGGTCAAAGCCCAGCGTGGGGAGATCGGACCATTGTTTCTGCGTCGCCAAACCTTCAGCCGTCAGGGAGGTGCGGCGCACCGTCATGACACTGAGATTGCTGAGCTCCGCCAGCAAGGGCAGATGCTCATCGCGGAAGCAGCTGCCGCTTCCTGACAAACCCAACTGCATGAGGGTCTTCAATTTTCCGATCTGGCGCAGCCCCTCCTCCGTCGGTTGAGCGTTATTCAAAGTGAGGATTTGAAGGCTTTTGGCCGCTGCCAGGACTTCGATGCCCTCGCCCGTGATTTGAGGCTCAGTACTGATGTCGAGAGACCGAAGAGGAGTGCCGGCGAGGTGACGGAACATCTCGTCCGTCACTCCAGTTCTGAGTATGCTGAACTCGCCCAGCGCAGGGAGCAAAGGCAAAATCTCCAGGTGCTCCGCTGTGATGGGCAGGGAATTCAGATCCAACCGCGTGAGTCCCTTCAGCCCGGCCAGCGGCAGGAGGTTGTCCACCGGCGCCTTTGGGCGTGTGGCGGCGGAGAATACGAGAAAGACCGCCTGAACCTCAAACCGGCCGCGTGGGAGGTCGGCGACATCCTTGATGTCTGCGGTGCCGCCGGCGAGTCTGACGCTGCCACCGACGGACAGCACCCACTCCGCCGCCTTGCGGTCGTCGCCGGGCGGGAACTTCTTCTTGGGTAGGGAGCTTGCTCCTGCAAGCTCCGGGTTTGGTGTGTTCGAAGCCGCAGGGCCAGTCGCGGGGGGGGGTGGGGCAGCCCCCCCCACCCCCCCCGCCCCAGACACCCCC
>JANPIW010000544.1:0-2998 GCA_031425215.1 Verrucomicrobiaceae bacterium
TGAAGGCGCACGCGAGGAGGCTGGCGAGGGATGACTTGCTCATGGTGCCGCGAGTTTAGCCCGAGGCTTCCAGATGTCGAGCTTGCGCCTGCCGTTGATGGCGGCCGGGATGTTCACCGTCGCGCAGTGATCGTAGTCATCGGGGAATCTCAATCCGCGCTGCTGGAGCGCGGACGTGAATGAAGTCTCGCCATCCACCTGGAAGACAAAAGCGCGCCGCGCCTCCGCCTCGGGCGCGACGAGAATGTTGCGCGTGTTGTACGCCAGCACGCCCACGCCCGACGACGGATGCTCGTAGCCAGGACTCATGTACCACGTCGCGCCCGGCGAGGTGCCGCCGACGAGAAACACGAGGCCAGGAAAATCATAGAAGGCAAAGATCGGCCCCTCTTTCTCGAATCCATGCTCCTTCAAGACCGATTTCACGCGCGAGATCATTCCGCCCGTTTTGGCGCCGAAGACCATGGACTCCGAGCGCGGCCCCACCCTCACCGTCTTTGTCTCCTCGTTAAGCAATGGAAAGCTCGCGTTGATCGGCCGTGGCACGCGGCACACATAGATAGCATTCACAGCCAGCAACGTCATTCCCAGGGACAGCCCGCAAAGCCACCTCCTCACCTGTTGCTCGTTTGCGACTGCCGCGACGCCGCACACGATGAAAACCACCCACACTCCGAAGTGATAACCCGCGCGCGCCCCGAGCTGGCAGCCGCTGCCGAACCAGCCGAGCACCGGCATCACCAGCGCGATGACCACGATGAGCAGCGCGTTCGCCGTGCTGTTGAATTTCAAATCCTCGCGACGCACAAACAGCAGCGCCATTGCCGCCACGAGCAAAATGAAGATCACGCGAAACTCATGATCTGCGCCGAAGAAAAATGTCTCGCCCGGCGCGATGATCCCCCATGCATCCGCAGCGAGTTGCGCGCCCAGCGCTCCGACAACCACAGCGCCCCTGCTTGATGGCGTCCTCACCGAGCCCGCGCACGCCACCGTCACCACCAGCGCAATGATAAATGCCTTCCAGCCGGAAAACTCGATCTGCAGAGCGGGCACCACGCCGCATCCCAGCGCGATGAGCGCCCCCAGCGCCACCGCGCCTAACCATGCGCGCGGCCTCACGCCCACGCTGGCGACCATCATCCCCACCATCACGCCCAGCGCGCACGCGTAATGCCCCAGCGCCGCCATCACCTCGCGGAGCGGCTCCTTCCACAGCGAGACCACTGTCAGCCGCAGTGCGTCCGACGAAACATAGCGCGCGGCCCAGGTGACGAAGTTCATCAACGCGGATGATTCCATCGACAAATCCCAAGGATCACCACCCGTCTTCAGCCGCAGAAGGCCGGACGAGCAAACCACGATCACCACCAGCGCCGCGCAGATGCAGACACGCTGAATTCTTGCCGCCAGCGGTCGCGACGGCAACCGCCAGCCCAGTGTTAGCAGAAACGCAAAGCCGAGGAGAAAAGCTCCGGTTGAAGGCTTCGTCGTGCAGGTCAGCAGCGCGAGCAGCCACACGCCCGCGATGATGGACCAGCTAGTTTTGCCTTCACGATTGTCCCCGTGAAAAACCAGCGCCAGCCACATTATGCTGAACCATGCGCTCAAACTCGTGTACGTCACCGCGATGGAACCGATCGTGTAACACACCACCGACCACAACATCACCAGCGGCACCAGCACCGACACCGGCGGCAGCGTGCGCCAGCCCGAGCGAGCGAGCCAGCCGCGCGCCGCCACCGCCAGCCACGCCGCGCACGCGAGCTGCGCCACGAGCGCAAACCAGCGCATCGACACGATCTTCGCGCCCAGCAGCTTCCAGATGCCATGCGCATACCATGCATACAGCGTGTGAAAATACGGACTCGCCCACGGACGCTCCGTCTCCAGATAATGCGAGCCTTCATCAAAGCCAAGCTCAAGCCCGCGTGGAAATGACCAGCCGTAAATCGCAGTCGAAGCGATGAGACCCACGATGGCGATCCACGCCGCCGCCGGAAGTTCCTTCAATCGTTGGAGAGCTGTTCCCATCAGCGATTGCAGGTGGGGCGACGCGGCACGTTATTTCTTCGCGCTCTGCTCAGCGAGCCACGCGGCGGTGCGGCGGATGCCTTCGTCGAGATCCACCTTCGCCTTGAAGCCGAGGATGTTGAACGCCTTGTCCACGCTGGGCACACGGATGGCGATGTCGGCTGAGAGCGGTGGGGCGAAGAGAATCTCGCTCTTCGATCCGAGCACACGGCACACCGCCTCCGCCAGACCGAGGATGGTGATGACGGCACGCGCGTTGCCAATGTTAAAACTTTCGCCCACGGCCTTGGGGTCCTCGATGCAGCGCATCAGGCAATCCACGAAATCATCGACGTAACACCAGGCACGGATTTGATTGCCGTCGCCGTGGATGCTGATCGGTTCATTCGCCAGCGCGCGCTTGATGAAGTTGTGAATCGCGCCCTCGCCTGTCTGGCCGGGACCATACACGTTGAACGGGCGCACCGTCACCACGGGCATTCCATACTGATGATGATAAGCGTGCGCGAGATGCTCGCCCGCCAGCTTGCTCACCGCATAAGTCCAGCGCGCTTCGCCGATGCTGCCTGACACCGTGCTGTCCACCTCGCTGCTGCGGAATGCCATCGAGCCGAACACCTCGGAAGTGGAGAACTCCACCATCCGGTCCTTCACACCATGCACGCGCGCGGCTTCGAGCGCGTTCGCGGTGCCCAGCATGTTCACGCGCATCGTGCGCACCGAGTCTTTGATCACCGTGTCGATCCCCGCGATGGCCGCCGCGTGGACAACGATGTCCGCGCCCTTCATCGCTGCTTCCAGCGCCGGGTAATCCAACACATCGCCGCGGATGATCTTCACGTTTGGATGCTGCGCGAGGCCCGTGCTGGAGATCGTGTCGCGCACGAAGTTGTCATAAACCGTGATCTTGTTGGCATCCACATACTTGCGGATGACGGTGCTGGCGATGAAACCGGCGCCGCCG
>JANPIW010000545.1:0-38847 GCA_031425215.1 Verrucomicrobiaceae bacterium
GGACTTCACATTCTGGTCGAAGCACTCGGCCTTCGTCGAGGTGTACAGCACGGCGAAGATTCCGAGATCAGGTATTCCCAAAGTGAACATCTCCTTCGGCTGGCCGCGCTTCAACGGCTCGAAAGTCGCGCTGAAAAAAGCATCGGCCTTCTACCCTGACAAAGGCACGCAAGACTCGCCCGACTGCGCGTGGATCAAGGCAGATGGCGAGAACTGTGTGGTCGAAGTCGGCCCGATTTTCAAACGCGATGAGGCGATGCGGCGGCACGATCTCGCGCTCACCGACATGGCGAAACCGCGCGTCGTGTCGAAGATCAGCTCCAAGCTGGCGACGGCGCTGGTCGATACGAACGACGCGCCGGATTTGAAGGAGTGGGGAAACAAGGCCGGCACGCTTTGCGTCGAGTGGTTCCCGAAGATCGCGGCTTTGCTGCCGAGCGATGGATTCACTTCACCGAGCGAGGTCACGCTGTTCTTTGATCCGAAGATGAAAGGCGTAGCAAATGCGGCGGGCGGCAAGATCACCATGTCCGCTGACTATGTGCGCGGTCATCAGGATGATCTCGGCATGGTTGTGCATGAGCTGACGCATGTGGTGCAGTCGTATCCGCCCGGCGGCCCCGGCTGGCTCGTCGAAGGCATCGCGGACTACATCCGCATCGTTCACTTCGAGCCAAACGCGCCGCGACCGAGGCTCACGCGGCTCTCGAGTTACAAAGATGCTTACAAGACGACGGCGATGTTTCTGGAGTGGATCGATCAGCATCACACTGCCGGCGTGGTGGTGAAGCTGAACGCCGCGCTGCGAAAGGGTGCATACGATGATGCGCTTTGGAAAACGCTGACGGGCAAGACTGTCGATGAGCTTTGGAAGGCGTTCGTCGAACAGAAGCCATGAACGAGTCGCTCATCACCAAGGCCGTCGCGATGGCGCGCAAGCTGCAGCTCCGCGCCACCGAGTTGCAAACACCGGCGGAAAAGCGGCAGCAGGCGGAGCTGGACCGGATGCTGCAAACGCCATCGGACAAAGCGACGCTGGTGCAGCTCACGGATCAGGCGTTTCGTCCGAAATCCGCGTGGCGCGTGGCGGATCAGTTCACTCACATCCTCGATGTGCAGGGCGTGCCGCGATTCTTCAGCCCGCTGGATCGGGCGATGTTGCGCGGGTTTCAAACTTTCGGCGGCTGGCTGCCGGGTGTGTCAGTGCCGATGGTGAAAGGTCACATGCAGCAGGAGACGGCGAATGTGATCCTGCCTGCGGAGCACGAGGTACTGGCGGAGCATTTGCGCCAGCGCACGGCGCAGGGTGTGCGCATGAACGTAAACTTTCTTGGCGAGGCGATCCTGAGCGAGGCGGAGGCGGAGCGGCGGCTCACGCTTTATCTCGAAGCGTTGCAGCAGCCTGAGACGGAAGTTTTCTCGGTGAAAATTTCCACACTCTACTCGCAGATGTCGCCCATCGCGCGCGAGCACACGATCAGCACGTTGTGCGACCGCCTGGAGCGGCTGTATCGCAGCGCGGCGCGCGCGAGCTTCACGTGCGGTGATGGCACGCGTGTGCCGAAATTCATCTACCTCGACATGGAGGAGTACCGTGACCTGAGCCTGACCTGCGAAGTCTTCATGCGCACGCTGGAGCGGCGCGGGTTGGAAAAGGTGAGCGCGGGCATCGTGCTGCAGGCTTACATCCCGGATTCGTATCGCTGGCAGCGGCGTCTGCACGAATGGGCGCGCGCCCGAGTCGCGAAAGGCGGCGCGAGCATCACCATGCGCATCGTGAAGGGCGCAAACATGGAGATGGAGCGTCATGAGGCATCGGTCAAAGGCTGGCCGCTGGCGCCGTTTGACACGAAGCTCGACACGGATGCGAATTTCAAACGCATGGTGCATGAAGGTTTCCGGGCGGAGAATCTCGCGGCGGTCACGCTCGGCATTGCCTCGCACAATCTCTTCGACGTCGCCTACGCGCTCGTGCTCGCATTGGAGAGCAAGGCGATGGATCGTGTGCAGTTTGAGATGCTCGAAGGCATGGCGAATCACCAGCGCCGCGCGTTGTTTGAAGAAACGCCAAACCTGCTGCTCTACGCGCCGGTGTGCCACAAGGAGCACTTCCTCAGCGCGATTGGTTATCTCATCCGTCGTCTCGATGAGAACACGGGACCGGAGAATTTTCTGCGACACACGTTCAAGCTCGTGCCGGGGAGCAAAGAGTGGGGCAAGCTTGAGGCGGGCTTTGTCGCTGCGTTTGATCGCATCGAGACGCTGAGTGACGCGCCGCGCCGAACGCAGGATCGGCGCAAGGAAGAACCACGCTCTTGCGATCCCAGCTTTGTCAATGAGCCGGATACTGACTGGTCGTTGCCGCATCATGCGGAGTGGGCGCAGAGCATCATCGCAGCGTGGGAGAAACGCAGCATGGAGGTGCCGCTCGTCCTGGATGGCGACGAGATCGCGAGGGATCGCGCTTCGCCGGATTGCCTCGATCCATCGCGGCCGGGTGTTGTCGTCGGGCGCTATCAGCAGGCCAGCGCGCAAGACATCTCGCGAGCTGTGGAGTGCGCGGCGCGCGATGGTGACGGATGGCGCGCGATGTCATCGACGCAGCGGCAGGTGATTTTGAAACAGGTGGCAGCGGAGTTCCGCAAAGCGCGCGCTGATCTCATGGGCGCGGCGCTGGCGAACTGCGGCAAGACTCTGGCTGAGTCTGATCCCGAGGTGAGTGAGGCGGTGGATTTTGTCGAATTCTACGCTGACACGGCGCGCATGTTTTACGAGCTGCCTGGCGTGACCGCGCGCGGAAAAGGCGTGGTCGTTGTCGTGTCGCCGTGGAATTTTCCCATCGCGATCCCGTGCGGCGGTGTGGCTGCGGCGCTTGCGGCAGGGAACACCGTCATCTTGAAACCGGCGTCCGATGCGGTGCTGCCCGCGTGGGAATTGTGCCAGTGCTTCTGGCGCGGCGGTGTTTCAAAGAAGACACTGCAATTCGTACCGTGCTCCGGCGGCAAGGAAGGCGCGCAGCTCGTGCAGCATCCGTTGGTGAACGCCGTCATCCTCACAGGTGGCACCGAGACCGCGCAGGCGATGCTGCGGGCAAAACCTGACATGCGATTGAGCGCGGAGACGGGCGGCAAAAACGCGACCATCGTTACCGCGATGTCGGATCGTGATCTCGCCATCAAGGACGTGCTGCATTCCGCGTTCAGTCACGCGGGACAAAAATGCTCGGCCACATCGCTGGTGCTTCTGGAGGCCGAGGTCTATGATGATCCTGATTTCAAACGCACACTTGTCGAGGCCGCCGAGAGTCTCACCGTCGGCTCCGCGTGGGAGCTGCAATCGAAGATCGGTCCGCTGATCAGGGCGCCGTCGGGTGATTTACAAAACGCACTACTCACGCTCGAAGATGGCGAGTCGTGGGCGCTGATGCCGCGCAAGCTCGATGGCAACGACTGCCTGTGGTCGCCCGGCATCAAGTGGGGCGTGCGGCACGGTGGCTACACGCACATGACGGAGTTCTTCGGTCCCGTGCTCGGCGTGATGCGATTTGAAAAACTGCACGACGCCATCGCGATGGTGAACCAGACCGGCTTCGGACTGACCAGCGGTTTGGAGAGTCTCGATGATCGCGAGCAGGCAGAGTGGAAGGCCGGCATCCGCGCGGGCAATCTTTACATCAACCGCAGCACCGTCGGCGCCATCGTGTTGCGTCAGCCCTTCGGCGGCATGGGCAAGAGCGCCTTCGGCCCCGGCTTGAAAGCAGGCGGGCCAAACTATGTGGCGCAGTTCATGGACTTCGCGGAATCGCGGAGCGCGGAATTCGGATTGCGGATTGACGAGTCGCTGGCGAATTACTCGAAGGCGTGGGCGGCGGAGTTTTCCTGCGAGCACGATCATTTCAAACTCATCGGCCAGGACAATGTGCGGCGCTATTTGCCGGTGCGCGAGCTGCGAGTCCGTGTGCATTCTGATGACACGCCGTTTGAGATCTACGCGCGCGTGGCGGCGGCGCGGATCGCAGGTTGTCGCATCACGGTGAGCACGCCGCGTGGTTTCGATTCGGAGGTGATCGCCGCGCTGCATGACGCGACGGAAGAATGGGCGGGCACGATTGAGTTCATTGAGGAGGGCGACAGCGAACTGGCTGCTGCCATCCGTGACCGCGAGACCGATCGTGTGCGCTACGCCGCCGCAGACCGCGTGCCGCTCGAAGTCCGCCGCGCCGCCGCGGAGAGGCACCTCTTCATCGCTGACGCGCCGGTGCTCGCCGTTGGCCGCGTCGAGCTGCTTTGGTATGTCCAGGAGCAAAGCACCAGCTTTGACTACCACCGCTACGGCAATCTCGGCGCACGAGGCGGTGAGCCGCGCGCGTCAGTCACTTCATCGTGACTCAAGAATGCATATCGGCATTGAAGCTCGCGCCTGATCGGATCAGATTGCCCGAGCTTCCTCAGTGCATGCAACCCAGGAAAAGTTCGGTCTTCTTCACATAGGTGCCCGGCGCGTGCTTCTTGTATTTGGCAGTCTGCGCTTTTCCTTCGTCCGCTGACTCGGCGATGGAGCCGACCACGATGTAATAGCCGGGGGCGAAGCCTTGATAGTCGTCGGATTTCTCGATGGAGATATTCTGCTCGAACACAGTGCCTTTCACCTCAGTGCCGTTGTGACGGCGGGCGATGTAGGTTCCGGCAAACACCTCGTCCTCGTAGTTGTCAGGGAATCGCAGGCCCTTCTTGTCGTAGATCATGCCGTTCATTGAGAAAGGCACGCCGGATGCCTTGGCGATGCGCTCCGCTTCCGCTTTCGCCTGGTGGAAGTTTTTGTAAACGCTGAGGATGACGATCCAGCGGTCTTCGATCTGACTGACATTATTGATGTCCACCTGACGCCCAACACGGTACTCCACGCCCGCTGAGATCAGCTCCGATTCGATCTCGCCCCTGCGGCCGATGAGTTCGCCGACAGCCACGTTGTGCTTCACGTCAGCCAGCTTCGCGGTCATCCACTCGGGCACCTTTGCCTCATCAGCGGGCATGTCCTTCAGCGCCTCCGCATGGGCTGCGGCGTTTGCCTTCAGCGCGGCGAATGGTTTGGCAAGCGCGGGCGGCACACCCTCAGCGCGCACTTTGGCCAGATGCGCGGGCAGCTTGACCGGGATCATGTGGTATCGCGCTTCACTGGTCTCAGCGGCCTTTTGCTCCGCTTTGATCCAGTCCTTCACCGCCTGCATGTCCCTGGAAAATCTTTCGACTGCGGCTGACTCTGCCTTGCTCATGGTCGGCGGGGGCGGCAGCGAATCATCTGCGGCGGCGTGAAAATGCGGCAGTGCTATCAATGCGGCAAGACTCAGGAGAAAAAGATGTGAAGACCTCATGGCGTGCGGATCATGCCAGGGAATCGCCCCTCGGCAAAGGCAGTTCTTGCCCGCCGTGGGGACGCTCAGTCCGTGGACCGGGTGTGGCGACAGCCCGCCCGGTCGGTGCGGATGTGGATGCAGATGGAATGCCATGAGTGTCACCAGCCGGGCGTTGCGGCGAAGGGTGGCTTGTGGCGAAGCGGCGTCTCGCGCGCCGCACACACCCGGCCCACGGCCTGAGGGCGGTGCCGATGATTGAAGCTGGGTTCATAGAATTTGGCAGCCGCGCGGAGGCGTGATAGCCTCTGCGGCATCATGGAAGCGCTCGCATTTGAACTGCCCATAAGCGTCGAAGACTACCTCGAAGGCGAGGAGAAGTCCGAAGTGCGCCACGAATTCAGCAACGGCTTTGTGCATACGAAGGCGGGAGAGTTCCGTCCGCATAATAGAGGCGTGCTGCCGTGATGCGCGCCGCCATCTACCGAGATGCTCTGCTCGATGACGTGATGCCGTTCTGGCTCCGTCATGGCATCGACCGCGAGCACGGCGGCATCATGACGTGCCTCGACCGCGATGGCTCGATCATCGACACGGACAAGAGCGTCTGGTTCCAAGGCCGCGCGGGCTGGATGTTTGCGACGCTTTACAACACCGTCGAAAAGCGCGCTGAGTGGCTCGATGCCGCGCGCTCTTGCGTGGAGTTCTCGCGGCGGCATTGCTTCGCGCCGGATGGGAAGATGTACTTCTCCGTCACCCGCGAAGGCGCGCCGCTGCGGATGCGGCGCTATGTTTTCAGCGAGAGCTTCGCCGCCATATCGTATGCGGCATATGCGAGAGCCAGCGACGATGCACGAGCGGCTGATGATGCGGTGAAATGCTTCGGGACGTATTTGCATCACAGCTTTGTTCCGGGTGTGATGCCGGCAAAAACTGCGCGTCCGATGAAGGGCATCGGCCCGCTGATGATCGGCATCGTCACGGCGCAGGAGCTGCGGGAGAACCTCGGCGACATCGCGATCAGCGGGCTTACCTGCACGGAGTGGATCGAGCGCTTCATCGCCGAGATCGAGCGCGATTTTTTCAAACCAGATCTCGCCGTGCTCATGGAATGCGTCGCGCCCGATGGCGGCATCATCGATCATGCCGAGGGCCGCATGCTGAACCCTGGCCACGCCATAGAGTGCGCGTGGTTCATCCTGCACGAAGGCCGGCTGCGCGAGGACGCGCGGCTCATCCGGCTCGGTTGCGCGATCCTCGACTGCATGTGGCGGCGCGGTTGGGACGCCGAGCATGGCGGCCTGTTTTACTTTCGCGACCTGCACGACAAGCCGGTGCTCGAATACTGGCACGACGTGAAGTTCTGGTGGCCACACTGCGAGGCCATCATCGCCACGCTCCTGGCCGCGAAGCTCACGGGCGACGAACGCTACGCCGCGATGCACCAACAGGCGCACGACTGGAGCTTCAAGCACTTCGCCGATCCCGAGCACGGCGAGTGGTTCGGCTGGCTGCACCGCGATGGACGCATCTCGCAGCCCGCGAAGGGCAGCATGTTCAAAGGCCCCTTCCATCTGCCGCGAATGCTTTGGTACTGCTGGCGCGAGATTGCGTGAAAATCCCGGTTGCCAGCATACCGGAAGCGCATCCAATATACCGCAATGTCCTCCGCCACCGCATTCCAGGCTCATCTCACCGCGCAGCTCGACGCCATCCGCGCAGCCGGCACTTACAAGAACGAACGCGTGCTCACCACGCCGCAGGACTCCATCGTCCGCGCGAACGGCGGCAAGCCGGTGCTGAACCTGTGCGCAAACAACTACCTCGGCCTGGCGCAGCATCCGAAGGTGCGTCAGGCGGCACACGAGGCGCTGGATCACTGGGGCTACGGGCTGGCAAGTGTGCGTTTCATCTGCGGCACACAGCAGCCGCACAAGGAACTGGAGGCGCGGCTGAGCGCGTTCCTCGGCACGGAGGACACGATTCTTTACGGCTCGTGCTTCGATGCGAACGGCGGCTTGTTTGAAACCATTCTCGGCACCGAGGACGCGGTGATCAGCGACGAACTGAATCATGCCTCGATAATAGATGGCATCCGTCTCTGCAAAGCGCAGCGCTACCGCTACAAGAACAGTGACATGGCCCATCTCGAAGCGAAGCTCATCGAGGCGGATGCGAAAGGTGCGCGCTTCAAGCTCATCGCGACCGATGGTGTGTTCTCGATGGACGGCTTCATCGCTCCGCTCAAAGCCATCTGCGATCTCGCCGACAAATACAATGCGCTCGTCATGGTGGATGACTCCCACGCCGTCGGCTTCATGGGCGCGCACGGGCGCGGCACGCACGAGCACTGCGATGTCATGGGCCGCATCGACATCCTCACCGGCACGCTGGGCAAAGCTCTCGGCGGCGCGAGCGGCGGCTACACGAGCGGGCGCAAGGAAATCATCGAGTTGCTGCGCCAGAGATCGCGCCCTTATCTTTTCTCAAACACACTCTGCCCCAGCATCGTCGGCGCGTCGCTCGCGGTGCTGGACATGCTCTCGCACTCCACCGCGCAGCGCGACACGCTCGAAGCGAACACGCGATTCTTCCGCGAGGAGATGATGAAAGCAGGATTCAATATCGCGCCGGGTGAGCATCCCATCGTGCCCGTGATGCTCGGCGACGCGGCGCTCGCGACACGCTTTGCCGACGCGATGCTCGAGCGCGGCGTGTACGTCATCGGCTTCAGCTTCCCCGTCGTGCCGCAGGGCAAGGCGCGCATCCGCACGCAGATCAGCGCGGCGCACACGCGAGACGATTTGGAAAAGGCGATGGCAGCATTTGTGGAGGCGCGAAGCGAGCTTGGCATATAGCGGCGCAGCTCTGGGCATTGGACGTCTCTGACGGTTTCGCACGCGGGTCCCGACGCCCGTGGCGGCACATCTGGGAAAGCTTCTGCGGCAGGATGCGATCGATAGCCCGGCAGTTCCCGGAGGCATTGGCGATGGATCCGCTCAAACAGCGGCACTTAGAAAAGGCGACACCGCTACGGCGAGCAAAGTTCTCCGTTTTCAAGACAACAGCACTGAGCACTTTGTCTGGCCCGCATCACGGGGGCGGGAGCGGCACGTCGTCGATCCTGGGGATGCCTTCCTCGCCGGGCTGCGTGACGGGCGGAAGTTGCGGGGCGACTTGCTGCTGGGATTGAATCACGGGCTGCGGCTGCTGCATCTGCGGTGGTGTGGCGATGCGGCGCGGTTGATTGGAGATGGGCTGCGGCACCATTGGACGCGCGGGGATGGTGGAGCCGACGGGGCCAGCGGCCGGTTGCATCCCTGGCTGTGGTGCGGTGCCGGGGATTCCGTTGGGTGCGCCGGGCGGCCCTTGCGTGCCATCGGCGGGCGGGGCGTTGTCGCTGGCGGTGGTGATCCAGCCGATCTCCTCGCCCTTCTGCAATTGCATCCGCGATTTGTCGGGATTCACCTTCACGATCTTGATGCCGTTTTCGTTTTCCGAGCCGATGCGCACCTGGGTGACGAGCGAGGTGGTCTTGTCCATGATGACACCGACGAGCGCGCCGTCGATTTCATAAGTGCCTGAAAGCGTGAGCGCGTCGGTGAAGACGGGGCCTTTCACGCCGGTGTCGGGCGGAGGCAATGATTTGGTGGTGAACATGCTGCTGTCCCAGAGCTTCGCGTAATAATCGAGCGGCGGGAACGCGAGCGGGGCGTCGGCGGCGGGTTCGGGCGCGATGTCGTCGGCGGGTGAAGTGGTGGAGAGGGGTGTGTCGGCGAGGGCGCTGGTGGCGATAAAAAGAGTGAGGATGAAAGTGCTCATACGGAGGATGGGCCTCTGGCCAGTCGATGGCTCGGGGCTTCCAGCCCTACGCTGTAAGGGTCGAAGGCTGGAAGCCTCGATCCGCTGACAGGCTGGAAGCCTGTCCTCCTTTGCAGTGTGTTTTGTGTTCATGGTTCAGTTCGCTTTCGAGAGTCCGCTTGCGGCGCTTTGCTGGTAGAACTGGGTGATCTCGATTTCGCAGTTCACGGTTTTGCCTTTGGTGGACGGGGACATTTGAAAGCGCGTGATGCCGAGGAAGCTTTTGGGTTCCTGGAGGGCGTAGATCCAGGCGAAGAGTCCTTTTTCCTTCACTTCGTTGAGCGTGATTTTGACAGTGGTTTTGTCCCAGTAGCCGGCGTCGTCGGTGCTGTTGCCTTCGCTGTCGGCGGTCATGATGGGCTTGGGCTGGTCGAGGTATTCGAGCGTGAGCTTGGGGACGCCGGCTTTCTGCGCGTGGCTTTGCACGATGTCGCCGAGCTTGATGCGGGCTTCTTCGATGGAGGCGAAGACGGGGATGTTTTTCTCCACCCAATCGGCACGGCCTTTCCAGTCGGCGCCCTGCGCGATGCTGGTAGTCATCTTGTCCACTTGCTCGCGGAGCTTGACGGTTTGCTCGGTGACTTCGCGGTAGTTTTTCAGCGAATAAACGAGCAGGCCGCCGCCGATGATGACGGCGAAGAGGATGGCGAATGCGGTGAGGAGAATTTTTTCGCGCTTGTTCATTGGCGGGTTCCTTTCAAATCGAACGAGGTGCTGTCGTCGCTGCCGATGACGGGCGGCGGGCCGTCCCAGGCGAAGGAGGTGAGCGACTCGGAGTTTTTGATCTCCTGCATGTATTGCAGCGCGATGGATGACGAGGGCGCGCGGCCTTGGAGCACGACTTTGTCGGGTGAGTTTTCAAAGAGCGTGAGCATGACCTCGGGCGCGACTTTGGATTCCATGCAGCGGAGGAGCACGTCCATGGGGAAGCGCTTGGGATCGACTGCGCTGGCGACTTCTTCCCAGCTTTTGCGATGGTATTCGACCTTCGATGCGCGCGGGGCGAGCTGGGCGACTTTGGCGAGCAGGGCGTCTTTTTCCTTCGTGGCGATGATGGTCATGCCGATGACGAACGCGAGCGCGACGGCTGCGAGCGCGCCTGCGCCGAGGGCGAGGAGGCGGGTGCGCGCGCTCTTTTGCTGACGCGCGCGCGCGGCGATGAGATCGGCGGGCATCAGCTCGGACCAGCCGCGTGTGGGGAGATTGGGTACGGGTTTTTCGGCGCGCTCGGCCTGCACACCGGTCATGCGGGCGACGAAGGAGAGATCGCCGTCCTCGATCCAGAGCACGACTTTGTCGAGTGTGCTGAGCACTCGCTGGAAGCCAAGCTGCATGCAGATGTTGTTAATCTCGCCGAGCGCAATGTTGTCGAGTTTCTGCGATGAGAGCGGTGAGAAATAAATGAGCTGCGGGCCGCTGGTGATGGCGATGACGAGCTTACCGAGTTCGCGCCAGATCGTGATGGCGTCTTCGGGCAGCGCGTAGCAGGCGGCGCTGATGGCGACTTCGCCGGGGAGGCGCGTGTGCGATGCGAGCGGGGCGGGCGCGTCTTTGAGCGCGATGATGCAGGCGAGATGCGCGGCATCGTCGGAGGCGATGCGGTTGACTTGGAGATCCGTGACGGCGCCGGTGCAGCGGATGCCGAGGCGCTCGACGTGGAGCATGGCCATGTCGCGCAGGTGTTCGACATCGCCTTTGAGCCACGCGGGGAGCACCCAGGTGCTGGCGGCGGGGACGGCGAGGACGTGGCGCTGCGCGTCGCGCGCGAAGGTGCCGTCGCCATCGAAGACATGCTCGCGTGTGAGCGCGCCGTGCTCGGGGCCGGACCACAAGGTCCAGCCGGTGTCGCCGGGCAGCAGCAGCTCGGTGCGTTGTTTGGTTTTAGCCATGATTCGGTAACTCTCCTCTCCAAAGGATTCGGTTGTTCTGGGTGATGACCACCAGCTTGCGTGTCGCATCGCCCATGGTGCCGACGCTTTCGATGCGGCGGATCGGTCCGGCGAACTGCACCCATTGATTCAACAGCGCGACGGTCTGCGGCTGGAAGACGCCGAGCATCTGCGCGACCTGCACGGCGGAGGTGAGGCGCTGGTCGTCTTTCGTGTACTTCGCGCCGTCCATGCCGAGGCGGAAGCGTGAGAGCGGGGCGATGCGTTCCATGGGCACATCGGCGAGGACGCTGATGAGATCTTCGCGCGCGTCGTTCACGTCGATGCGGCCATCGCCATGCACGGTGAACCATTCGCGCCAGCCGGGGACCATGGCGTTGACGGCTTCCATGCCGCGCACGAAGAGCATTTCATCGAGGTCTTTAAAGGGACGATTGAAGGGCATGCCTTCGAGTCCTTCCTTTTCGTAATCGCGTTTTTCCGCGCCGTTGAGTGAGACGAGTTCATCGGGATCGACCCAGTCCTTGAGCGCGTCCATGAGCGCGGATGCGAACTCGGGTTTCATGTTCCAGCGCGCGAAGATGCGCTTGAGCAAGGCTTTGTCGGGATTCTGAATGAGCGCGTTGATGTTGAACCGCGCTTCCTCGGCGGTGAGTGAGACTGAGTAGCTGCCGCCTTCGGGACTGCTGTAGCGGAGCAAGGGTTCGTCGGGTGTGATGGCTGGATGTTGTCCGACGGCGAGGCCCATCTCGGCGTAGCGTTTGGCGTAGATGCGGCCGCGGGTTTGCTTGGCGTATTGGGAATCGGTGGCGAGCATCTTCACGCCGGCAAAGACCACCATGCCGAGGACGGCGATGAGCCAGAAGACGGCGATCAGGGCGGAGCCTTTCGTGCGTCGAGTGGTGGTGGTTGTGCGGAGGTTCATGGGCGGAGTGGGAAAGTGCTGAGTGCTTTGTTGGTGAGTCTTGGTGAGGGGATTTGTTGGGATTGGCCGGGGGCGGGTTGTTGGGGGTTTTGGGGCGTGACTAGGTCGTTGGCGACCCAGAAGGTGTGTTCGTGTTCGCGGGGGTCGTTGAGGAAGGAGAATTTCATGCGCATGTAGAGGGGAGGTGTGGGGCGCTTTTTGGCGTCCCAGGTGTTGGTCCATTCTTTTTTCAATGGCTCGTAGAACTGCCAGTCCATGGCGCGGAGGTTTTCGAGGAGGGGGAGTTCGGCGACGAGTTTGAATTCGTCGGGGGCAGTGGGGCGCTGGGGCTTTTTGAGATGGCGGACGAGGAAGTCGCCTCCGTTGTTGGTGGGGCTGGGTGCGACAGCGAACTCGACGGCGTCGGCGCGGCGGACGGCGCGTGTCCAGGCGAAGGGGACGGTGCCGTTTTCGATGAAGAGCTTGCCGTCTTTGGCGGAGAAGGTGATGCCGGCGGGGAGGGTTTCGAGATACTCGCGCCAGGCGGTGACGAAGTTGGTGATGCGGGTTTCGAAGATGCGCGAGGCGTTCATGGACGCGCCGAGTTTGACGGTGGCGGCACCGACACTGTAAACGCCGCCGACAATGAGGCCGATCAACGCCATGGCGGCGATGACTTCCAGCAGCGTGAAGCCGCCGGCCCTGCTCATACGAGCGCGGTTACTGTGGGCTGTTGGGTGAATAGACATAGGTTTCCATGTTGCGCTTCATGGCTTGGCGGGTGCCGTCCTGGAACCAGGCTTGGGCTTGGATGAGAAACATGTGGTCAAGCTCGGCTTTGTTTTTGGTGATGAGCTTGATCTTGCTGATGCTGGCGGAGGAGCCGATGCGGTCGTCGGTGACGGGGAAGGAGAAGCTTTTGGGTTTCAGCTCGGGCTGGTGGGAGACTTCGGCGAGGACGGATTCGAGGACGCGGATGACTTGGGATTCCTGGCGGGATGTGCGTGCGCTCTTGGCCATCTGGTTGATGGCGTTGGTCATGCCGACGGCGACGGTGGAGAAGATGGCGAGGGCTAGGACGACCTCCAGGAGGACGAAGGCGCGGAGATAGGTCTTATAGGACGAATAGGACCTATTCTCCTGTCTGCGATTGGGTGATGTGAAGTGGAGTTTCATCTCAGCCGTTCACGATGATGTTTTTCTTCCGGGCGCAGCCAGTTAGGGGATCGAAGCTGATCTCGATGGTGCCGGAGGGGCTGGTGAGGCGGAGTTCGATGGGTTCGCAGATTCCGGTGGGGCTGAATTCCCAGGTCTCGTCTTTTTTGGCGGGGCGGAAGTTTTTTTCTCCGGCGCGTTTGACTTCGATGCGGGCGGATTCGCCGTCGATGCCGCCGAAGCTGCCGTCGAGGGCGAGGATGACGGGATGGTATTGCGCGATGGCTTCCATGAGGGCTTCGCGCGCGGTTTGCTCGATGGTGGCGGCGGATTTCTGGAGTCGGTTTTTGTCGTTGAGCGCGGTGATGGAGAAGACGGCGACGCCGAGCATGAGCATGGCGAGACCGAGGGCGAGGAGGACTTCGACGAGGGTGAAGCCGGAATGACGAATGACGAATGACGAATGCGGGGAGCGGGACGTAGGGCGGGTGTGTTCTGTAGGAGGAACGGTTGATGATACGAGTGGTGAGCTTGCAGAACTACCCGCCTGGTTTGGACGTGCTGGCGGGAGGGGATGGTTTTCTGCGGACGGACGCACAGCGTGACGGGTAGTCCGGCGAAGGGAATCCGGTGAGCAAAATTCATTGCTCGCGCCGGACAAACCCGTCCTACGGTCTGAAGATGCGCTCACTGGAATTCCATTCGTCATTCTGATGTCGTCATTCGGATTTCTGATCACAGATCCCAGTTGCCGATGTCGTCGCCAGTGTCGGGCTGGCCGTCGGGGCCGGAGGAGTAGAGATCGAAGCCGCCTTTGTCGCGGGAGCCGGGGCGACGGTATTGATATGGGTTCTTCCAGGGATCGTTCGGGAGCTTCTTGAGGATGGGTGCCCAACTGTTGGACACTCCGCGACCGGAGGGTTTCTCGACGAGGGCGTTGAGTCCTTGCTCGCTACTGGGGAGTAGACCGTTGTCGGCTTCGTAGTTGCGCAGCGCGGAGGTGAGCGTGCTGATGTCGGCTTTGGCGCGGCCTTTGCGTCCGCTGCCGAGGACGTCGGTGAACATGACGGCACCTGCGCCGACGAGGAGGGCGATGATGCCGAGCACTAGCATCATTTCCACGAGGGTGAAGGCTCTGGTGCGGCGGGTTTTGATGAGGTGGAGTTTCATGGTGTTTGGGTAGGTTGTGAGTTTCGGAGTGCTAAGTGCTTAGTTCTCAGTGCTAAGTTGAGGTGATGTTGGTTTTGACCTAGAACTGAGCACTGAGCACTGAGCACTTTGGTTATTTGATCCCAGACATGGCCTGGAAAATGGTTGTGACCATCAAGTAAGCCATCGTCCCGACGAGACCGGCCATGAGGCAGATGATGGCGGGCTGGACTAGGGCGCTCATTTTCTCGATGGTCTTGGAGAGTTCGCGGTCGAAGCGTTCGGCGGCTTTGCTGAGGGCTTCGCCGAGTTTGCCTGTTTGCTCGCCGACGGAAACCATGTCGAGGAGCAGCGGCGGGAAGTGGCCGGCGCGATCCATGGCGCGGGAGAGTGCGACGCCTTCGCCGACGTTTTTCATGACTTCGCTGAGTTCGCTGCGGAGGAAGGGATTCTCGGTGGCTTGCTGGGTGAGTTGCAGCGCGTGATTCATCGGCAGGCCGCTGGTGAGGAGGTTGGCGAGCGTTTCGAGGAACTGGACGTAGAAGCGCGATTTGAGGACGGAGCCAAAGAGCGGGAGGCGCAGGGTGAAGCGTGACCAGGGGATTTGGGATTCGGGGCGCGCGCGCCAGGCTTTGAACGCGCCCCATCCGAGGAAGCTCGCGATGGCGACGAGCCACCAGGTGGCTTTGAGGAAGTCGCTGACGGCCAGGATGATCTGCGCGCCGAGGGGCATGGCCGTGCCTGTCTCGGCGAGCATCTCGGTTAGTTTGGGGATGAGATAGACGACGAAGAGCAATGTTACTCCGACTGCGGCGGCGACTAGGAAGGCGGGATAGATGAGTGCGAAAAGGACTTTGCCGCGCAGGGCTTGGAGTGATTTCAGGTAGATGGCCTGGCGTTTCAGAATCGCTGGAAGCGAGCCGCTGGCTTCGCCGGCTGCTGCGAGGGCGCAATATAATCCGCCGAAGCTGGGTGACGTGGCGGCGACAGCTTTGGAGAAACTCATGCCGTCGCGGAGTTTTCCGCGCAGCGCGCTGGCGAGGGTTTTGACGCCGGAGAGTTCGCGGCGCTTCTCCATGGTGCCGAGCGCTGGCTCGAGCTGGATGCCTGCGGTGAGGAGGTCGGAGAGTTCCTCAGTGAACATCACGATCTGGGCTAGCTTGAGTTTGATGGGTTGATCAGATGCCGCAGCCGCATCTGATTTTGTTTTGCTGGTGGCGACGGGCGCGGTTGCTCCAGATTTGGCGGCTTTCTTTTCGCCTGCTTGCTCGAGTTTGAAGGGTTGGAGTCTTTGTTTGCCGAGAATGGTGAATGCCTCTGTGCGATCGGCAGCGGATAGCTCACCGGTGATGAGACCGGTGGGGCCGTGGGCGCTGTAGAGGAAGGCGGGCATGGAATTACAAGTGCTTGGTGCTCAGTTATGCGGCGGCGAGGGAGAGGCGGCTGGCTTGCGGGGCGGTGATTTCGTGTTCGTGGAAGTCGCGCTCGGCGGCGGTGACGGAGAGGATTTCTTCGATGGTGGTCTCGCCATCGAGGACTTTGAGGAAGCCGTAGCCGCGCATGGGGATGTAGCCGTCGCGGAGGGCTTGCTTGAACAACTCGGCGGGATGCGCGCGGGTGTTGATGAGGTGCTGAAGTTTTTCGGTCATGAGCACGACTTCATAAATGGAGAGCCGGCCTTGGTAGCCGGAGCCACGACAGGCTTCGCACCCGCGACCGCGCATGATGACGCCGGGGGCATCGGTGGGGAAGCCGATGGATTCGAGATAGTCGTGCTCGATGTCGGCGGGATAGCGGCAGAGCGGGCAGAGTTTTCTGACGAGGCGCTGCGCGAAGAAGGCGCGCACGGCGCTGCCGACGAGGAAGGGCTCGACACCCATATCGACGAGGCGAGTGATGCCGCCGATGGCGTCGTTTGTGTGCAGCGTGGAGAAGACGAGGTGGCCGGTGAGCGCGGCGCGCACGGCGATCTCGGTGGTCTCGAGATCGCGCATTTCTCCGACCATGACGACGTTGGGATCGCCACGAAGAATGCTACGCAGGCCGGTGGCGAAGGTGAGGCCGATCTCGGGCTTCACGGCGATCTGGAGGACGCCGGGGATTTTGTACTCGACGGGATCCTCGATGGTGACGATGCGACGATGCGTTTGATTGAGCTGCGAGAGGAAGGCGTAGAGTGTGGTGGATTTGCCGGAGCCGGTGGGGCCGGTGATGAGGATGATGCCGTTGGGGAGCTTCAAAAGCTCGTCGATCACGGGACGGATGATGCCGTTGAAGCCGAGTGTTTTGAGTGTGACCTGCTGCTGGCCGAGGAGACGGAGGCTGACGCTCTCGCCTTCGACGGACGGGATGGTGGCGACGCGGACGTCGATGGGTGAGCCGTCCATTTCCAAATTGATGCGTCCGTCTTGCGGCAGGCGCTTCTCGGCGATGTCGAGGCGGGCCATGATTTTGAGGCGCGCGATGACGGAGGATTGGAGCTGTTTGATTTTGTCGGGCACGGGCAGCTCTTCGAGGCGGCCATCGATGCGGTAGCGGATGCGGAGTCGATCGTGCTGCGGCTCGACGTGGATGTCGGTGGCGCGCTGCTCGATGCCGCGGCGGATGATTTGATTCACGAAGCGCACGACGGAGGCTTCCTCGTCTTCGGGTTCGTCGAGCACGGTGACTTCGTCGCTCAATTCTTCAGCGACCCACTCGGCGCGACCGCGCAGGATTTTTTCAAACGTGTCGGCACCGAGGCCATAGAGTTTTTGCAGGCCCTCGACGATGCGTGTACGCTGGCCGATGTGCCAGACTACTGGATGCTCGATGCTGGATGCTACTCGCTGGCGGACGACGAGATTCAAGGGATCGCATGTTGCGATGTGGAGCGCAGGCTTTTCGTCCTCGGCGTTTTCGAGCGGTGCTTGCTCGCCGTCTTTGATGGGTTGTTTTTTCTCGTCGATGGCAATGGGGAGGAGTCGGTGGCGCAATGCGATCTCGGCGGGCAGATGGCGGCGCAAGGCTGGCTCGACGGGTTTCTCGCCGCCGCCTTCCCACCAGGGGAGGTCCATGGTCTGCGAGACGCACATGAGGAAATCACGCTCGGACACGCCTTCGCAATCCAGGACGGCGTCGATGAACGACGTCTGGTTGTAGCACGCTTCCTCAATGGCCTGAGCGACGGCGGGGTTGTCCGCGACGCCGGAGGAGGTGAGGAGTTTGTCGATGAGGTGAAGCATGGGGGCGGAGGAGGAGGGAGTGCTAAGTGCTCAGTTTTAAGTGCTCAGTGGGGCGGCAGGGTCGCAGTAGGAAGACGGTGGGCTGGGCTTTGTATTTGCTCTTTGTGATGATAATTATAGTGATTGTATTCCATGTATGGCTATCTGGAAAGACGAATGTTTGGGAAAGCTTAACTTTTTAGAGTTTGGGGCGCGAGCAGGCATGGTTGTGGTGGGGACGGCGCTTTTTGATGAGGAGCAGAGCGAGCAACCCGGCGGGTTGCTCGACTTTATGGCTCGACGGCGAAGGGGACGGCGGGACCGGCAGAGCGGGATACGACCACTCTTGCGGTTTCGCGCAGCGGTTTCTGATGAGAGCGCAGCAGGCCGGTGATGCGGGTGGTGCGGCCAGCGTTGAGGTTGTCCTCATGCTCGTGCTGCAATGCGTCGGCATAGGGCTGGATGGGATGAGCTGGGGGTGGGGATGTGTGGCTCATGAGGAATTGGGATTTTCAATTTCTGATTCAGCGGACGGGTGTGGCGCGGCGGACGGTGCGGTTTTCGCCGGCGAAGTTCAGCGACTCCTCGAACACGCGGGAGCGACCAGCTTCGAGTTGGTTGGGTTTTTCGAGCGGATCGATCTGTTTGATGATCTGGGGCTGGATGAAGATGAGCAGCTCCTCGCGGTTCTTGGATTTCTGCGTGGTGCCGAAGAGATGTTTGATGATCGGAATGCGGCGCAGGAAAATGGTGCCCTTGGCATTCGTGCCCTCGCGCTCGGTGATGAGGCCGCCGAGTACGACGGTGGAGCCGCTCTTCACAGTGACCTCTGTGTTCAGCTCCTGAGTGCCAATGGTGGGGATGGTGTTGCCCGAGATGGTCTGCGTGCCGACGATGTTGTCGTTGAGCTGCGCGATGCGGAGGGTGACCTCGTCGTCGGAATTGATGAGCGGGATGACCTCGAGCTTCAGCACCACGTCGCGATAGTCGATGCTGGCGCTGGTGGAGGCGATGTTGTTTCCGCCGCCGCCGTTGGAGAGGATGTTCGTCGGCACGGCGATGCGCTGGCCGGAGGAGATCACGGCCTTGGTGTTGTTGCGGGTGTAAACGCTCGGGCGCGAGAGCACTTTGAAGTTTTTATCCTGCTCGATGAGGTGGACGTACTTCGCCAGGCTGCCGATCTGCCCGTAGAGGTTGAGCTGGCTCCAGTTAAAGTTTTTCAGATTCAACGGTGTCTCAATTAACCCGGCCGCCGTTCCAACGAGCGATGTAGCTGTGTTCGTCAGGCCGCTCGATCCTGTGGTGTCGCTCGAGGAACCGGTGGTGCCGTTGATGCCTGACAAACCAGTGGCTGTAGCAGTCGTGGTGCCCGTGCTGTCGGTCGTGACGGTGTTGCCAGTCGCGTCGTTGGTGGTGCTCGTTGATGTGTCGTTGGTGATCGATACCTCGCGCACCTGGCGCAGCGTGAAGTCATTGAGGAGCTGGAGGAAATCGAAGCCGTAGTCGTATTCGTCGCTCAAATTCAACTGGCCGATGACCGTCGAGATGTAGATCTGCTGTGGCCGCGTATCCATTTCCAGGATCAGCTTGTCGATCATGTTGATGTGCTCGGGCGAGCCGGAGACAATGAGGCTGTTCGAGTGCGGATCGGCGATGAGCAAGGTGCGGCCCACGATGATGGACTCCGGAGTGCCCGCTGAGTCAGGATCGTCGAGCATGGAGCGGTTGGAGTTTGAGAAGGAGTTCGAACCGCCGAAGGAGCCGCCTTGCGAATTGCCGAACTGATTTTGCTGGGAGGAATTGTTGTTCTGCTGCGAGCGACCCGCATCCGTTGATGCGGTGTTTGAGGAACGACTGAGCCGCGGACGCGATCCGCCGCTGCTCGGTGCATCGCCGTCGTCGGTCTGGATGTCCGTGTCCTTTGCCAGCGCCTTGTAAGCGACGGAGAGGAAATCCGTGACGGCCATGTACTTGAGCTTCTTCTTCAGAAAGGTCACGCTGTCGGTTTGCTGATCGAGCTTCTCGACGAGTCCCTTGATGTAGGCGATATCGACGGGCCGCGCGATCACCAGGAGTTGGTTCGTGCGGCGATACGGGATCACTTTCACCTTCGCAGCGGTCGGATTTGTGTCGGCGGTCGCTGAGCTTCCGTTGGCGTTTGCCACTGCGGGACCGCGCGCATTTGGATTCTGCGGCTGGCCGTTGTTCATGGCGACTGCTTGTGGATTCGGTGTGTTGCCAGCTTGCGGAGCTGAGTCGCTCTTCTCTTTCTCCTCGTAGATCTCGTTGATGATCTCCGCGATGCTCTCGGCGTCAGAACGCTCCAGCTTGATCATCTCATTGGCGATCTCCGCTGGCGGCACGTCGATGACTTGGGCGATGTCGAAGAGGCTGCGGATCGTAGTGGTGTTCTCGGTGATGATGATCGCGGAGGAGTTGTTCACCGGATGGATCGCGCCGTAGCTGTGCAGTTTGATCACCTGCTGGAATGCCTTGGCCGCCTCGTCCGGCGAGATGTGCTCCAGCGGCATGACGTAATGCACGATCTGCTCGCCCTTGGGTAGATCACCGATTGAATTGAAAACCGGCAAGCCCTCAGCACCCGGACTCTTGCCTCCGGAGTGATGGATGAGCTTCACGGTGTCATTTCCCTGCGGGATGATCGCGTAGCCGTTCAGCAGCAGTGATGCCTCGACGAACATGATGGCCTCTTCTTTTTGCATGGGCTTAGGCCCGAGGATGCGGAGAGACTCTCCTTGCAGAGACGAATCCAGAATCATCTTCTTCCCCGTGAGCTGCTGGTAAAAAGGAATGATCGCCTGCACGGGCGAGTTCGTGAAATTCACTTTGATCAGCGCCGTGTCACTGACCGGCACTTGGAAAGCTCCCGCACCACCACCAGCCCCCGGATCAGCCGCACCCGGACCACCGGGAGGCAGCCCCTGATTGATCGGACCCTGCGCCCAGCCCAGCCCGGTTCCGAACAGGAAGAGGCTGGCAAGCGCTCCCGAAAGGGGCTTTGACCGGATAAACAGTGGGGGAAGTGGAGACATGGGGTGTGGTTATTCTGCGGAAATTATAATTTCAAGAAGGTTAAAGGCAAGGTGAATATCTAGTTTTTATTGATTATCGTGCTAATTCAGCAATGATTCGTGCCATGGAAGCTCCTCAGTAACTCCCCTTTTGCCGCAATCACTCCTTCAGCCACAGCCGCCGCCGTCATCCCACTTTCATCAATGAAACCAAATGACGGCGCGCGCTTGATGAGGCACTATCCGCGCTCTTTCCACCCGCCCCCCACTATCATGGTCGATCCACTCATCGCTCTCCTTCACGCCGACTCGAAGCGCAGCCACGCCGATCTCGCGCGCACTCTTGGCATCACGGAGGCCGAGGTCGCCACGCGCATTGCTGAGGCGGAGAAAAACGGAACCATCCTCGGCTACCAGGCTGTTGTGGACCGTCAAAAGGCGGGTCACACGGGCGTGACCGCGCTCATCGAGGTGCGCATCACGCCGGAGGCTGATGGTGGATTTGACCGGCTCGCGCGGCGCATCTCGCAGTGCGAGCAGGTGCGTGATTGCTTTCTAATGAGCGGCGGGTACGACCTCGCGGTGGTGGTGGAAGGCAAGGATCTCTACGACGTCGCGAGTTTCGTATCCGAAAAGCTCAGCACCCTCGGCGGAGTGCTCTCCACGGCCACGCTCTTCCAGCTCAAGGCGTACAAAGACGGCGGTTTCATCGTCAATGCAGGGCCGCAGCAGGATCGGCTCCTGGTTTCTCCATAAGTCCGGCTCACTCCCAGCCACACGCACTGACTCATGGACTACGACAGCAAAATCTCGCAACACATCCGCGATCTCCCGCGCTCCGGCATCCGCGACTTCTTCGAGTTGGTCATCGGCCGCACCGATGTCATCTCCCTCGGCGTGGGCGAGCCTGACAAACCCACGCCATGGCCCATCCGCGAGGCCGCCATCCGCTCACTCGAAAAAGGCCAGACCAGCTACACTTCCAACCTCGGCCTCGAATCCCTCCGCGTCGCCATCAGTGCCTATGTCGAGAAACAGTTCCGCGTCACCTATGATCCCAAGAGCGAGATCCTCGTCACCGTCGGCGTCAGCGAGGCGCTCGACATCGCATTCCGCGCTGTCTTGAATCCGGGCGACGAGGTCATCTATCACGAGCCTTGCTACGTCAGCTACAGCCCCAGCATCAAGATGGCCTACGGCGTCCCCGTCGCCGTGCAGACGCGCGAGGAGAATGAATTCGCGCTCATGGCCGCCGATGTCGAGAAAGCCATCACGCCGCGCACCAAGGTCATCGCGCTGAATTTCCCCACCAATCCCACCGGCGGCATCATGCCGCACGACGAACTGGAGAAAATCGCCGCGCTCTGCGTGAAACACGACCTGCTCTGCTTCACCGACGAGATCTACTGCGAGCTGCTCTACGACGACCGCCAGCACAAGAGCATCGTCGAATTTCCCGGCATGAGAGAGCGCACCGTCCTGCTGCACGGCTTCTCCAAAGCCTTCGCCATGACCGGCTGGCGCCTCGGTTACGCCTGCGCGCCCTCGCCGCTGCGCGAGGCCATGATGAAAATCCACCAATACTGCATGCTCTGCGCGCCCATCATGAGCCAGATGGCCGGCCTCGAGGCCCTGCGTCTCGGCGCCACCGCCTACGAAGACATGCGCGTGAGCTACGAGCAGCGGCGCAATCTCGTCGTCAGGCGGCTCAATGAAATGGGCCTGCACTGCTTCAATCCCGGCGGCGCCTTCTACGTCTTCCCCGAGATCAGAACCAGCGGCCTCACCAGCAAAGAGTTCGCCATCAAGTTGCTCGAAAGCAAAAGCGTCGCCGTCGTCCCCGGCAACGCCTTTGGAAGCGCCGGCGAAGGCTTCGTCCGCTGCTGCTACGCCACCGACCCCGACCAGCTCGATAAAGCCATGGACCTGATGGCCGAGTTCGTGGCCGAGGTGCGTGCCGGGAAGCACTGAGTCCAAGGGCGGGCGAGCTGTTGGAGCGTTCCAGCATGAATAGCGGGCCGCAATCCTGAGGCGACCAAACATTCGTCTCGACTTCCGCTCGATCTCCTGAAAAACTGATGCCGAGAAACACGCCCCGGCACAAGCCTGCACTTTTGTTTCAGAGCGTGCTGTTCGACCAACAAACCATGCTCGACCCGCTTCTATCAGCTCTGCTCGACCTGTTTTGGTGGCCTTACGATGCCTGGAAGCACACCACGGAATCCTCGCGCGTTGGCATTTCTCCCGACGAGAAGCAGACGCTTCGCTTTTGGTACGCCATCGGGATGACCGCGACAATCGTGATCATGGTCATCGTCCTCGCATGTGCAATCGCTTTGCATTGGCTTGAGGGGTAGATCATCCAGCATCCTCCGCTCAAAACGGAATCTCCGGCTGCGGGCCTTCGAGATTGAAGCTCCGCTTCCTCGGCTCGCGCAGCGGGGTTTTGCCTCCGGCTCTTTTGCGGAAGACATCGAAGGCGGTGTCGGAGCCATCGGCTTTCATTTGGTAAACCATCTGCAACAACTCCCCGAGCCTGCCCTTCGGAAACCCAGCTTTGTTCGCGAACCACATCAGATACTCCGCAGGCAGGTCATAGATCGGAATGCCACGCGGAGGAAAACTCGCCGGACCAAACTTCCCAAACGGCATGTGCGTGCGCCCAATCTCGGCGAGGTCGGCAGCCATGCGTGATTGAAGATCGTCTGCCACAATAGGCAGGTCAGTATTTAGTCTCATAATCTCCGATGAGCCGTCTTCCCAATTTCTCGGCAGAAGCGTCGATGAAATGATCTGTGTCATGCGATTTGAAGTCACTTTGCACCAGACGGCGAAGATCTGCTTCGGTTAGAAGTTGTCGGCCAATTGATTCATCCACATGCTCGCGGAAACTCGGACTGTGCTCGTAGTGTTCCAAGAAGGGATTGACCGACCGCCCCTGTCCTAAAGAGCAGCCCATTGATTGTCCGAAAAAGTAAGCCGAACCTCTTGCGAAAACCCAATCGTGTTGGTGGTCTGAAGTCATCATCCTTTTGAACGCGGCACTGTCGATTGTGACGAATCGTGCATTCGCCAATGGTACGCTAGGGCTCGGCCATTCGCCAAATCGCCACTGCCAGCCATCCCTGTGTGATGAGCACTCACGGCATGTATATGATTTGTGTTCATGATAGAATCCAATGCCAACGAACATGAGGAACAATAGAACGACGATCGTCGTGCCCGCCATGCTAATTGATACTTTTACGGTTTTGGACATTAGTTGCCGTCAGTTCCGCATCAGCTCCTCGATCTCATCAGCCTCGATCGGGATGCTGCCCATAAGGTCGATGTTCTTCTCCGCGCCGATGAGGATGTTGTTCTCCAGACGCACGCCGAGCCTTTCATCGCGGATGTAAATGCCCGGCTCGATGGTGAAGACCATGCCGGGCTGGACGGGTTTCCAAGTGTTGCCCACGTCATGCACGTCGAGGCCGAGGTGATGCGAGGTGCCGTGCGGGAAGTACTTCTTATACAGCGGCTTGTCGGGGTCTTGCTTCTCCACCTCGTCGCGTTTCAGCAGACCGAGGCCGAGAAGCTCGCTCTCCATGAGTTTGCCGACTTCCTTTTGGTAGTCGTGGATGATCACGCCGGGGCGCAGCATCGTGTTGCAGGCGCGGAAGACGCGCAGCACCGCGTCATACACGGCGCGCTGGCGCTCGGTGAAACGCCCGTTCACCGGGATGGTACGCGTGAGGTCGGCATTGTAGCCGCCGTAGCGCGCGGCCACGTCGAGCAGCAGCATCTGGCCGTCCTGGCATTGCACATGGTTTGTGACGTAGTGCAAAACGCAGGCGTTCTCTCCCGTGCCGATGATGGGCGGATACGCGAAGCCGCTGGCGCGCTGGCGCACAAACTCGTGAAGCAGCTCGGCCTCGATCTCGAACTCATGGACTCCTGGTTTCACAAACCTGGCCACGCGGCGGAAACCGTCGTCGGTGATACGGATGGCTTCATTGAGCAGGCCCAGCTCGGCCTCACTCTTGATGCTGCGCAGCTCGTGCATCAGCGGCGCCAGGCGCTCGTAATGATGCAGCGGATATTCCTCGCGACAGCGGCGCGTGAATTTCATCTCGCGGCTCTCCACCGCGATGCGCGCGCGCGGGTGCTCGTTGGAGTTCAAATAAACGCTCCGAGCCTGGATCATGAGCGGGCGAAAAATGGCCTCGAACTCATCGAGCCATTCCACGCGCTTGATGCCGGTGCGCTCGCTTGCCTGCTCCTTCGTGAGCTTTTGCCCCTCCCACAGCGCGATTTGCTCCGAGGTCTCGCGCAGAAAAAGAATCTCGCGCGTGCGCTCATCGCCCGCGTCGGGGAAGATGACGAGGATGCTCTCCTCCTGATCGACTCCAGTGAGATGTAGCACATCGCTGTTCTGCACAAAGCCCATCGTGCCGTCCGCGTTCGTGGGCATGATGTCGTTTGACTGGACGATGACAAGCGAGCCGGGCGGCAGCTTGGCGCGCAGGCGGTTGCGATTGTCGGTGAAATGGACGGCAGGGAGCGGTGTGTGGCGCATGGTGGCGCAAGAGTGTGCAAGCTGGCGGCTTGCACCACTTTTTATTTCACCCCGGCTTTCGGCGGATGCCGGTCAGCTTCAATCCACTTTTGCACCTCGGGCCAGAAGCTCTCGACGGGCAGCGCAAAGGTCGTGATGCGATCGACGCGCGCGATGTTGATGCCGATGACCTGGCCCATGAGGTTCAAAAGCGGCCCGCCCATGTCCGCTGGGCCGAGGGGGATGTCGTGCTGGATCACCTCGGGAAAACTGTCCGTGCGGATCGAGATGCCGCCGTTGGCGTAGTCCTCTCCTGACCAGTTGGATTCGATCTTCGTTTTGCTGGCAAGCCGCACCGTGCATTTCGCTTCCTTGCCTTTGCGGCGATAGCGTATCTCGATCTCCTCACCTGGCTGAAGGCTGGCTATCGCTTCCTTCACATGATCCCGCACCTCAATGATCTGGCCGCCGATGGCGACGAGAATGTCGTCTTTCTGCAAGCCCGCGCTCTCCGCTGGACTGTCTGTGCCGACATCGACAATGCGTACGCCTTTGTTGTCCTTCGCGTCCTCCATGTAAACTCCCATCGCCGCGCCATTGCCCTTGATCGCCCGCCGCGTCGCACTCATCACGCCAAAGCGCACTTCCTTCCCCGCATCCTTCGCCGCGAGCAACCACTGCCCGAGCGCGATGGATTTGCTTTCGCCCCATCTCGTCACCGTGGTCTTCTGGGCATCAATGACCTGGCCGAGCACGAGGTCGAGGCTCGCATCGCGGCGCACCTCGCGCGTTTTGACCTCTGCGCCACCGAAGGTGCGGAAGTGAAGCTCGTCCCACTTCGGTGTCTCGCTGGCTTTGGTGAGGAAATAGCCATCAGATGTCGCGAGAATGCCGGATGAAACTGGGTCGCCCGATTTCTTCTTTTCGATGCGGAGCGTGATGCCATGCACGGCGGCGGCGGGATCGGGAGTGGGTTCCGCTGCGAGGGGAAAGACGAGAAGGACACTGATGATGCAGAGGCAAACAGTGCTCAGTGCAGAGTGCTCAGTGCGCAGTCTCGTTGAAACATGTTTGGAACTGAGCACTGAGCACTGAGCACTCCGATGTCTCGCGACATGTTCTGCTCTCTCATCTGGAATGATATGGGACAAGCTCATGGTCAGTCCTTCGGGCGCGCTGCAAGTTTCATTTCGACGACACGCTCGCCACTCTTGGTGACGACACGCAAGGCGATGGTCTCACCAGCAGCGCGGCTGCTGATCTCGGAGGAAAACTGCGGCTGGTCGAACATCGGCAGACCGTCCAGCGCCTTGATGACATCGCCTGAGACGAGGCCTGCTTTCGCGGCGGGAGATTCCACTGCGACCACCGCCACTTCGAGTTCCGCCTTTGCCGAGATGCGCGTGGCCACGCCCAGCCACCCGCCCGCGCCCACGCCCCAGGAGTGTACGATCTCGGATTTCTTCATGTCATCCCATGAGCGCAGGAATGGCGTGACGGAGATGTGCATGTTCTGATCGCGTCCCGCCCAGATCTGGCTGTGGATGCCGATCACCTCGCCATCGAGATTGAGCAGCGGCCCGCCCGAGTCCCCGCCCATCAGCACGCAGTCGGACTGCAGCATGTTGGGCGCTTGTTTCAAAATCTTGCCCACGCGCAAAACCGGGCCGCGCTTTTTGTCGTAGCCGCCGGGATGACCGACGGCGAAGCACCAAGAGCCTGGCCGCGCCATCGTCACATCGCGGCAAAGCGGGAGAAAGGGCCAGTCATGCCGGTCACCATCAAGGCGCATCATCGCGGCATCGGCGGACTTATCGAGGCCGAGCGTCTTGCACGGCACCCTGCGGCCATCGGAGAGAATGACATGGATGCGTTTGCCAGGCTCCGTCGTCACGTGCGCGGCGGTCATCACGAGGCCGTCCGCCGAGATGATCACACCACTGGCCGCGCCATCATCCGACTCCACCGCGACGAGCGCGCCCAGCACACCGTCGAGCCGCGATTGCACCTGCGCCTGCACCTTCAAAAGCTCGCCCACCGGCGTGGTCACCGACTCCAGCGCCCGCGCGCTCGTTTGAAAAAACAAACCCGTCGCTGTCAGGAAGACAGCGAGAAAACGAGCGGGCGAAGGGGGAATCCCATGCATGAGCCGGTACTCTAAGGACATTCGCGCCGAGGGTCAATCATCGTGTTTATTGTTGCGGCTAATCGCCTGCCGTCATCATGCGCGCGCCATGACGCAAGACCTCTGGTGAAGCACAACGCGGAGCGGTTTCCCACTGATTTCATGTTCCAGCTCACTGCTTCCCCACGCTCGGCTCCACCAAGGCTGCCAAGGCAGCCAAGGCGCGCAGGGCATCCGTCAACCGTGCCGCAAGCCACAAAACAAAAGCTTGAATTCCGCCTCAGAGAAGGCAGACGGAAGGCACAACCACGGAGAGCGCCTCCAGGCGACTCCGCCGCATGTCCGACCAACCGCCAGCCTCATCCCAGCACACACCGCTCATTGATCTGGCGCGCGTGCCCAATCCGATTTTGCGCGCGCTCATGGCCGTGGCCAAGCCGCTGATCAACCGTGTGCTTAGCATCGACGCGGCCAACGCCGTGCATGATCACGTCGTGCGTCACGGCACGGCGGACACCTTTTTTTCCTCCACGCTCGAAGGTCTCGGCTGCACCTACGAGGTGACGGACTCCGATCTCCAGCGCATCCCGGAGACCGGCCCCGTCGTCGTCGTGTCGAATCATCCGCTCGGTGGTCTCGACGGTATCATCCTCGGCGATCTGCTGCGCCGCCGCCGCAAAGACGTGAAGCTGATGGCGAACTACCTGCTCAAAAAAGTGCGCTTCGCCGAGGAGCACATGATCTTTGTCGATCCCTTCACGCAAAAAAGCGGGCCATCGGCGAAGAACATCAGGCCGTTGCGCGAGAGCGTGAAACACCTGAAGGGCGGGGGATTGCTCGCCGTTTTCCCTGGGAACAAAGTCTCGCACTACCAATGGCATCGCGGTGAGATCGCTGATCCCGAGTGGGTGCCGCACATCGCCGCGCTCATCCGGCGCGCGGGCGCAAGCGTGCTGCCCATTTTCATCGAGGGCGGGAACAGCCGGCTCTTCAACATCGCCGGGATGCTCCATCCCGCGCTGCGCACCGTGTTGCTGCCGCACGAGTTTGTGCGCCGCGGCCGCTCCGGTGTGCCGGTGCGCGTGCATGTGGGCACGCTCATCCCCCCGGTGCGACTCAAACGCTTTGAGAACGACGAGGACATGATCCGCTTTCTGCGCGTCACGACGTACTTCATCGGCAACAGGCCGCGCGCATCAGCCGCGTCGCTCTCTAGTGCGAAGGCTGACCCGCAGCGCGCGGCCGAGCCGGTCGCGGAGGCCATCCATCCCGACGCGCTCGCCGCCGAGATCGCCGGACTGCCTCCTGACTCCTGCCTGCTGCGCAATGGCGACTCCGAAATCTACATGACACGTCACGCGCAGATACCTGGCGTGATGCACGAGATAGGGCGCGGGCGTGAGATCAGCTTTCGCGCCGCTGGCGGCGGCACGCTCAAAGCGCTCGATGTCTCGCCACAGGACGAGTACTACCATCACCTCTTTCTCTGGAACAAAAAAGACCGCGCCGTCGTCGGCGCGTATCGCATCGGCCTCACCGATGAGATCATCGCGGAGCGCGGACCCGAGGGGCTGCTCTGCACCGGACTGTTCAATTTCAAACCCGAGTTCATGCAAAAACTCACGCCCGGCCTCGAGCTGGGCCGCTCTTACATTCTGCCCGAGTACCAGCGCAGCTACAGCTCGCTGCTCCTCCTTTGGGGCGGTATCTTCGCTTTCTGCGCGCGCGAGCCAAAGTACCGCATCGCATTCGGCTCCGTCGGCGTGAGCCAGGGCGACGAGTACTCCGCCGCGTCGCGCACGCTGATCGTGGATTTCCTGCGCGAGCAGTTCGGCAACGCGGCGCTCTCCGTGCAAATCGAGTCACGCAGCCCCTTTGAGGGCGTGCGCATCAGCGGTGTGACGCCCGAGGAGATCGGCGGTCTCGTGCATGACGTGGAGGATGTGTCCACGCTCGTCACCGGCCTCGAGCCTGATGGCAAGGGCCTGCCCATCCTCATCAAGCACTACGTTCGCATGAACGCCAAGCTGCTCGACTTCGGCGTGTGGAAAAATCACAGCAACGCGGTGGTCGGTTTCCTCATAGCCGATGTCGCCACAGCCGATCAGAAATTCGTCCGCCGCTATATGGGCGAGGTGGGATTCAAGCGCTTCCGCGAGTATCACGGCCTGCCTGTCGAGGTGACGGAGTGAGCTGGCGCGGGATCACGGCAGACCGAATCTATTCACTCCATTCCAAGCAGAGTCTTGGCTTCGTCTTCTTTGATCCCCGCGGCGATAATGTTTTTCAATGCACGTTCCAGCGCGAGCTGTGCGCCCTCGGCTTTGCCTTGCGTCAAGCCTTGAGCCAAGCCTTGCGCCAAGCCTTGCGCCAAGGCTTCCTTGGTCTTCCCTTCGATGAGGGTGCGCTCGGTGCTCACGGCAAACCAAAACCGGTCATACGCATTGCGCTCCGCAGGGCTGAAATTGCTCTCACGCGCCAGCCGCATCGCATCGGTGAGCGCCTTGTTGATTCCAGTCTCACGCTCAAAACTCTCCATGCTCTGATGCCCGGCCTTGCCCGCATCGCTGGCATCACGCAGGAAGCGCAGCCACGCCCAGCGCACACGACGCGCCTCGACTGGTTTTGTCTCACGAAACTTGGGCAACTCCACGAACACAAACTCCAGCCCTTCGATACGACGCTGCGGCTGCCCCGCGCTCACGATGCGGTAGTGATGATAGAACTCGTCGTTGTCGTGGACGTATTTGTCATCCAGCAGGCACAGGGCGATGACGGGCTGGAGCAGTTCAAAGCTCTCTCCTTGCTCCAGTTGTTTCACATAAGCCTGGCTCGCGTTAAAGAGCACCCGTTGCAGGAATGCCGCCGTCCACTGCATCTGCATCTCCACAATAAACTGCCTCCCCTGTTCATCCATGCAGCGCACATCAACAATGCCGCGTTTGTAAACCGGCAGCAGCGGCATCAGGTCGATGGGCAGATACTCCACGCTCACGATGGGCGATTCCAGCGGCAGCATCGCATTGAGAAAATTGCACAAGATGTCGGGGTGCTCGCCGAAAATCCTGCGGAAAACCAAGTCGCTGCGCGGGTCAAGAAAACCATCCATGCATGCATTTATACCATTCGAGGCAATTCCCGCAAGACTCCTCTCAGGCAGCGGAATCCGGGCCGAAAGATACACGGCAGTGCATCGTAAACCACGCCTGTCCGCGCATCCGACAGCGTGCGCGCCGCAACTCTCACCACACATCACCATGCCCTCCACCACACCCACCGGGATCAAGAACAACAACTACCTCAACGTGAAGAACACCAGCGATCCCTGGATGGACGCCGGTGGCAAGCGCTCGAAAACGGACTCGCGCGGGCACGCCGTCTTCACCGATCCGGCCTACGGAGTGCGCGCTGGCATCCTGCAATTGCGCGCCTACTTCCTCACCCACAAGCTGCGGACCATCATCGACATCCTCTCGCGCTGGGCGCCCACCAGCGACACCGTCGGCTCCATCGCGGGAAACGACGCCAATGATCCGACCGGGTACGCCCTCTTTGTCGCGAAGCGCATGGGCATCGCCCACAATAAAAAGCTCGAACTATTCAACGACGACAAGACCATCGACAACGTCGGCCAGTTGCGCGGCCTCTTTTTCGCGATGGCCGCGTTTGAGATTGGCGGCGGGTTCAAGGTGCCGGACAAGGATTTCAACACCGGCCTCGAGGTCATCGAGCCTGGCATCACCAAAACCGGAACCGGCCCCGCGCTGCCCAGCGTCTCCAAAGCAGCCGCCGCCACGCCGAAGGGCTGGAAGATCAGCGCCTCGGTGGGCAGCGCGGAAAGGGGCGCGAGCAATGAGAAAGACGATGTTGAAACCGTGCAGTCCATGTTGCGCAGCGCAGCGATGATACTGGGCACGCCCGCCGTCGATCCCGGCGCGATCAATGGCATCATCGAGCCAAAAGCGAAGGACTCCGCCACGGTGCGGGCCATCATCGCTTTCCAAAGCCGCTTCCTCACAAAGTCCGACGGCATCATCGACGTCGGCGGGCGCACCTGGCGAGAGCTCCTCGCCGTCGTCAGCGGCAGTGGAGATGCGCAGACACCATCGGGCCGCGAGTTCTTCCCCTTCGCCACTCTTCCGTCTGCGAGCTGGACGAGCGCCCCGCGAAGCTTTGCGGCCAACCGCAAAGGCAACCGCGCTCACGCCGCATGTGATCTCTACTTCCCGGCGGGCACCACCATCCACGCCATCGCCGACGGCATCGTCGTGCGCGGCCCCTCCTATTTTTACCAGGGCACCTATGCGCTCGAGGTGGATCACGGCACCTTCATCGCGCGTTACGGCGAGATACAGCAGTCCGCTCATGTGCGCGAGGGCGACCGCATCACCGCCGGCCAGCCCATCGCGCGCGTCGGTCACCTGGAAGGCATCCAAGTCCCCAGCGACATGCTGCATCTTGAGCTGTACGACAAAACCGCGCACGGCTCCCTCACGACATCCGCTGAGGCAGGCAAGAAAGCGCCAAACGGCCGGCCCTTCATGCGGCGCAAAGATTTGATCGATCCCACGCCCTTCCTAAATCGCTGGAAGGACAACCTCCCTGGACAACACGCGCCTGCGGACGCGACCAGGGGCATTCTCTCGAATCTCTTCTCGAAAAAAACCCCCGCCGAAATCACGGCCGCATCCGTCAAGATTCCTGCCAAAGGTTTCTGCATCCTCATCCAGCGCATCCGCGAGGAGAAGAGAAGCCCCGACTTTTCATTCGCGCGCACCGTGAGTGATTACCAGTGCTACTGGAACGGCGAGGCCGTCCACGATCTGGGCGGACAGATCGTCGAGCGCAACGGCCCCAGTGACAACACCAGCACCGGCATCTCCGGACATCGCCGCATCGAAGCAGGTCAGTACAGGCTTTCGATCCACGCAGGCGAGAGCTACAAAACGTACAACTACGCCAAGGAAGGCTCCCCGCTCCCCGGCTTGCTCTTGATGGATACCGGCAAGCGCTCCTGGATTCTCATCCATCCCTGCCATCACGATCACGGCTACATCTCCAGCATCGGCTGCCTCAATCCCGCCGCCGGCCTCAAGGACGCCAGCTCGCGCATCAACCTCAAGGACAGCCGCGCCCGCGTGATCGCCATGATCGAAGGCATGAAGGCCAAGATGGGCGGCGCGTTCCCCAAAGAAGGAGCCATCCCCGGAGCCACCGTCCTCATCACCGGCGAGCCTTCGTGATCCTCACTGGATCTCAAAAATAGGAGCGTCTGCGATAGGGTCGCGGCGCTCCATTTTCACCCAACTTAACCATCGCAAGATTCCAGAGGTGTGGGCGTTCATCTGCCCCATGTCCAGTCGCACCCTGATCCTATCCCTTGTCGCATGCATCCCATTCATTGCATCGGCGCAAAAAGTGAACCCCGCCACGTCGTTCAACGTGCTGCACATCGTCTCAGACGATCTCTGCGTCGCGCTCGGCAGCTACGGGCACGGCATCGTGAAGTCGCCGAACATCGACAAGCTCGCAGCGCGTGGCGTGAGATTTGATCGCGCTTACTGCCAGTTCCCGCTGTGCAATCCAAGCCGCGCTTCGTTCCTCACGGGCCGTCGGCCCAATGTCACCACCTCGCTGAACAACGGCAAAAACTTCCGCGACGCCATCCCGGACACGATCACGGTCGGGCAGTTTTTCCAGCAGCGCGGCTATTACGTCGCGCGCGTCGGCAAGCTTTACCACTACGGCGTGCCCACGCAGATCGGCACCGATGGCATGGATGACAAACCTTCGTGGCAGCACGTCGTGAATCCCATCGGCCATGACAAGGACGTGGAAGATCAGATCATCACGCTCACTCCGGGGCAGTTCGGCGGCACGCTCAGTTGGTTCAATGACGCGAGCGACAAGCCGCAGACTGACGACATCGGCGCGACGGAGGCCATCAAGCTGCTCGAAGCCAACAAAGACAAGCCCTTCTACCTCGCCGTCGGCTTCTACCGTCCGCACACGCCCTATGTCGCGCCGAGCAAATACTTCGACATGTATCCCATTGACACGATCCCGCCGCCCGCGCAGCCGAAGAGCCTCGATAACATCCCGCCGCTCGCCATCACGACAAAGGACGTGGAGGCCAAGATGACCGACGAGCAGCGCCGCGCCGCTCTCCAGGCTTACTTCGCCTCCATCACTTTCCTCGATGACCAGGTCGGTCGCGTGCTCGACGCGCTCGACCGCCTGAAGCTCACGGAGAAAACCATCGTCGTCTTCCACAGCGATCACGGCTATCACCTCGGCGAGCGCGGCATGTGGCAGAAACAATCGCTCTTCGAGGAAAGCATCCGCGTCCCGCTCATCGTCGCAGCGCCGAATGTCAAAGCGCGTGGCGGCGTGGCGAAGAATCCCGTGCAGCTCGTCGATGTGTATCCCACCGTCGCCGACCTCGCGGGCTTCAAATCCGAGCTGCCGAAATATCTCGACGGCAAATCGCTCCGGCCGCAGCTCACGAAGCCAGGCGCGCACGACCGTGGCGTTGCCTACTCCCAAGTGATGCGCACTGGCGGCGTCCCCGGAATGTCGTTGCGCTCACACGAGTGGCATTTTATTTCGTGGGGCTACGGCGAGCACGGGGAGCAGCTCTACGACGTGGCCGCTGATCCGCGTGAGCAGAAGAACCTCGCCAAAGACCCCGCCTTCGCGAAGCAGCTCGAGCAACTACGCCGCCAGCTTGAAAAACACTGGCCGAAGGACGGCTGGCCTGCCGATGCGAAGACTCAAGCGGGTGGTGGCGGCAAAGGAAAAGGAAAGAAGAAGGCCGTCGCACCTGCGCCGGAGAAAAAGGAGGGGCCGAAAGCGGATAAGAAAGCGGAGCGACAGCAGGAAAAGAAGGCCAAGGCTTTTGTGGCATCGAAGCCCGCGTTCACGCGTGATCCCAATACGCCTGCGTTCGATTTCAAAAACACCAAGTCCGATGTACTCGACCCTTCGATGTTCCATGTCCCCGAGGGTCTCGAGGTCACGCTCTGGGCCGCTTCCCCGCTCTTTTATAATCCCGCCAACATGGACATTGATCACGCGGGTCGCGTCTGGGTCGCCGAGGGCATGAACTACCGCCGTCACGAAGGTCGTAATCCCGGCGGCGACCGCATCATGGTCATCGAGGACACCAACAAAGACGGCAAGGCCGACAAGAGCCACGTCTTCGTGCAGGAAGAAGAGCTGACCTGCCCGCTCGGCGTCGCTGTGTTCGACAACGTGGTCGTCGTCTCCAACACACCTGACCTCATCGTGTACACCGATGTGAATCGGAACCAAGTTTTCGACAAGGGCACTGACAAAAGAGAAGTGCTCCTCACTGGCTTCGAGCAAAAGCAGCACGACCACAGCCTGCACTCCGTCATCGGCGGCCCGGACGGGCGCTGGTATTTCACGAACGGAAACTGCGGCGCGCTCTTCACCGACAAAAGCGGCCGCACCTTCCGCATCGGCGGCGCTTACTTGAACAACGACTACGCCGGAATGCCCAGCGACGACGGCCACGTCTATGTCGGCGGCTTCTCCGCGAGCATCGATCCCGACGGCAAAAACGCGCGCATCCTCGGCTTCAACTACCGCAACAGCTATGAGCAGGTGAAGACGTCGTTCGGCGACTTGTTCCAAAACGACAACGACGATCCGCCCGCCTGTCGCGTCAGTCACATCATCGAGGGCGGCAGCTTTGGGTTCTTCTCGCTCGACGGCAAACGCCAGTGGCGCGCGGACAAACGCATCGGCCAGAGCATCCCCGATGCGGAGTGGCGGCAGGACGATCCCGGCTCGCTGCCCGCCGGTGATGTCTATGGCGGCGGCGCGCCCACCGGCATGGCGTTCTACGAGAATGGCGCGCTCGGCGACAAATGGAACGGCCTGCTGCTGAGCTGCGAGACGGGCCGTAACGTCGTCTTCGGCTATCACCCGAAACCCGAAGGCGCGGGCTTCAAACTCGAGCGCTTTGATTTTCTCACCACGAACAAAACCGGCGTCTTCAAAGGCAGCGACTTCATCGGCGGCAGCAAAAACATCTCCACTGAGCGCCACACCATGTTCCGCCCCAGCGATGTGACCGTCGGCCCCGACGGCGCGATCTATGTCTGCGATTGGTTCGACGCGCGCACCGGCGGGCACAGCGATCTCGACGACACCTGCTCCGGCGCGATCTACCGCATTGCGCCGAAGAATTTCAAATCTCAGATTTCAGATTTGAAATTGGAGACCACGGCAGGGCAAATCGCCGCGCTGAAATCTCCGGCGGTCAACACGCGCTGGGTGGGTTTCAGCAAACTCAAGGCGCAGGGCAAGGCGGTGGTGCCCGAAGTGGCAAAGCTGCTCAAGGACGAGAATGCTCACATCGCAGCGCGTGCGCTTTGGTTGCTGGCACAACTCGGCGCCAATGGTGAGAAACTGGTCGAGCCGCTGCTCGAATCGAAAGACGATGCAAAGCGGCTCGTCGCATATCGCGCACTCATTGCAGGCGACGGCGAGACGCTGTCGAACGTGCATCTGGCCATGAAAATGGCCGAGGACAAATCACCGGCGATCCGCCGCGAGGCCGCGGTGCGGATGCGCGACATGCATCTCGACAAGTCCGGCGGCTCGCTCGTGAGCATCGCGCGCGGCTACGACGGCAAAGACCGCAGCTACCTCGAAGCTTTCGGCCTCGGCTGCGCAAAGAAGGAGGAGCAAATCTGGCCGAAGCTGAATGAAGCGATGGGCGGTGATCCATTGAAGTGGTCGGACAAGTTCGCGAACATCACCTGGCGCTTGCATCCGAAGGTTGCGGTCGAGGCAGTGAAAACACGCGCACTCGCCGCATCACTCAGCCTGCCGCAACGGAAGCTCGCGATGGAGACGCTCGCCTTCACGCCGGACGCGAGCGCCGCGCAGGCCATGCTCGCCGTCGCGAAAGATAAAGCCTCGCCGCTTTCCGCCGACGCGCTCACCTGGTTGATCAAGCGCAATACCGATGAGTGGTCGGAGTTCGGCATCGCCGCTGAATTGAAAAAGCAGGGCGTGTTTGATCCCGACAATGCCAAGCTCATCTCCATCGTGGCACCGCCGCCCGTGTCTGCTGACAAACTGCCGAAGGTCGCCGACGTTTTGAAGCTCACCGGCAACGCGAAGAACGGCGCGTCCGTCGCCACGCGCTGCATCATGTGCCACGAGATGAACGGCCAGGGAATCGAGTTCGGCCCCGCGCTCACGGGTTGGGGCAAGAGCCAGCCCAGCGAGGTGATCATCGAGACCTTGCTCGATCCGAGCAAAGACATCGCACACGGCTACGACGGACAGGAGATTGTGACCAAGGACGGCTTGACCATCCACGGCATGGTGCTGGCGGAGGGCGACATCCTCATCGTGCGCAGCATGGGCGGCCAGACGCAGTTCATCCCGAAGAGCCGCATCAAGAGCCGCGGCAAGCTCCCGCACTCACTGATGCTCAGCGCCACGCAGCTCGGCATGACGAACCAGGAGGTGGCTGATGTCGTGGCGTTTCTCCGCAGCGACGGCGCGGCGCAGACCGCGAGCGCTAAATGAACGCGGGCGAGCGTGCCCGTCTCAACGTGCTTCCAGTTTTCCCAACGCCGCGCTCACGTTTTCCACCGTGAGCAGCTCGGGCAGGATATGAGGTTCATCGACTCCGGGAAGGTACAGCACATTTACAGGCACGGCGGCTTTGCCGAGATCGTCGAGGGCTTTTTTGATCTGAGGATTCTCGTTCGTCCAGTCGGCTTTCAGCAGCGCGACCTTCTGTTTCTCAAAAAGTGCTTTGAGGCTCGCATCTTTATACACGCGCTTGTTCACCTGGCAGGTGAGGCACCATTGCGCGGTGAAGTCGATGTACACGGGCGTCTTCGCGGCGCGAAGCTCAGCCACTTTCTCTGGCGACCAGGCATCCCATTTTTTCTCCGACATGGGCCAACCGAACACGAGGCCACCGGCACCAAACACGAGCGTCATCACGACGGCAATCGTCCGGGTGCGCGCGCTTTTGTGAGGGAGTGTCCAACGTCCGTAAATCCAGCATCCCGTCGCGACGAGCACGAGGCCGAGGAGAACAAAAAGCATCGGCTGGCCTTCCACCATCCCCGTCAGCACCCACGCGAGAAATGCGACGGTTCCAAACAACAGGAATGACATGCCTTGTTTGAAGCTTTCCATCCACGCGCCAGGACGTGGGAGAAAGGCGACGAGCTTAGGAACGAGCGCGAGGACGAGGAAAGGGCTGGCAAGGCCGAGACCGATCATGGCGAACATGAGCATGGCGGGAGCAGCAGGCAGCGCGACGGCAAAAGGGAGCGCGGTGCCAAGGAAGGGCGCGGAGCATGGCGTGGCGACGATGGTGGCAAGGAGGCCGGAGAAGAAGGAGCCGCCGAGACCTTGCTTCGTTTGCAATTCCGCGCCGACGCCGACGGCCGACGCGCCGATCTCGAACAAGCCCGCCATGTTTAGCGCGAAGATGAGGAAGAACGCGGCGAGGCCAAACACGAAGGAGGGCGATTGAAGCTGGAACCCCCAGCCCTTGCCGAGCGTGATGACGAGCGCGCCCAGCGCCATGAAGGATGCGAGCACTCCGACGGTATAGGCCAGCCCGTGCAGGAGCACCTGCCGCTTGTCCTCACCTGCCTGTTGCACCACGCCCATGACCTTGATGCCGAGCACAGGAAACACGCACGGCATGATGTTTAGGATCAGCCCGCCGATGAAGGCAAAGATGAGATAGACGAGGAAGGAGCGTTGCTTTTCGGGTGCCACCGCAGTTTTGCTGATGGGGGTTGTGGCGCTCGCGGCTGCGGGCGCGCTTGGGGCCACGTCGAAAATGGCGGAAGTGGCTGGATCGATTTCAACTGCCGCAGCCAGTGAGATGACGAGCTTTGCATCCATGGTGATTCTCCGGCAGCTTTTGGGATCACACACCAGCGCGGCGATGTTCACGGTGATTTCTTCTGTTGTTCCTGCCGCACCGGCAGGGGTGATGAGCGCTGGCAGATGCACGGTGTCTTCAAAGCCGAGGCTCTTCACGCCACCGGTGGACACGAGTTCGTGCGGAGCGGGCCAAGGGAGTTCCTCGACCTTCCAACCATCGGGCAGTTTCCAGTCAAGCGTGGTCACAAGCCCCGTGCCGTCGGATGGCAGCACCTTGCCGTAAGTGTGGTTGTGAGGCGCGTGGACGAGCTTCACCGCGACGCGGAATGGTTTGCCGGGCGCTGCCGTTTTCACCTCCGAAACAAGCGAAGCTGTGACCTGCACGACCTTGGCCGGGGCATCATCGCCGAGGCCGGGAATGGCGGTCTGCGCCTGGATTGCACAATTGCTGCTGAGAGCAAAAGCGATGGCGACCAGCGGAAAGAGAAACTTGTTCATGATTGATGGATTACGAGACAGAAACTCACCGGCTATTCCCGGAAACAGCCGCGCTACGAAACAAAACATGAGTGCCGTGCGCTACAGCTTGCTGTGGCTGCCGTCGCAGAAGGGCGGGTTCTTGGTGTGCTTGCAGTTGCAGAGGAAGACCTTCTTCTTCTCAGTCAGCGTGAATTTTTTCGGGCCGAAGCCTGTGCCCTTGTGGGTGCCGTCGCACATGGGCTGGTGGCCGGAGAGTCCGC
>JANPIW010000546.1:0-13392 GCA_031425215.1 Verrucomicrobiaceae bacterium
TTCTTGCCGGGGGCATCGACCACCCGCGAGGTCCAGCGCGGGGTCATGAACACGGCCGCGAGGGCGTAGTAGTCGCGCTGCGAGACGGCCTCCAGCTTGTGGTCGTGGCAGCGGGCGCAGGCGACGGTCATACCGAGGAACGCCTTGGAGAACGCCTCGATCTTGTTGTTCACCATGTCCTGATGGATGCCGTTGAACATCAGGCTGCTGCCATGCCGGTGCTCGCCCATGTGGTAGAACATGGGGCCGATGAGGCTCTCGTTCGTGCCGAGCGCGCGATTGATGCGCGGCTTCGACAGCAAGTCGCCGGCGATCTGCTCGCGCAGCAGTTGATCGAAACCGATGTCTTCGTTGAAAGCACGAATCAGGTAGTCGCGAAACTCGTGAGCGCCCTTCGCCGGATTGTCCCACTCGTAGCCATAGGTGTCCGTGTAGCGCGCCACATCCATCCAGTGCCGGGCAAAGCGCTCGCCGAAGTGCGGACTGGACAACAGGCTGTCGATTTGGAATTCTAATCCCCTGATTTCAGACCCCAGAGGAGGCAGGCCCGTGAGCACAAACGAAAGCCGGCGCCGCAACACCTCCGGCTCCGCAGGCGGTGCTGGCATGAGCTTCGCGGCATCCAGCGCGGCTCGCACAAAACAATCCACCGGCTCGCGAGACCACGCGGCATCCTTCGCCACTGGCGGCGCCTCGTTGCGCATCGGCTGGAGGCTCCACCAGTCGAGCCGCCTCTGAAACTCATCCTCCCACGAACCAACATCCTCAGCGCCCGCCGGCAGGGCGAGCGCGAGCATCAGGGTGATCATGGCACGGCAATTCATCGCGTCAGACACCAACGCGCGCGCGTCCAGGCTCCATGCAATGAACTCCCGGATCAGACGCCGAATCGCTCACTCCACAGCCACTTTCACGACCACCTTGAAGACCTGCTCCGGCTTCTCCCACACGACACACGGCGCGTGCGCGTCCTGCGGATACAAAATCGCAAACTGCCCGGCGTTCATGTGCAGAGGCGTGACATCAGGCACAAGCTTCCAGAGCGTCGCATCCTTGGTCACATCAAAAGCCATCGTCTCCTCGCGCATCGCGGCGAGCGGCGCCCAAAGAATCGTCTCCCGTCCGCTATGGACGAACTGCACGTCGATGTATTTTCGATGCGCTTCGAAGAGCGATTTCTCCAGCGGCTTCGTCTCGTAGGTCTGCACCAGCGCGAAGCAATCGCCGCCATCAATCTCATGCCTCCCCAGCGACTGCGTGCCGTCCACGGTGCGGAGAAAAGCAAAGGCTTTGGCGAAACGTGAGTTCAGGGATTCGTAGCGAGCGGCGTTGTCGAGCGTGTCCTGGATCATGGCGATGCTGTAGCTTGATAGGGCGCCGCGCTCAAGCGATGATGTCGCGCACCACATTGCCGAAAACATCCGTGAGCCGGAAATCGCGGCCTGCGTAGCGGTAGGTCAGCTTTTCGTGATCGAGCCCGAGGAGATGCAGGATGGTGGCGTGCAGATCGTGAACGTGGACGGGATTCTCCTGCGCATTCATCCCCAGCTCGTCTGAGGAGCCATACGCGAGGCCGCCCTTCACGCCGCCACCAGCGAGGAGCGTGCTGAACGCGGTGTGATGATGATCGCGACCGCGCTTCATCGGATCGGTCGCTTTGTTTTTGTCCTTGTTCTCCTGCGCATACGGCGTGCGGCCAAACTCGCCGGTCCACACGACAAGCGTGTCGTCCAGCAAGCCGCGCTGTTTGAGATCGCTGATAAGCGCGGCGGAGGCGCGGTCGCTGTCGGCGCAAAGTTCGGGGTGGCGCTGGTAGTGGTTCGCGTGCGTGTCCCAGGGCTGGTTGTTGTCGCTGGTGTAATAGACGCTGATGAAGCGCACGCCGGATTCTGCGAGGCGACGTGCGAGCAGGCACGAGCGGCCAAAGGGCGTGTCGCCATACAGCTCGCGCGTTTTGGCAGGCTCGCGGCTGATGTCGAAGGCGTCGCTGGCCGCGCTCTGCATGCGATACGCGGTCTCCATCGACTTGATCTGAGCTTCGAGCGCGCTGTCGTGATCGCGGCGCGCAGCGTGGAGGCGGTTGAGGTTTTGGATCAAGTCGATCTGCCGCCGTTGCTGCACGGGAGCGAGGACTGTGTTGCGCACATTCGCCACAAGCTTGCCGATCTCCATGTCCGAAGTGATGACGCCGGTTGCTTGGAACTCGGCAGGCAGGAAAGAGCTGCTCCACAGCGCCGGGCCGACCACGATGTTCGGCGTGGGCCGCAGCACCACAAAACCAGGCAGGTTCTCATTCTCGCTGCCGAGTCCATAAAGCACCCACGAGCCGAGAGACGGACGGATCGGCTGGATGTTCCCCGTGTTCATCATGAGCAACGCAGGCTCGTGATTCGGCACGTCGGTGTGCATCGAGCGAATGACGCAGCAGTCGTCGATGAGGCCGCCGAGGCGCGGCAAACTCTCGCTCACCTCGATGCCGCTCTGTCCGCAGCGCTGAAACTTTAGCGGCGACGACATGAAGCCAGACGTCTTCGGCGCCTTGTAAAGTTTACCCGAAGGCTGCTGCCCCTCGTATTTCGCCAGCGCCGGCTTCGGATCAAACGTGTCGATGTGCGACGGCGCGCCGTTCATGAACAAGAAAATTACGCGCTTCGCCTTCGGTACGGTCTGCTGCCTCGGAGCCGCGCCGAGCACGCCAGCGAGACCAATCGCACCAAAGCCTGCGGAGAGGCGATGGAGCGCTTCGCGGCGCGACATTGGAAATGTTTGATCAGTCCACATACAGCATCTCATTCGTTGCCAGCAGCGCCTGGGCGAGTTGCTCCCAGGCGTTCATGCCGGAGTCGGCGGTGGGTTGACTGAGGAACTCCTGCGCGATGGCCAGTTCCTCCCCCTGCGGTTCACGGGCAAAGAGCAGTTCATAGGCGTGGCGGACGCGCCTCGCATCATCGTGTGCGCTTTGCTGAAGTCGCTGCGCCAGCTTTCGTGACTGCTCGATCATGAAGGGGCTGTTCATCACGAAGAGCTTTTGTGTTGGCGTGGTGCTGGTGGAGCGCCGCGCGGCATGGACGTTCGCGTCGGGGTAGTCGAAGAGCATGAGTGTCTTGTTCAACTCACGACGGCTGACGGCGCTGTAGAGAGTGCGTTTGTGATGCCCGGCCGCATCGACGATCTGCGACGCGCCGCCTTCGTGACTCAGCATGCCCGACACACTGAGCACCGCATCGCGAAACTGCTCGATGCCCATGCGCTTGCGATCCATGCGCCAGAAGTTTTCGTTCGCCTCGTCCAGTTGCGAGTTCGCAACACTGCCACTGCTGCTTTGACGATAAGTGGCGGACATGACAAGCTCGCGCGCAAGGCGCTTCACCGACCAGCCGTCCTGCATGAAGCGCACGGCGAGGTCGTCGAGCAATTCGGGATGCGATGGCTTGTCGCCCGTCGCGCCGAAGTTGCTCGTCGTGCGTGCGAGTGGTTTGCCGAAGAGCATGTCCCACACGCGGTTCACCATCACCCGCGCCGTGAGTGGGTTTGCTTTGTCCGCAATGAGCCGCGCAAGTTCCGCGCGACCACTGCCCGTATGAAACGTGACCGCCTCTCCTTTGCTCAACACCTGCAACCAGCCGCGCGGCGCGGTGCCTTGGGGCGACTCCATGTCGCCACGCTCATAGATCGGCAGATCGCGCGGTGACTCGTCGCGCACGATGTGCAACGTGCCGGGGTCCATCTTCGCTGCCTTGGTTTTGTTGTCCTCCGCCTTGCCATCAGGCCGCAGATTCACCATCTGCACGCTCGCGAACACGCCGGCCATCGCATAATAATCGCGCGTGGTGATGGGATCGAACTTGTGATCGTGACAGCGGGCGCACGCGACGGTGAGACCGAGAAACGTCTGCGAAACGGTGTCCACTTTCTCCGCCCACTCCTCCGCCTGAACATCGAGGCGAGAGCGCGAATACAACTTGTGTCCGAGGCCTAGGAAACCGAGCGCGGGCAGTTCCGCTTTGTTTTGCGGCTCGATCAAATCAACGGCGAGCTGTCTGCGAATGAAGGCATCATACGGCAAGTCCGCGTTGAAGGCCGACACGATCCAGTCGCGGTAGCGCCACGCGTTTGGATAATTCAACGAGGAGTCGTCGCCCACCTGATGCGCCTGGTCCTCGGCGTAGCGCGCGAGATTCATCCACACGCTAGCCATCCGCTCGCCGAATGCGCGACGACTGAGCAATCCATCCACAAGCCGAGCATACGCATCCGGCTTTGTATCCGCCAAAAACGCGCTCACCTCCTCCGGCTTCGGCGGAAGACCGGTGAGATCGAACGTCACTCGCCGAATCAAAACGCGCGCATCAGCCTCGCGCGAAGGCGTGAGACCCTTCGACTCCAGTCGCGAGAGGATGAAATGATCCACACGCTCGCGCGGCCACGCGGCATCTGTCACTTCGGGCAACGCCTGCGTCGCGGGCGGCACAAATGACCAATGCTGCCGCGCTTTGTTCCAATCGATCTGCGCAGGTTCCGCTCCATGCGCGATGAGGACGCAGAGGAAAAAGGATCGGGCGATGAAGCGAATGGCGGCGTGTGGCACGCGAAAAGAACGCCGTGCCGCGCCGCCTTTTTCGCCGACTCATCACAACGGTCTATCTCACTTCTCGCGGAGCAACCCCACAATCGTCTCGCGCGTCACCCCTCTTCGATTCCGGTGCGGGCATTTAGGAAGGCGCTGACTGATGATGGCGGAACCTTCGTGACGGTGGCTGTTGTGATAACTGCACGGCAGAAATTAATTTGTCGGCGCTGTCCTTTCGACCAAGGCTGGTTCGTCGAGTCATCGAGACCACACACTCCAAACATGAATAGCACGACCCTCAGCTTCCCAACGACCGACCCATCCTACCTGCTGCTCTTTCGCGGTCCCGACTGGGATCAAGGCATTGCGCGCGCGAAGAGGCCATGAGACGAATGGGTCGCAACAGTCTGATGAACACCAAGCTCATGAATCCGCAAACGCCCACCAACGAACATCTGCTGCTCATTCGCGGCACACACTGGAACCACGGCATGTCGCCCGCCGCGTTGCAAAGTGCGATGACCGATTTTTACGCCTGGGTCGATGGACTCAGCAAAAGCGGCATCCTTCGCGGCGCGCAGCCTTTGATGGAGGAAGGCAAGCTCGTCACTGGAGCCAAAGGCGCGTCCGTGACCGATGGCGCTTTCGCGGAATCGAAGGAAGCCATCGCCGGTTATTTTCTTCTCGCTGTTGCCTCGACAGACGATGCACTGCGGCTAGCGCAGGCTTGTCCCATCCTCGCGCACGGAGCGCAGATCGAGGTGCGTCCCATCGCTGATCTCTGCCGCCCGATGGCCGAGGTCAAAGCTTTCTCCGCCACCTGAGAATCGCAACCCATCACATCGGAACGCTGCCGCGTCCCGCTACAAACCAAACACATCCAATGACAACTGCACCCCTCACACCCTGTCTCTCCTCCGGCGGCCGCTTCGGAGAGGCACTCGACCGCGTGGCCCGGATGATCAGCATCAAGGCGGAGTGTGACGCCGAGGCGTGAGCGCGGAACCCGACAACACCCTGCCTGCGCGCATCGCGGAAGACATGTTCCGCCACGAGAGCGCGCGCATCGTCGCATCGCTCACCAACCATCTCGGCACGCACCGGCTCCAGCTCGCGGAGGATGCGGTACAGGAGGCGCTGGTGCGCGCGCTGCAAACCTGGCCGTACCGCGGCGTGCCGGAGAGTCCAGCGGCATGGCTGACACAAACAGCCAAGAACTTCACGCTCGATCAGCTCCGACGGGAGCAGCGCTGGAATGAAAAAGAACAAGGCATCGCCGCCGAGCACGAGCGCTGGCTCTCCGCGCCGATGACCGATGAAACGCACGACACCTTTGCCGATGACACGTTGCGCATGATGTTCGTGTGCTTTCATCCGCAGCTCTCCAGCGAGGCGCAGACCGCTCTCGCGCTGCGCACGCTTTGCGGACTCAGCCCGGCCGAGATCGCCGCCGCGTTTCTCACCAGTGAGGCAGCCATCGCGAAGCGCCTCGTGCGCGCGCGGCAACGCATCCGCGAGCTGGCGCTTCCTTTCAGCGTGCCCGAGCCGCGCGATCTGCCCGCGCGGCTCGATGGCGTTCTCGGCACGCTCTATTTGCTCTTCAATGAAGGCTACAAGGCATCATCCGGTGATCGCCTCGTGCGCGAGGATCTCTGTCACGAAGCAATCCGCCTCACGATGCTTCTCACCGAGCATCCCGCCACCAAGGAGCCGCGCACCTTTGCCCTGCTCGCTCTCATGCTGCTCAATGCATCGCGTCTGACCGCGCGCACGGACGACGCGGGAAATCTGCTCCGTCTGCATGAGCAAAATCGCGCCGCATGGAATCAAGACATGATCAAGCGCGGCATCCACACTCTCACACTCGCCGCCTCGGGTGATGCGATCAGCGACTACCATCTGGAAGCCGGCATCGCCGCCTGTCACGGCATGGCCGCCGATGATGCCTCCACCAACTGGCCGCGCATCCTCTCGCTGTATGATCAGATCATCGCGCTGAACCCATCACCCGTCGCCGCCATGAACCGCGCCGTCGCCGTCGCCCGAGTGCATGGGCCGCAGGCCGGACTCGATGCTCTCGGCGGCATCACCAACCGCGCCTCTCTCGATTCCTACCATCTCTACCACGCCATCTGCGGCGCGCTCTCCGCCGAGCTGGGCCGCAAGCCTGAGGCCCTCGCTCATTTTCGCCGTGCCGGAAATCTCGCGAACTTGCCTGCCGAGCGCGACTTCATCGCACGCCGCATCGCGGAGTGCGAATCTCGGGTGGATTGACCTGTCCGGTTTGACGCGGCGGAAACAATGCCGTCGCCCCGCCGTTCCCTGCGGCAGCCATGCACACACTCCGCTTCCTCCTCGTCGTCTTCCTCTCGTCATTCTGCATTTGTCATTCGTCAATCGCAGCGCAGCCGAACGTCCTCATGATAGCCATCGACGACCTCAACCACTGGGTCGGCCATCTCGGGCGCAATCCTCAAACGAAGACGCCAAACATCGACCGGCTCGCAAAGATGGGCGTCACCTTCACCAAGGCATACTGCACCGCGCCTGCGTGCAATCCATCGCGCGCATCACTCATGTCAGGCCAGCGACCGAGCACCACGGGCTGCTACAACAACGGCCAGCCGTGGGGCCCCGGCATCAGCACAGACAAGCTGCTTAACACGCACTTCGCCAAAAACGGCTACCGCGTCCACGGCGCGGGCAAGATCTACCACAGCTCCGAGCAGGGCGGCGAGTGGACGGATTACTTCAAAGGAGGTGGCAAGGGCAACCTCACGCGCCATCCCTCGGCCAAGGATGATGGCGTGGACGGCATCAAATTCAGCCCGCTCGACGTGAGGGACGAGGACATGCCCGACCATGCCGTCGTGGACTACTGCATCGGCAAGATGAACGAAGCGGGAGAGAAGCCCTTCTTCATCGCCGCCGGTCTGGTGAAGCCGCACATGCCATTCAGCGTGCCAAAGAAATGGTTCGACATGTTTCCCCTCGAAACCATCCAGCTCCCGCCGTGGCGCGAGGATGATCTCAATGACGTGCCACCCGCCGGAGTGAAGATGGCCGGTGGCGATCATGCGAAAATTCTGGCCTCGGGCCGCTGGAAGGAAGCCGTGCAGGCTTACCTCGCGACCATCGCGTATTGTGATTTCGAAATCGGGCGCCTGCTCGATGCGCATGATAAATCCCCGCAGCGCGACAACACCATCATCTGCCTCTGGAGCGATCACGGCTGGAGCCTCGGCGAGAAATCGCACTGGCGGAAGTTCGCACTGTGGGAGGAGCCGACGCGCACCGTCTTCATTTGGAAAGCGCCAGGCGCCACCACCGCAGGCGGCGTGTGCGGTCGTCCGGTTGATTATTCATCCGTCTATCCCACGTTCTGCGCCCTCACCGGGCTGCCCCTTCCCGCGCATCTCGATGGTCGCGACATCAGCCCACTGCTGAAAAACCCGCAGGCTGCATGGGAGCACCCCGCCATCACCACGCACGGCAAAGACAATCACACCGTGCGCACCGAAGACTGGCGCTACATCCGCTACGCAGATGGCGGTGAGGAGCTCTACGACGAGACCGCCGACCCGCTCGAATACACCAATCTCGCGTCGAAGCCCGAGCACGCCGCACGCAAAACCGAGCTGGCAAAACTTCTTCCAGCCACCAACGCCGAGAACCTTCCCGGCGGCGGCAAAGGTGAAGGCGAGAAGAAAAAGGGCAAAGCCAAGAAGTGAGGGCATGAGCCATGAGCTTGATCCGACAAATCATTCTCCGGCTGACGCCAATCGTCATCGCGCTAGCAGCGGCTCATGCGACTGCGGCGCCCGCACGGCCGAACTTGTTCGTCATCCTCGTGGACGACCTGCGCTGGGATGATCTCGGCTGTGCCGGGCATCGGTTCTCGAAGACGCCGCACATGGATCGCATCGCCAGCGAGGGCGCGCGATTTTTGAATGCGTTTGCCGTCACGCCGCTGTGCTCGCCGAGTCGCGCAACGCTGCTCACAGGTTTGTATCCGCACACGCACGGCATTACCGACAACACGGAGCGCAGCGCGCAGAGTCACAAGCTGGTGACGTTTCCGCAATCGTTGCAGCGCGCGGGTTATCGCACGGCGTTCATCGGCAAGTGGCACATGGGCAATGATGACTCGCGGAGGCCAGGCTTCGATCATTGGGTTTGCCTCAAAGGTCAGGGTTCATCCTTTGACTCCGAGATGAATGTGAACGGCGCGTCGATGAAAACCACCGGCCACGTCACGGATGCGCTCCATGATCAGGCACTCGCGTTCCTGAAGCAACCGCGCACGCAGCCCTTCCTGCTTTACCTCGCTCACAAAGCCATGCACCCCGAGACCGTGCAGCGCGCGGACGGATCGTTGTCGGACCCGAATGCATCCACGTTTGTCCCTGCAAAGCGGCATGAACAACTTTACGACGGCGTGAAAGTGCCGCGCAGGCCCAACGTCGTGGCTCCACAAAACAAACCCGCGCTCCAGCGCGCCATCTCGGACATGCCTCCGCTCGGACCCGCCACTGGCTCCACCGATGCGTCCATCCTCGGCCGCCTGCGGATGCTCGCGGGCGTGGACGAAAGCCTCGGCGCGCTGTTGCGGCAGTTGAAGCAAACGGGCGAGCTGGACCGAACGCTCATCGTCGTCACTAGCGATCACGGTTACTGGTATGGCGAGCACGGTTTGAGCGTGGAGCGTCGGCTCGCCTATGAGGAAGGCATCCGCGTTCCGCTGCTGATGCGACTGCCCGGCGTCATCAAGGCGCGGAGTGAGCCTGCTCACATGGCGCTCACGCTCGACCTCGCGCCCACGCTGCTCGACATCGCTGATGCCACCCCGCTGCCAGCAACGGAAGGTCGCTCACTGCTGCCGATCTTCAAAGGCGAGGTCAGGGACTGGCGCAAAGATTTCCTCATCGAACACTTTAGCGACAAAGTTTTCCCTCGCATGGCAGGCATGGGATACCAAGCCGTGCGCAATGAGCGCTGAAAACTCATCCACTACACCGACCTTGATGGCATGGACGAACTCTACGATCTCGAAACCGATCCGTTCGAGATGAAGAACCTCATCGCCGATCCAAGCGCGAGGACTTCACTCAAGCTGCTGCAATCCCGTCTCGCACAGCTCGCTCAATGAGCGGATCGTTGATCATTTCGAAACCCCGCGGACCCATTGCCAGCATGAAACCACTCTTTCTCCTCTGCCTGCTTTTGTCATTCGGCATTCTGCATCCGGCATTTTCGGCGCAGCCGAACGTCGTCTTCATCCTCACCGACAACCAGGGCGCATGGACGCTCGGGTGCTACGGCAACAAGGACATCCATACGCCGAACATCGACAAGCTCGCAGCGGGCGGAATGAAATTCACGCGCGCGCTAAGCAGCAATCCCGTGTGCTCGCCCACCCGCGCGACGTTTCTCACGGGGCTGATTCCGTCACAGCACGGCGTGCATTCGTTTCTTGATCCGCAGTTCATGATGGGGCCGAAGGCTTACAACACGCTCAAGGAGTTCACTTCCATCGGCGAGGTGCTTCGCGATGCAGGCTACGTCTGCGGACTGAGCGGCAAATGGCATCTCGGTGAGAACTTGAAGCCGTCGGAAGGTTTTACTTGCTGGATCACCAAACCCGATGGCAGCACGAAGGAGTTTTACGACCAGCAGATCATCGAGGACGGCAAGGTGCGCATGGAAGCCGGCTACACGACCGATCTCTGGACGCGGAAGGGCATCGAGTTCATCGAGCAAAACAAAGCGCGGCCTTTCTTTCTCTTCCTCGCTTACAACGGGCCGTACTCGCTCGGCAAACTCATGAGCAATCCCGCGCGGAACCGTCACGCCGCCATCTACAAAGACAAACACTTCGCCAGCTTCCCCGTCGATGCGATGCATCCGTGGCAGCATCACAACAAGCAGTTCCACAACACGCAGATCGCCATGGAGCGCGAGGCGGCGGAGACCAGCGGTGTGGATGATGGCGTGGGCGAGATCATGGCCACGCTCGACCGGCTCGGTCTCACGGAGAACACACTCGTCGTTTACACGGCGGACCAAGGTTGGATGGGCGGACAAAACGGCATCTGGGGCATGGGAGATCACACGCGGCCCATCGGCGCGCATGAGCTGATGATGCAGATCCCCTTCATCTTCCATCAGCCGGGTCGCATCGCCGCCGGAAAAACAAGCGACCTGCTCGTGAGCAACTATGACTTCATGCCTAGCGTGCTCGGTTATCTCGGCCTTGGCGACAAGATGCCACAGCAGCCGAAGTCTCCCGGTCGCGATTTTTCGCCCGTGCTGCAAGGCAGTGGCATGAAGTGGGACAACGCCGTCTTCTACGAAATGGAAACCTGCCGCGCCGTGCGCACCGATCAGTGGAAGCTGGTGATGCGCCACCCGAACGGCCCGCACGAACTCTACGACATGAAGGCCGACCCGCAGGAGCGCTTCAACCTGTTTGGCCAGCCCGGCACCGAGTCACAGCGCGCTGAGCTGCAACAGAAGCTCGACGCCTTCTTCAACCAATACGCCGATCCGCAATACGACATCTGGAAGGATGGACGGTCGAAGGCGAAGCGTGTGAGCACGGAGTAGAACCCACCACCATGAAGAGGCTCATCACGTCCATTTGCGTCAGCCTTTGTTCGACCATCGCCGCAGCCGCGCCACCGAACATCCTCCTGATGTACATCGACAACCTCGGCTACGGCGATCTTGGATGCTACGGCAACATCGGCATCAAGACGCCGCGCATTAACCGGCTGGCTGCCGAAGGTGTGCGCTGCACAGATTTCTATGTCGTGAGCTCGACCTGCACGGTGTCGCGCGGAGCGCTGCTGACGGGAAGGCATCCGTTGCGCAACGGTTTGGTGCATCAGCTTCGCACCACGGAGAACTGGGATGGCGTCGGCCTGCCGCATCGCGAGCGCATTGTGCCGCAGTATTTGAAGGAGGCGGGTTATGCGACGGCTTGCGTCGGGAAATGGAACATCGGTTTTGCGCCGGGCAGCAGGCCGACGGAGCGCGGATTCGATGAGTTTCTCGGTTGTCGCTCAGGGAACATCCATTACTTCGCTCACAGTTATCACGGCGAGTACGACATCTTCAAAGGCACGGAGCGTCACGAGGTCGAAGGCTACAGCACCGACATCTTTGCGGACGCGACCTGCGATTTCATCCGTCGGCAGGCCGATGCGAAGAAGCCCTTCTTCGTCTATCTGCCCTTCAACGCGCCGCATTACGTCAGCAGCATCAACATGAAGAATGGCGAGAAGCCCGAGTGGCAGGTGCCTGCGAAATACTTGGAGCGCTACGGCTGGGCCGCCGATGATCCGAACGAGAAGCGCCGCTACTTTGCCGTACTCACCGCGCTCGATGACGCAGTGGGCCGCGTGCTCGACACGCTCGATGAGAAAGGCTTGCGCGAGAACACGCTCGTAATGTTCATCTCCGACATGGGCGCGATCCTGCGACCCCATCACGGCTTCGGTGCCGCATCCAACGCTCCTTTCCGTGGTGATGCGCCATCCATGTATGAGGGCGGCATTCGAGTTCCGGCCATGTTTCGCTGGCCGGGAAAAATCAAACCAGGGACGGAATGCGGCGAGGTGCTCAGCCATCTCGACGTGCTGCCGCTGTGCTTGCGCGCAGCTGAACTGGACAAACCCAAAGACCGCATCCTTGACGGCCACGATCCTCTGCCCACGCTCGCAGGCGAATCGAGATCGCCCCATTCATATGTCGTCGCGCATCTGGGTGGGGCGGCTGCTCTGCGCGAGGGCCTGATGAAAATCGTGCGACCCGGCGCTGCGGCGCCGTGGGAACTGTACGATCTGGCCGCCAATCCCATTGAGTCCACCAATCTCGCTGGCAGCAAGCCAGATGTACTCGCCCGGCTCTCCGCCCGCTACTCCGCGTGGGAAATGGAAGTGAAGAACGACGCCAGCGAACCGGTGCCTTACGTCGGATCAAAACGCGCAGGCAAGTGATTGCCCGGCATCACCGCTTGCTCATCCACTCCAAAGCTTCGCGATTCGCGCTGGTGATCGACTGGAGAGCTTCCACGTCGGGTTTCTCGGCGGCATCACGCAGCGCCCGTTTGCGCGCTTCATTGCGCAGATACGCGCCGCATAGATGGAGACCGACGCAGCCTGGCAGATCACGCAGACGGCGCAGGGTGTCGGCATAGCCCGCTCCATCATGGCGGCCGCTGCCATCGGGGGATCGGATTTGAATGGCGTGATCAGCAAGCAGAACAGGCAAGCCGGTTTTCTCGTGCCAGCGAGCAAGGTTCTGAGCCACGTCCGCCGGTTTGGCAAAGTGCTGGAAGCTCAACACATCAATGAATGGTTTCGCTGCTTCGATGACTTCATCAGCGATGGGCCGGGCAGCCTCGTAGCGGTCACCCAGGATGAGATGATGCTTGTCGTAGCGGCGGATGGCATCGTGCGTGACGCGGTAATACTGAGTGGCCAGCTCAAACAACTCTTTCCGACCCGACTGAGACTTGAGTTTCCCGGGATCAAACAGCGGGCCTTTCCACTGCATGAACTGTGTGGTGTGAGTCCATGTGGGGCAGTCGATGTAAAAGTAGCCGATCAGTTTGGTGTCGTCCTTCATGCGCGCGCAGTGCTCGCGCGCGACGTAGTCACACCACCCGGCGAACTCGGGACTGCTGAAGTCTGGATGTCGCGTCTCATTCTCCCATTGATGGAAGTCTGCGAATGGCAGTTGATGGCAATACGGCACATCGAGCCATTGATACTCCTCAAACGTGAACGCGCGCGAATGCCGGTGGTTGGTGGCGCCGC
>JANPIW010000547.1:0-2514 GCA_031425215.1 Verrucomicrobiaceae bacterium
TAAACTTCGTGGCGTCCGCAAAGATCGTTTCCTCCTCCATCTCAAAGAATGTGAATGGCGTTTCAATCATCGTCGCTCTAGTCTCTACCCACTTCTTCTCTCCAACCTGCGCAAATTTCCGCTCTCAGCTACATAAGACCCAATGAAATTTGGCTCCAGCCACTGAGGAGTGACTGTCGCCCCACCGCTGACTTGGTAGCCGACCGCCGCACCCCATTCCCCGGAAAGATACTCCCGGCCTTGAAAGCCCGGCGTGTTATCCAGACAGGAAGTCTGCATATCCAAAGTCGGATAGCGTGATGTTCCAGTTTGGATTGGCTAACATGATAGAGCCCTGTCCAAAAGTAGCAAGCGGAGTGAGTAACATGGTGGCGATGACGGCAATTAAGAATCGCGAGCGGAGTGTGGTTTTCATGGGTGGCGTAGATGTGCCTGTGTTGGGCAGAAAAAACGCTGGCCGCATGACGTGATAAGAGCGGCTGCCGCTTGGGTTAGTGATGTTTTAGCTGATTCTGCCACGCGACGAACTTCACTCACCCGTGAAGAGGTTGCTACGCAACCGTAGGGAAAAGCTGCCCGTTCCTTGCTGCGCGGCGCGCTCTGAAACCCGACCGCTTTCCGCGTGATGAACGCGCCGATCGTAGAGGCGAAATGGATCCGCCCACAGTCGCGCACGAGAGTCCGTCCGCCGCTTCGCTTGGCGGAAGATGCTCACGGGCGTCAGGGGGATGACTGATGCGAATTCCTCCTCCGAACGCGCGTCCACGAGTTGCGGCGCCGGACGTTGCGCATCGTGCAGCCATGCGTTGAGAGACGACGTTGATATGTGCGACACGTCGGGAAAACGGCCGCGCACGACGAGGACCGCCCAAGGCGATGCCCCGCCGTTGATCCGCGAGCCACCACAGCGCAGGGCCGGCGAGACTTACGACGCCAGCCATAGAGAGGCTGACTTTGGCGCACCGCGCGATGACGATGGTTTTCGGCAATGAGGTTTTCATTTACTTGGCGCAAGGCGCGCCGACGCCGCGCTGGTTCCACGGCAGCTTTGCGATGAGCATCCCCATGGCGCACGTGTCCGTGATTCCGGCGAACATCAGCCCCGCGCCGACGAAGCCGGAGAGCCAGATGAAAGCAGGATGGACGAACTGTGCGAGCAGCGCGCCGGTCAGCACGATGGCCCCGGCGGCGATGCGCACCTGGCGTCCGAGCGACATGACCTTGCTGGTGCCGCGATCGACCGGCAGCCCGGCCGCGGCCCAAGCCATCGTGCCGCCTTCGACGACGTGGCATTGCGTGTAGCCGCTCTTTTCGAGCGTCTCGGCCCCTTGCTTCGCGCGATTGCCCGTGCGGCAAAAAATGTAGAGCGGCTGGTCTTTGGCGAAGCCATCCACGCTCGCGAGCAGGGTCGCATCGAGTCGGTCGAGCTGGGCGAGATGCACGCCGGGGACGTGGATTTCCGCGTGGTCCGCCGGGGTGCGGACATCGAGAAGATGGAGCTTTTCGCCCTGCTGAAGGCGGTCGTGAAGCTGGCGCGGAGTGATGGTGGTCATGTTGGTTTCTTCAAAAGGCGGCAGGGCCGGGCGGTGAAGACGCTCATGGACCCACTCTATGACCGGGGCAAAAAGGCCGCTCCGCATCCACCCGGAAAGACTCCGCATTTTTTGGGATCGCCTGCCGCGCGCCCCCGCCCGAGTCCCGCGCCGTTACCGGCGCTTCGATTGCGGGCGGGGTCACGCGGTTTGTTGCGCGGTGCGAGCGGGGAAAAATACTTTGCGTGCTTCGAGGACGACCAGCGGAACCGTGGAAACGGCGAGCAGCATCAGGCAATCGCTCACCGCTCCAAGAATGAGTGGAGGTCGGTGGTGAATTTAATTGGGTTCTTGAACATCAAGAAGTGATCGCCCTGTTCCGCCTTCGTGTAGATGTAGAGCGTTGCGTTCGGAATCACGGGCGCCATCCAACGTTGGCTCGCCAGGTTGTTGCTGTATTCGCCGGAAAAGATCGCCGTGGGAACGTTGACCTTGTGACGGATTACATCGCGCCAGTCGTTTATGACATGATCGAAGAGCACCAAGGCCACATACTTCGGGTCATTCTTGATGAAGTCGTTCGCGAAACCTTGGGAATTGACGAAATGGGGAGAGTCCTTTGCCATGGACCGCTCCGCTGCGTTCATGTCCACGATCAACAGCTTCTTTTCGAGCGCCACTTGGCGTATTGCTGGAATTACACCGGCTTCGAGTCTTCCGTTGTCGATGCCAAAATTTCCTTCACCGATGACCGGCGCGGGGAGCGCGAGGAGAAACTTCGGCTTCGAATTCCACGCACTGATTTCGTCGCACAGGGAGGTCAACTCTTTGGCGAAGTCGGCGATGTGCTCGTAGTTTTTCGGCTTGGTATCGTTCGTACCGAGCATCAGGATGACTGCATCTGGCTCGAAGGCCTTCGCGGCGGCAAACTTCGCTTGCTGGGCGTACGGCTTATCGCCGCGGCTGAGTAATGTCGAGCTGC
>JANPIW010000548.1:0-2275 GCA_031425215.1 Verrucomicrobiaceae bacterium
TTCGAGTCGGAGCATCAGTTCATGGCGACGCTGCATCAGGGTGGCCACGTTTCGCCTCACATCATTTACAAAAAGGGTGCCGTGGAGCGGATGCTTGAGCGTTGCACTTCGACGCTGCGGGCCGACGGCGAAATGACGGAGATCGACAAGACGCAGACTCGGCAGGCCGCGGAACTGATGGCTTCGCGTGGACTGCGCGTGCTCGCCTTCGCTCGTGGACCCGCTACTGGCGAACAGAAGACGCTCGACCATCATCATGTGGCCGGCGGGCTGACCTTTCTCGGACTGCAAGGCATGATGGACCCGCCGCGAGCGAAAGCCATCGCCGCCGTCGCGAAATGCCAGAGCGCCGGCATCACCGTGAAGATGATCACCGGCGACCACGCAGTGACGGCACGCGCCATCGCCCAGAGGATCGGCATCACTGGCAGCGGAGACGACACCACTGCCATGACGGGACGCGAACTGGAACAGGTCTCGGACGCCGACCTGCCGGCGCTTGCAGATCGCACAGCGGTCTTCGCCCGTGTCGCTCCCGAGCAGAAGCTCCGGCTCGTGCGCGCCCTGCAAGCCCGCGGCTATATCGTGGCCATGACAGGCGACGGCGTGAATGATGTGCCTGCGCTCAAGCAGGCGGACATCGGCATCGCCATGGGCATCTCCGGCACCGACGTGGCGAAAGGCGCTGCCGCCATGGTCCTCACCGACGACAACTTCGCCACCATCGAAGCCGCCGTGGAGGAAGGCCGAGGGGTCTTTGACAACCTCACCAAGTTCATCGTCTGGACCCTGCCCACCAGTTGCGGCCAAGCGCTCATTCTTCTCACGTCTATCATCTTAGGGTTCGCGCTCCCGACATTGCCGGTGCAACTGCTCTGGGTTCATCTCACCACGGCGGTATTCCTCGGCACCATGCTCGTCTTCGAACCCAAGGAAGACGACCTCATGCGGCGAAAGCCGCGCGATCCGAAGCTGCCCATCCTGACGCGCGCTCTGCTCATGCGCACCGGCCTCGTCTCCATCGTCATGCTCGCGGGAGCGCTGTGGCTTTTCTTCTTTGAACTCAAATCCGAAGGACACCCCATTGAGATGGCCCGCACGGCCGTGATCAACGTCGTGGTCATCGTGGAGATCGGCTACCTCTTCAACTGCCGCTCTCTCCACCGGAGCGTCGCCTCCATCGGCGTTTTCAAAAACCGCGCAGCCATCGCGGGAGCCTTGGCGATGGTCGCCGTACAGCTCTTCTTCACCTACGCTCCACTGATGCACGCGACCTTTCACACCGCCGCCATCGACCTCGGCGCGTGGCTGCGCATCGCCGCCGTCTCGGCGGTTTCATTCATGGTCGTCGAGATCGAGAAGTGGCTCCGCCGCTCCAAACCCATTCTAGTGGACGCGGCTAAACCAGCGTAATGAAAACGTCCTCACCGCAGCCGACGAAAGGAGTTTGGCACAGCCAGTCTGCAGAGGAAGTGCTGGCGCAGCTTGGCTCCGCAGCGACCGGACTTTCGGCAGCGGAAGCAGCCAAACGCCTCGCGGCCGATGGCCCGAACGAACTGAAGGAAGGCAAGCGGATCAGCCCGTGGCAGATTTTCTTCGGCCAGTTCAAGAGCCTCATCATCTGGATTCTTATCGTCGCGGGCGTGATCTCCGGCGTGCTCGGCGAGGTGGTCGATGCCATCGCCATCCTCGCCATCGTCGTCCTCAACGCGGTGATCGGCTTCTACCAGGAGTTCAAAGCGGAGCAGTCCATCGCGGCGCTCAAGAAGATGACGGCGCCGCAGGCCAAGGTGCGGCGCGACAGGCACGTCACTTCGATTCCTGCGGCGGGCATCGTGGCGGGCGACATCCTCGCATTGGAAGCGGGCGATCTAGTCGCGGCTGATGCGCGGCTCCTGGAAGCGGCCTCGCTCAAGTGCATCGAGTCGGCGCTGACCGGCGAATCGGAGGCGGTCACGAAGCAGCTCGCGACGTTGGCGCAGGGCGATGTGGAACTTGGCGACCGCGAGAACATGCTGTTCATGGGAACGAGCATAGCGGCGGGGACGGGCCAGGCCGTCGTCGTGGCCACGGCGATGAAGACCGAGCTGGGTCGCATCGCCGGACTGATCGAAGAAGCCGGTGCGGAAGAGAGCACGCCGCTGCAAAAGAAGCTCGATTCCTTCGGACGCATCCTCGTCTGGGCCACGCTGGGCATCGTCGCACTGCTCTTCGTGCTCGGGCTGTTGCGAGGGACGGAACCTTTCGAGTTGTTCATGACTTCGGTGAGTCTCGC
>JANPIW010000549.1:0-8360 GCA_031425215.1 Verrucomicrobiaceae bacterium
GAAATAAAACCTCGGTAGGCTCCCGCCTTGGGACGGCGCTGCCGCCATCGAGCAGTTCATCACCGTCGGCTCCTGCCTGATCTGCGACGCGGGGCCTTTGTCGCGACCGCTCTTCTTTTCCTCCTCCGTCGCCACCCGCACCTTGAGCTGCGGATAAAGCGCCGTGTTCAGTGGCGAATGCCCCCCGTCGCGGTTCTCGTAATGAATGAGCGCGAGGCCCGCCGCTGTCTTCTCCTTCCACCATTCATTGAGCATCTTGCCCACCGCATCCTGGCGCGTCGTGATCACCTCCTGCGCGGACAGCGTGCCGCACATCGCGAGTCCTGGGGCGAGAAAAACGAGCAGTCGATGAATCAAAGGACGCGCAAACACGCGCCGAAACTCCGCCGCGCCGCCATGATGTCAACGCGCCCGCGCAAATTTGGCCGCCGAAGTTTTTGCAAAGCCGCCCGAGGCGCGCTACATAGCGCCCGCGCCATCCCAGTTGGCGCACGATCCGGAGAGGTGGCTGAGTGGTTGAAGGCACCTGACTCGAAATCAGACGTGGGTGAAAGCTCACCGTGGGTTCAAATCCCACCCTCTCCGCCACTCAACTTTCCAAGCGCGGGCTTGACCCCGGAGCTTGCGACGGAGTAAAACCAAGGCTGCTCGCATCGGGCTCGCTTACTGCCATGAGACTTCTGCTCCTCTATTCTTTTCTCGCGGCGCTCTTTGCCGCATCATTGCTAGCGGCTGACAACATTGATGCAGCCTGCAAAGCCGTCGCCAAAGCCGCGCGCGATGGCAGGATCGATGATCTCGCCATCATTTCGGAGACGAACGATCCGAGGATGGCCGAGACCGTGCTCGATCTGATCAATAAAAAAGGTGTCTCCGCCGAGGTGCGCGCGCGCATCACCGAACTCGTGGCCGCATGGCCGGATAGGCCAGGCAAGACCGCGCTCGCGGCCAGCCTCACCAAGAACCCACGTTGCAGCGATGAGGCGCTGCTGTTTTTCTCCGAGCTGGGGCTTCCTGGGAGCGATGTTGTTTTCCGCGCCGTCATGGCGGAGCAGCGGGGCAAAGCGCCCGCTGATTTCAAAAACCTCCCGCGCGTCGCCGCTGCGATTCGTGGGCTGGGGAGATTCCCGGAGCAGACCGATGCCGTTGTTTCCTACCTTGCGACCTGCCTTGATGAAAAAGCGCCGCATGTCATCCGCGCCAGCACGGCTGAGGCGCTCGGCGGGATGAAGAACATCGGCGCCGTCGCAGCGCTCATTCCGCATGTGGCAGACGCGGCCATCGGAGTTGTCGCGTTGCGTTCGCTTTATCAACTCACGGGCGAGGATCACGGCGAGGATGCGATGAAGTGGGGCGCATGGTTTGATGGGCAGGAAAAAAAGCCCGCGCTGAAAATGCGGTCACGCTCGGCATGGACGGAGCATCTCGCCGCCAAACGTCTCGCTGCCGCCGTCGCTGCGCCGGAGCCTGCGGACGAGGCTTCGTTTTACGGCATGAAGTTCAAGGCCAGAGTCGCCCTCTTCATTCTCGACACCAGCGGCAGCATGAGCATCGACAATCGCATCGAAAAACTGCGCGGTCAGATGAGCAATCTCCTCCTCGCCATCGAGCGCTCCACCAGCGCGCCGCGATACGGCATCCTCACCTTTGATGATGCCGTCGATTCATGCTTCCCCTCTGGCGGCATCGAGGACAAGCGCGAGAGCAGCCTCAAGAAAGCCGCCCGCTTCATCGAGCGCCTCGAGGCCGACGGCGGCACCGCCATGGTCACCTCCCTGCGCTACGCCGGGGAGAAAATCATGCCCGGCGGCAATGTGGACACCATCTACTTCCTCAGCGACGGCGAGCCGAGCGACGGCTCCGACACCGACGTGCTCAACATTACGCGCGAGTTGTGGGACAAATACCGCGTGCGCATCAACACCATCGAGATCACCGCCGCCCTGCCCCAGCCCGCCGTGCAACCACCCACAACCACCACCGCCCCCGAAATGCCCCGCGAGCCAACGCTCCTCGAAAAAATGGCCATCATCACTGGCGGCACCTACGCCAGACCGCAGGGGTTTGGGATGGAGCAGGGGAGGTGAGACCTAGTGCAGAACTGCCCTCGTTCGTGGATAGCGGCTGGTCAGGTGTCTGTGCTGATGTCATCCCAGTCCTGATCCATGTAGCCTATAAGCCAGTTCAGGACATAGTGCCTCTCCTGAACAACACCGCGTTCGAGCTTGGCTGGCGCTGGCTGACCTTTGATTCGGGCGTCCGTCGTGGCCCAATGGTAGCGATAGATCAAATCAGCTTGATCCAAGATCTGATCAAAAGGGCGTAACTTGGCTTCCTTTATGAACTGTGCGGTATCGCGGTCTCGGAAGATGCCAACAAGCTTCTGCATATCGCAAATACCTTCGGGCTTCGTCAAACTGTCAACATAGCCGAGGGACCAGAGTAAAACCCAGACACACTCATACCTCCATGAGAAGTTAATGCGGTCTTGCTGACTAGGGTTGGTGTCCTTGATGAACTTTGCCTCCTCCGGTGAAAAAAACTTCTCTGCATCATACTTCTTCACGAGAGAATCAACGGTGGCTTGATCCAACCCCTCACCCTTCACTGCTGCGATAACGATAGCGATAGCGCGACGAGCTATCTCCTCAGAGGCTCTCTTCTTCGCTTCCGTGGAGTCCTCGATCACGGGCAAATGCTCAATGACTGGAACACCCTCCTTCTTCAATCGTTCGATCGACCTCTGCTTCCGCTCACTGGCTTCCTTGGAGGGTTCTCTGGCCTTGAATTCATCAATTCTCGCTTTTCGAGCGTCGGGTGTCTGACTCATGGAGAATGGGGCAAGCAGAATAAGGATGAGTCCGCAAGCACTTGGGATTCGATTCATGGGTGAGTGGATTTGGTGGTTGGCCGAACAGTGAAGACGTGTGCCATCCAACAAGCTGGCTCGGGATGTCTATGGCTGGCGGCGGGCATTGGCTGGCGGGTTTAATTGACGGCGATGCTATCGGGTCGGGCGCGGGGTGTGAAGTCTTTTTTGCGGCGGGGCTGGAAACTCCTTCGGTTTTTCAGATGAACCCGCTCTGGGATGCCGGATGTGGCTGGGAAAACCCCGGCCTTCATGGCAAAGTCATTGAAAATCAGTGCTTGAGCCCGTGGGTTGGCGGTGTGAACCCTGGGGTTGGTGGCATGAACCCTGGGGGTTTGGCAAAAACCCTGGGGATGGCGGCATGAACCCTGAGGTTGGCGGTGTGAACCCTGGGGTTGGCGGCGTGAACCCTTGGGTTGGCGGCATGAACCCGTGGGTAATCGGCGTGAACCCGTGGGTTGGTGGTTTGGCTCCACGGGTTTGGCGCGGCGAATCGCAGCGAAAACCAACGGATGTAGCCGCTGGAAGCACCTTTTGCTGATCCTGATGCGGAGCGGACGCGGGTGCGGTTCAATGGGGTGGTGTGGCGGAGGCAAGGAGCGCGAGTGTGTCGTCAGACCACTCGCCTGGTTTCCTTGTTGCGCATTCGAGCGCGGCAAAATGCCGGAACGTGATTCCACCTCCTCCGCCAGACTCAAATGGCGAGTGGTCTATCGACACACTCGCGCTCCCTTGCTGCGGCGCTGCCTTTCCATTCTCCCTTTCAGTTCCGCCATTCCCTTCGGGGCTTCGCAACTCAGTTCCTCCATTCAGACACGAGATTCCAAACGGATGAACCATGAATGGAGCAATGGACATCCACCCTCACCTCATCCACTATGCGCGCCCTTTTCCAGCCGCGCGCATGTTTGAACTCCTCTCCACCTGTCCCAAAACCGGCGCGCGCCGTGGCAGGCTCCATACCCCGCATGGTATGATAGAGACGCCGATCTTCATGCCGGTGGGCACGCAGGGGACGGTGAAGGGCGTGAGTCCCGATGAGCTGCGCGCGCTCAATGCGCAGGTCGTGCTGGGAAACACTTATCATCTCTTTGTCCGCCCCGGCATGGAGATCATGAAGGAGGCGGGCGGGCTGCATCGCTTCATGAACTGGAACGGCCCCATCCTGACCGACAGCGGGGGCTTCCAGGTTTTCTCGTTGGCGAAAATCCGCCGCATCAAGGAAGAGGGCTGCTACTTCAACAACCACGTCGATGGCACGCCGATGTTCCTCGGCCCCGAGACGGCGATGGAGACACAGGCGGCGCTGGGCAGCGACATCGCGATGCTCTTTGACGAATGCACGCCGTATCCCTGCGAGCACAAAGCCGCGAGCGACAGCCTCGATCTCACCCTGCGCTGGGCACGGCGCTGCCGCGAGTGGGTCGATCAAAACCGCCCGCAGACGAATGGGAAGCCGCAGCTTCATTTCGGCATCGTGCAAGGCTCCGTGTACCAGGACCTGCGCGAGCGCTCGGCGCGCGAGCTGGTGGGCATGGGCTTTGACGGCTACGCCATAGGCGGTCTCAGCGTGGGCGAGCCGGAGGCGGACATGATGCGCATCGCGGAATGGACATGCCCGCTGCTCCCACAAAACCAGGCGCGCTACGCGATGGGCCTCGGCACGCCGCCGCAGATGATCGAGCTGGTGGCGCGCGGCATCGACATGTTTGACTGCGTGCTGCCCACGCGCCTCGCGCGCAACGGCACCGCCTTCACGATGGACGGCACCATCAATCTGCGGAACGCGAAGTATGCGCGCGACCACACGCCCATCTCCGATGACACGCATCCGCTCTGCGCCGGTTTTACGCGCGCTTATCTGCGCCATCTCGTAAACACTCAGGAGATTCTGGGTTTGCGGTTGATTTCCCTCCACAATCTGTATTTCTACCTGTCCCTCCTGGCCAGGGCACGAGATTCGATAAAAGATGGTTGTTTCACCGACTTTCGAGATGAAGTGCGGGCGAGGTACCAACCCAGACCAGACAACTCCGACTCATGATTGCACCCCCCATCACAGCCACGCATTTGCCATTCATCATCGCCCAGGAAGCCGCGCCTGGCGCCGCACCCGGCGGACTCTTTGGCAATCCGATGGTCTTCATGGTGCTGATGTTCGTGATGATGTACTTCGTGCTCATCCGCCCGCAGCGGCAGCGTCAGAAAGCGCACGAGGCGCTGCTCAAGGCCATCAAGGTGGGTGATCACGTCATCACCGCCGGCGGTGAGCACGGCATCATCTCCAGCCTCAAAGACACGACGGTGATGCTCAAAGTGGCTGACAGCGTCCGCGTCGAATACGAGCGCAGCGCCATCGCAACGGTGAAGAAGACCACCGAAGAGCCAGCGGCATAACGCAGGCTTTCAGCTTTCAGCTTTTTTTCACTTCATCTTTCCCTCATGAATCCCTACGTCACCTTTATCGCCGGCACAGGCCTCCTTTTGCTCTGGTTCTTTTACATGGGAACCGCCACGCACAATCTGAAGCGCAACCTCGGCTCCGCCCTCGCCGTGCTCATGGGCGCGTTCTTCGTCTGGGCGTATCAGAGCGAGGGCCTGGAAAAAGGCATCGACCTCCAAGGCGGCTCCGAGTTCATCGTGCAGCTCGAGCCAGGCACTGGCGATGATGGCAAACCGCGCCCAGTCAGTGAGACAGACATACAACAGGCGACGGCCATCTTTGAGAAGCGCCTCAGCCCAGACGGTTCGAAGGACCTTATGATGCAACCCTCTGGCAAAGATCGTCTCATCATCCAGATGCCAGGCGTAAAGCCCGAAGACGTAGATGACGTGCGCACCAAAATCCAGCAGGTGGCAAAACTTGAGTTCCGCATCGCCCACGAGAACAGCGCCGCCGAACTCGCGCAGATTGAAGCCAATGGCACTGGCGGCATTGGCTACGTCCAGATGCCGATGAAGGACCAGACCAAGGGAGAGAAGTCGCTCCTTGTGCGCAATCGTGCCGACTTCGACGGCAAGTATGTGAAGACCGCCTTCCCCATTTACGACGCCAAAGGCTGGCAGGTGCATCTTGAGATGACCAGTGAGGGTGCCAAGCTCTTTGATGAAGTCGCCGCACGCAATCAATACAAGCGCATGGCCATCATCGTGGACGGCATCATCATCTCCGCGCCCACGCTTCAGAGCGATCACTTCGGCGGGACCGCCGTCATTTCCGGTGACTTCAAAGAAGCCGAGGTCCGCACCCTCTCTAGCGTCCTCGAAAATCCGCTGCGCAACAAACCCGTCATCCAGAGTGAAAGCTCCGTGTCTGCCACCTTTGGCGCTGACACCGTCAAGCAGGGCCTTTATTCCGGCATCGGCGCGCTCGTGGTCACAGCGTTGTTCATGACGCTTTATTACCGCATCGCCGGCACCATCTCGCTGCTCGGCCTCATCCTCACTGCCATCATCACCTTTGGCGCGATGTGCGTGTTCCAGTTCACCATGACCATGCCCGGCATCGCCGGCATCGTGCTCACCATTGGCATGGCCGTGGATGCCAACGTGCTCATCTATGAGCGCCTGCGCGAGGAAATGGCAGCAGGCAAAAGTCTCCACGCCGCCGTCGAGGCATCCCATGATCGCGCCTTCTCCGCCATCTTTGACTCCAACATCACCACGCTGATCACCTCGATGATTCTGTACTTCCTCGGCAGCGGTGTGATCAAGGGCTTCGCCATCACACTCAGCATCGGTGTCGTCGCCACGCTCTTCGGCGCGCTCATCGTCACCCGAGTAATGCTCAACTGGCTCGTCGATGGCGGCATCATCAAGAGCATCAAAGTGCTCCGCATCATCCCCGACCGCATCTTTGACGTGATGACCGTCGCCAACAAAGGCATGATCATCTCCGGCATCTTCGTCTCCATTCTCGTCGGCTACTTCTTCTACAAAGGCCCTGCCGCATACGGCATGGATTTCCGCGGCGGCTCCAAGGTCTCCATCGGCCTCGCCCAAGGAAAAGACATCAGCGAGAAGGAAGTGGGCGACGCTCTCGACGACAAACTCGGCAGCGTCCGCTACCAGCGCAACACCAGCCCCACCGGCGACATCATCACTCTGCGCGCCGAGGAACTGGCCGGCCCCACGATCAAGACCACGCTGGAGAAAGCTTTTAAAGACCGCATCAAAGTGGAAAACGACGGCATACCGTCCGTGAACCTCGAAACCGTCGGCGCCACCATCGGCAGCGAGATGAAAACCAAATCTTTCTGGGCCGTGCTCGCCGGACTCGCGGGCATCTTCCTGTGGCTCGTATTCCGATTTGAAACATCCTTCGCCGTCGGCGCCATCGTCGCGCTCTTCCACGACTGCATCATCACCGCCACCGCCGCCGTCGCCATGGGCCAGGAGCTTTCCCTCCTGCACATCAGCGCCGTGCTCACCATCGCTGGTTACTCGGTCAACGACACCATCGTCATCTTCGACCGCTTGCGCGAGGTCATCACCTCCGGCCACAAAGGAACGCTGCGCGAGCTGATGAATGAAGCCATCTCCGCCACCATGAGTCGCACCATCCTCACCAGCGCCGCCACGCTCTGCTCCGTGATCGTGCTCATGTTCCTCGGCGGCCCCGCCATGCGCGAGTTAGCTCTGCCCATCTTCGTGGGCATGATCGCCGGTGTGTATTCCACCGTCTTCATCGCATCCCCCATCGTCCTCTGGTGGTCCCGCCGCAGCGGCAAGAGCCTCCAGCGCCAGATCCTCGACAGCGTGGAAGTGCAGCAGGCGCCGCAGCAGTAAGGTAGTTCGACTCTCCGAGGCGAACCCAGGCGCCGCACCCGCGGCGCTTTGGACTTTGGACTGCGCGAGCGCGCCGGACTTTCTGCTCGCCAAATCACGCGTGACCGTGCAGCATCGTGTTCATGAGTAGCCGCTCCCGCCGTGGACAGCCACCCGGCGCTCGCCATCCTCGCGCCATGACCTTCATCGACCCGTGCAACGACTGGGCTTTCAAGCGCATCTTCGGATCACGCGAGAGCGCACCCATTCTGATCGGCTTCCTCAATGACCTGCTGCATGGCGGCAAGCCTGTCATCAAAGCCGTGCGCATTCTCGACCCATACCTGCCCTCGCAGGTAAAGAACCTCAAAGACACCGCCGTCGATGTGCGCGCCACGCTCGCCGACGGCAGCGAGGTGCTCATCGAAATGCAGATGTTTCCGCTCTCCGGTTTCTTTGAGCGGGTGCTCTACAACGGCGCGAAGTGCCTCGTATCCCAGCTCGAACGTGGCTCGGATTACACCCTCGTCCGTCCCGTGACGGTCATCACCATAGCGGATTGCACACTCCTTTCAGACACCGACCAGTGGCTGAACCGCTACACACTGCGCGAGCAAACATCCGGTGCGGACTGGCCTGCGAGCGGAATTGAAATGATCTTCGTCGAACTACCCAAGACCGATCTCTCAAAACTGCCAGCCGCTGAGCCGCTGCGTGACTGGCT
>JANPIW010000550.1:0-7937 GCA_031425215.1 Verrucomicrobiaceae bacterium
CGATGGGGTTTCAGATGCTGCGGTGCTTTTCGTGCAGCACACACCCGGCCTACGCGGTGCCGCGCTTCTTTCTGGATTTCCTGCGCGCGACGGATCTGCCGCGCAGTGATGTGCGCCATTTCGGACTGACCTTCGCCCAATACGGCTGTGTGGCTTTGGCGGTGCTCGGCAGTTGGTTCTTGATCACGCGGCGATCCCGCAGCCGTGCGGTCGCATCTCATCTTTCGACGGACGATCCTCTCCTCACCAACAACCCCGGATTCTCCCATGCCGCATGGATGAGGGAAAGCTGATCGCATGATCCTGCCCAAGGACAGATGTTCATCGCTCAACTGACTTCCTGGCGCGGGATGGCAAAGATCGCCACTGAGTTGAAAATCTACAGTGCCGGCTCGTGCTTGCCTTTGTTTGCGCCGAGCGGATGGCGCGAGCATGAAGAGCCGATCAAACTCGAAATGCTGGATGCGCCGGTGCCACAATACTTGCACTCGTAGCGGGGCTTCTCGTCTCCTTCATACAAGGCGTGCTTGCCTTTGTTCGCGCCATTCGGGTGTCGTGAACAGGGGGAACCGGTCAGGCTGGAGATGCTAGAGGCTTTGGTTCCGCAATATTTACATTGGTAGTTCATCGTCGAATGTTGGTTGGCTCGTGTCTGAAAACTGCCGTTTACGGCGCATATGCATACTCGAAGTCTGGTTTTCGAAACGCTTCGGCCACCATCTGCGCGCGGTCGCTCTTCCCTGCTCGGTCCAGTTGCTTATATGTGCCACTAATGAGATTGTATGTGCCTCGAGCACCTGCGTACTCATTGCCGAGATTGGTAAGATAGCCCAGATCGTTCAGCAAATGCGCAAGTGAAGGAACGGACATGAAACTCTCCCTTTTCCTCAGCTCTTCAGCAACCCATTCCACAAACTGGAATTTGTTGAAGCCTTCGCCTCGAGTGGGAGCTGAGCTTTTCAGGTGCGCTATGACTTCATTCGAATCGCTGTTCTGCTGGACGAATGCCGGAAAGGCCACCGTCAGTTTCCTCGATTGGAGCCGGGCAACCAACTGGGAACAATAATGGTCGGCGGGAATTCCCTCCCACCGCATCCGTCCTGGATGCGGCACATGAAAGATCTCCAGATTTTCTGATGGAATAGAATAACTCCGAACACCCTCGCGCTCATCGTCTCGTAGGTATTCGTAACCAGAAAAGTATTTATCAGGGTTCATGTCTTTCCACAACACGACAACGACACGGGGGCGGACTGTCTCCACAAGATGTCGGATGCCATTGAATCGCTCGCCGGCCATCCGAATCCGTTCCCATTCATCCCACGGCATGTGTTTCGGCGTGCTGTCAAAATACTCGATGGCATTGCCATTGCCCCAGACAAAACTGGAGAGAATCTCTGTGCAAGCACCGCGCTTCATCACGCCCCAGTCGGACCTGCCGTGTAGTGCGGCAAGGAACATCATCGCAAATCCCCAAAAAGTGTAGCGGGTGGCGCCCCACCTCTTGAAGTCCAGGTCGTGAAACTCCTCCAAATCATCCTCCAGCGAACTGCCTGGCGCGGTTTTTTCCATTTCAAGAAAATTGTTCAGACAGCCCCAATATTTGGTGTCCTGCCCCACAATCGCCATGCGGAGTGATGACCGCTCATACGCCTCGCCAAAGAGTGGAAAGAATGGCTGGGGAGTCTTTGGCTTGATCTCAAGTTTCATCTCTTCTACTTCGCGAACAAAATCTCGGATGAGCGGCACATAATGGGCCAAGTAGCGTTCTTTGAGAGATGTGTTCATGAGTTTGGAGGCCAATGTCGCTTCGGTTTGCAAGTGACAATTACAATCGCGGGGGGACGTGTTTCTGGTGATCAGATTCTTGAGCATTGGACCAAGCCAATGTTGATGTATCATTTTCTCTGCAAAACGCACGGCCCGATTAAAACAAACCCATTCTCTGGTAATGCTCCTCATCCTTCGGAAATGGATCGGACTCCCGCCAGCCTTCCAGTTTCAAGTCGGTGATGATGTGTTGGCGAGCGGCTCCTGCAGCCTCGTTGCCCCATAGCTTGCGTACCTCCTCAATGCCCGCCAGATGATGCCGCTTTTTGCGATGGCGCATTCCGTACGGTGGCTGGCCGGCGAATTCATCCAGCCAGAGATGCACTTCGGCGAAGGGCTGGCCGAAGGTTTGCAATGCCTCGGCGCAGTGTTGTTCAAACGAGGCCATGATCAAAAGCGCTTCGGCTCCATGCCCGCCTTTTCCAACAACTCGCGCGGCGTGTTTGCGTTCGCGTGTTTCATCATCGCCAGCAGCACCCGACCGGCAGTTTCAGCATCAGATTGGGCGTGGTGATGGCTAAACTCATGGCCGATGTGCGCTGCGACTGTGTTGAGCTTGTGGTCTGGCAACTGCGGCCAGACGCGGCGGGCTAGCTGACAGGTGCAAAGATAATCGAACTCCGGTCGGGGCAGACCGAAATGATCCAGAGTATCGCGCAGATGATCGAGATCGAAGGCGGCGTTATGTGCAATCACGAGATCGGAACGGTTCAGTCGTGCCAGAAATTCCGGCGCAATAACCGAGAATTCCGAGGCCCCCAGAACATCCAGATGAGTCAAACCGTGACATTCAATGAAAAGCTCTTGAAACCATCCGTGTCCTTTGGGCGGCCGCACCAACCAATACGGAGCCTCCGTCAGGTTGCCATCCTCAAAGACAGCCATCGCGGCGGCGCAGATGCTCAGGCGCGAGGGATTGGCTGTTTCAAAGTCTATGCTGGTGATGATCATGGTGTTGGTCTTGTTGGGGGTTCATCGAAATAAGCCAGTGTGCCCAAGACAATGCGGATGGAGGCTCTGGTCTGGGGAGTGAGGCTGCGGTCAACCAGATCATCGTCTGCCTGAAGTTTCCAGACCAGATCGTAATTGAGGTCGTTGAAGCGAATCTCGACCTGGCATTTTTCATCGTATGTGAGCTGGGAGGCAAGTTGATCCATCTGTTCCCTCATCCGTCGTTCTGCTTCCGGGTTTGTCTTTGCTTCCGACTGGAGGGACCGGAGGTTGAGCAAGGCGGCCTTGGCACCGTCGTCAATGACCATTGCGGGGAATTCGTCGAGGATTTGTGTCGGCGAACTGTCGATCCCTGTCTGTCCGACTGGCAATGACAGGACGAGGTAGGCTTTCAGATCCGGGTATTTCTTCCGAATCAGTGCGAACCGCCGCTTGGCAGCGGCGACTGCGCTCTGCAATTGATCGAGGTTCAGCATGGTGCAAGCCATGCTTCCGCCCTGACTGCGCATCAAAGGAACTGAGTGTCCCCATTCGCTGTCCCAATGCTGGAGAGACTCACTTCGCCTTCGCTGAGGAACGACCGGTCTTGAATTCAGCCCGGAGTCTGCTGATGCGTTTTGCGCTGGTATCAGGCACCCAGCCGAGACCGGCGCAAAGGAACTCGTGCTTTGGCCTGCCTTTCAAGCCGAGGCGGAGGGCTTCTTTGTCGAGGCGGCGAAGTTTCCCGGCAGCCTTCATCCGCTCGGCAAGGCCCTCGGCGAGTGCAGAACCCTGGCGTCCCGGTACACGGACGCGATGCAGGCTCGCGATGGCGTCCCAGCGAATATCACGCTTCGGGTCAAAGGACCAGTAGGCGGGAATGAGGATCATTGTGCCGCAGGGCGTGATGTTGACCGCGAGTTTGAGCAGGAGCGGCTCGTCGTTCTGCATTCCATAGAGGTTCCAGCGCAGGCAGAAGGCATCGAATGCGGCATGGAAGACATCATCCCGGCGGCGCGGGTTCACCGAAAAGTAAGGGCGCATGTTGCGCTCTGCGCTCATCGTGCGGCGAATGACGCCCTTGTGGTCGCGGTAGGCTTCGACATCGAACGCGGCTTTGATCCGAGCCCACTGCCGGTGCATCTTCGGATCGTTGCGGACGGCCAGTTCGGTTTGAGAGAACTTGGCCTGCGTCTTGAGGACGTTTTCATATGATCCTTTCTGGACGTTCAGTTCGTGCTCGGCCACGGCAGTGCAGATTGTTTCGTCCGGCGGTTTAGGCAGGAGGTCGATGAGAAGACTCTGCCGGGCGTTCAGTCGTTTTCCCTTTTCCACGGCCGAAAGGCAATCCGCAAGCACATCCTGAATATTGAATGGCCACAGCGTTGGAGGGACGAACAGCCAGTTGTAGAGAACCCTCAATTGCATCGCCGCCTCATCTTGCAATTTGGGAACAGCGGAGTGATAACGGCGCAGAACCTCCTCTGCCCATTCGGCGATGTGATACGCGCGGGCTTCGAGTTTCTTCAGGTCAGCACTGAGCGCTTTCTTTGCAGTCATCGGCGAAGCATGACACGCGGTCATGTGTTTCACATTGCGGAATTCCAGAGATTTGGTGCCGTTGAGTGATGCACAGACAGGTTTCACCGCCAACACCGTGGTCATCGGCGACACCAACAGCGGCGCGGTCACCGTGAGCGCCGCCATCAGCCCGGCGAATTACACGACGCTCGACATCCAGAAAGGCGTGACTTTCTCCGCGGCCGGCGGCTTTGCCTCCGACGTGACCTCCGCCGCCGTCTTTGAAAAAGTTCAGCTTCACCTAGCCAACAGGCGTCACCGGCGTGACCTACAGCGCCGAATGGAGCACCACGCTTCAGCCACCAAGCTGGACAACCCTCCCCGACACCTATCCCGCCGAAGACGGCTACACCTTCACCGTTCCCATCGGCAGCAACAGCGCGATGTTCATGCGGTTGCGGGTGACGAGTCCGTGATCCATTTAATCCTCCGCCTTCTCGCCAGCGGGAGCCATCTTGACGAGCTTGGGATCGAAGCGGGCGAGCACTTCGACGAGATCGCTTTGTGCTGCCATGACGCTGTGGATGTTTTTATAGACTGCGGGCGCTTCGTCGATGCCGGCGCTGAGCAATTCGACTCCGGCTTCGGCGAGCACTTTCTTCACGCTGCTCCAGGTGATGCTTTGCGATGCCTGCGTGCGGCTCATCACGCGGCCCGCGCCGTGCGCTGCGCTGTTCAATGACGCGGCGCTGCCTTTGCCGCGCACGAGGAATCCGGGCGTGGCCATCGAGCCGGGGATGATGCCCAGCACGCCCACGCCCGCTGGTGTCGCGCCTTTGCGGTGGACGATCAGCTCGCGCTCCGCGCCGCCGATGATGTGTGTTTCCTTCCATGCGAAGTTGTGATGATTCTCCACGCGCAGCAACACGCTCGCGCCCACTTGCTTGCAGATGTGTTTGTGAATCACCGAATGATTCGCGGCGGCGTAGTTGCCCATGAGATTCATCGCGGCCCAATACTCCGCACCAGCTTCCTCGGTGAGATCGAGCCAGGCGAGGTGCTTCAGTTCCTTCGGCAATTCGGTGTGTCGCTCCATCGCGATGCGGCTGTAGTGCTGACAAACCTGCGCGCCGGTGCCTCGTGATCCGCTGTGACTGAGCAGCGCGAGATACTCGCCAGGTTTCATGCCTTCGATCTCCTCAGTGACGGTGAACGCGCCGAACTCGACAAAATGATTCCCTGAGCCGCTGGTGCCGAGCTGCGCCCACGCCTTGTCTTTGAAGCGACGCGTGATGGGCGAGACGCCCCAGTCCTCGTCGAGCACATCGTGCTGCCGCTTGTTTTTGAATTCCGATCCCATGCCGAAGCGCGTCTCCTCTTCGATGATGTTCGCGAGGCGGCCCTTTAGGCCGGGGATCGTGTTCGCCTTGCGATCAAAGACGGTGAGCATCATGCGGCAGCCGATGTCCACGCCGACGGCATACGGGATCACGCAGCCCTCGGTCGCGAGCACGCCGCCGATGGGCAAACCGTAACCAACATGCGCATCAGGCATGAGCGCGCCCGCTACGGCGACAGGCAGCGCGCAGGCGTTTGCCATCTGCGCGATTGCGTTCGCGTCGAGGTCACCGCCCCACTGCTGCCAGGGAGCGGAGGAGTTGTCGGAGTGGGGATCACTCATGGTGGTGAGATTGGCGGATTTATATCGGAGAGAATTCCAACCTCAACAAGCAGCGGCAAGTGATCACTCCCGACGTCGGGGCCGACGGTGCGGGCAGTGATCACCAGCGGCAGCGTGGTCAGCGCGTGGTCGATGGAGATCGCAAAAGGTGTGCCCGTCTGCCAGGTGGGCGACCAGGGATGCTGGGTGGAGTGAAAATCCAGCGCGCTATTGTTCCTCAGGATGTTCATCCCGTGGGACGACGGAGTGACGTTCAAGTCCCCGATCAAAAGCACGGGGCCGCTCAAGGATGACGCGACCTTTGCGATGTCGCGCAGTTGCTCGTCACGCAGCGCGCTGTTCTCCGCGCTCGTCGGCGGCAGCGGATGGGTGGCGATCAAAGTGAAGGATTCTCCTTCGTGCGTCATCTTCGCCATGACGGACGGCAGGCCGATGCTTCCGACATCAAGGAGCCGCAGTTCATGCGGCGGGAGCTTGCTGTAGAGCGCGACTCCGAAATTATCCTCGCGCGGCTCGATGAGATGATGCGGATGGCTTTTCGTCAATGGCTGTAGAGCTGCCACCCAGGCTGCATCGACCTCCATGGCAAAGATGACATCGGCGTTTGAGGATCGCAGAAATGCCAGCGCATCGTTTTTTCGGTGATTGGAGGTCAGCACATTCAGGCTCACGACGCGCAGCCTGGCTCCTGGCATGATTCTGTCGTTGCTCAACGGCCAGCCGGTGAAGATCAGCAGTGCTGCATTGAGCAGCAGAGTGGCTAATGCAAAGCCACTGCCCATGCGGTGCCGTCTCCATGCAAACCAGACAAGTGCCACAACCGAGACGGCAAGATGCTGCAACCGGAAGTGCGAGAACAAATCCAACCACCAACTCCAACTGCCCAGAAGCCCAAGCCACGCGCCGGCAAGCGAGACAAACAGGAACAACTCAATGACACTCAAGATGCTGACGCCGAGGCTGAGGATGCGTTCGTCGTGGGTCATGGTCGGATCAACTCGCGATCTCGACACCGATTTCCTCGGCCTCGGAGTGGAGGTGGTAGAGGCGCTGGTAGAGGGCGTTTTTTTGCAGCAGCTCTTGATGCGTGCCGGTGTCCTCGACGTGGCCGTGGCTCATGACGACGATTTGATCGGCCTCCTGGATGGTGCTGAGGCGGTGGGCGATGGCGATGACGGTTTTGCCTTCGCTGAGCGTGTGGATGGCGTCTTTGATGATTTTTTCGGACTCTGAGTCGAGCGCGGAGGTGGCTTCGTCGAGCAGGAGGATGGGGGCGTCGCGCAAGACGGCGCGGGCGATGGAGACGCGCTGGCGCTGGCCGCCGGATAGATTGCAACCGGAGTCGCCGACCACGGACTTGTAGCCGTCTTTGATCTGCATGATGAACTCGTGGGCGTGGGCTTTTTTGGCGGCGGCGATGACTTCCTCGTCGGTGGCTTCGAGGCGGCCGTAGCGGATGTTTTCCATGATGGTGTCGTGGAAAAGGAAGGTGTCCTGGCTGACGACACCGATGTGCGCGCGCATGGATTCCTGGGTGTAGGAGCGGATGTCGCGGCCGTCGATCTCGACGCGGCCTTGCCCGGGATCGTAGAAGCGGAGGAGGAGGGAGAAAAGGGTGCTCTTGCCCGCACCGCTGGGGCCGACGAGGGCGTAGAAGCGGCCTGGCTCGAGGACGAGGTTGATGTTTTCGAGGGCGGGGCGCTCGGCGAGGCGGCCTTTGGAATCGCGGTAATGGAATGTGAGATCGCGGAAGGCGATGCCGCCTTTGCATTTAGTGAGGGGCTGCGCGTCGGGCGTGTCCTTCACCTCCGGTTCCGTCTCGAGCATGGCAAAGACGCTGGTGGTGGCGACGATGCATTTCTGGAGGAGGATTTGCACGCGACTGAGATCTTTGGCTGGCGGATAAATTTGTGTGAGCGCCATGACGACGACGAAGAAGTCATTGGCGGTCATGCTTTCGTGCCATGCATAGACG
>JANPIW010000551.1:0-8338 GCA_031425215.1 Verrucomicrobiaceae bacterium
CATCAGCGAGACAAAGGCGTAGCTCAGCAGAGTGAGATTGAAAAACCAGGCGCGATCCCCTGCCCCTCGCCCAAAGGCCAGCACCGCCTCCGCCACCCAGGAACTGGGCAGCATCGGATGGATGCACACTTCCGTGTGACGCAACACCTGCCGCACATTGGCCGCCACATCACCCGCGCTCAGCACCGCTTCGTGTGACATCCAGAGATGATAAAGCGCCGTGCCGACAGCAAAGGCGATCATCGCCCCGAGCGGCCACCACATCCAGCGCCGCGCCCAGCGCACGAGAAAGAGCAGCAGCCAGGTGCTCACATTCGCCGCGATGGTCACGAGGCAGATGATCGCTGGCACGTTCACCAGATAAAAACTCAGCCCGAGGCCATACATGCGCCCGAGCGCCGCGAGGATCGGCGCGCTCAGCACCACCAGGCCCCAGCTTGCCAGCAGCATTCCCTCGATCGTCTTCCACATCACGAGGCTGCGCGGATGCAGCGGCAGCGCGATCTGCCATTCCGCCTCGCGTTTGCGAAACAAACCCATGCCCGTGATCGTCGCATTCGAGATCACCAGCATGACGAAGAAGCAAAAGAAGAGCAGAAAAACCAGTCGCTCCGTCAGCAACGGCCCGAGCAGCGGCAGCTTGTGGACAGCGTCAATGCCACGCGCCACGAGCAAATACGCCGCCACCGCATACACACCGAGAAACATCGCGATCGTCGCCGTCAGCAGTCGATTCTCGCGCAGCCCGATCCGCACCCGCTGTGCAAACACCCACCACTGAGCGCGAGCGAGAAGGGCGGTGGCGCGGGCGGAGGTCATCGAATCTCAAATCCCAGATTTCACCCGTCGCATCACGGACTGCGCCGCGTTCCATCCGCACATTCCATGCACGCCACCAGCGGGCGGCGTCGATGCCGAGCAAATAAACACCTTCGGATTCGGCGTCGAATACGGATCGAGCCGCGCTACGGGACGCGTGAGCAATTGCGCGAGGTTCACCATGCCGCCCACGATGTCGCCGCCGTGGCAGTTCATGTTGTAGGCCTCGACCTGCGCGCAGTTCATCGTGTGCCGCGCGAGGATGCAGTCGCGAAAACCCGGCGCGAACCGCTCGATCTGGGCCGTGATGCGCGGCTCCATGTCCTGCGTGGAGCCGTGCGGCACATGGCAGTAGGCCCAGAGCGTGTGCTTTCCATCCGGCGCGCGCGACGGATCACAAACCGACTGCTGCGCCACGAGAATGAAAGGCTTCTCGCAATGCCGTCCCTCAAACGCATCGCGCTCCGACACCGCGATCTCTTCGAGTGTGCCGCCCACATGCACCGTGCCTGCTTTGCGGCATGACTCATTCGTCCACGGCACCGGCCCGCTCAGCGCGTAGTCGATCTTAAAAATGCCCGGCCCATGCTTGAAAGCCTCCAGCCTGCGGCGAAAACCCGCAGGCAGTTCTTCGCCCGCAACGCGCGACATCACGCGCGGTGATGTATCGAAAAGATAAGCGCGCGCCTTCGGCAGTTCCGACATTGTCTTCACCGGCCAGCCGCACACGATCTCGCCACCATGTTTTTGCAGCACCGCCGCCAGCGCGTTCGCGATGCTCTGCGATCCACCCGCCGCTACCGGCCATCCCACCGCGTGCGCGCTGAATTGCAACATCACCGCCACCGCCGAGGTGAACATCTGCGTGAGCGGCAGCACACTGTGCGCTCCATTGCCCGCGAGCAGCGCACGCGCGGCATCGTCTTTGAAAATCGTGCGCGCCAGCAATTGCACCGGCATCGCCGCCGCCATGCCAAAGCGCGCCATCAGCAGCGGATGCCTCGGCAGCGCCATCGGCGGCGGCGTGAAGATGTCGCCATAAAGTTTGTCCGCATTTTTTACCAGCGTGGCAAACAAGCGCCGATACCCGCGACCATCCCTGCCCAAACCTTCCGCCGTCGCATCCAGCGACCGATGCAGAACCGCCGCGCGTCCGCCATCGAGCGGATGCGCCAGTGGAATCTCAGGATGAATCCATCGCAGCCCATGCTCCTCCAATTTTAGCGCGCGCAAAAACGGCGACGCCACCGCCGTCGGATGCACCGCCGAGCACACATCATGGTGAAAGCCCTGTAGTGTCAGCTCCTTCGTCCGCGTCCCGCCGCCGATTGCCTCCCCCGCCTCGACCACCAGCACCCGCCAGCCCTTCTGCGCCAGCGCCACCGCCGCGCCGAGACCATTCGGCCCCGAGCCGATGATCACGGCGTCATATTCAGTGCTACGGGCATTTGGCATCAGCGCACTTTAGAGCCGAGCCTTCGCATGATGCAACCGCGAGAAACGATCGCCCGCTGCTACTTCCTGATCACCAGATCACCTGGTTTGACACCTTTTTTGAAGGCACGAAAACCATGAGGATCACTCGCATCAGGCGAGTCCTTGGTGCCGTACATCAGCGGCTTGAAGGGATCGACATAAGTCACGTCAGCCTTCGCCGGCACCTCGAGGCCGAGGCCCCAGAACACCGCGTTCACCACCATGCGGCGCAACCCATCGCTCATGAGATCAGTGGCCGCGCCCATCGTGGTGCAGAAGACTTTGTTACTCTTGCCCGCGTCGTTTTTCACCTCGCGCGTCCAGGCGACGGGCATCATGGGGTCATTGATCCCCTGCTCCGCGCCCGCCTTGGTTTTCTTCTTGTAATCAGCGGGCGCGTCCGTCGCGCTCATACCTGAGAGGGACTGGCCGCGCATGAGGATGGTGGCATCGGCGGGTGGCGCTGCTTCATAGACATCCGTGGTGCCAAAGACATCGGTCACGCCGCGTAGGATGGCATGACCTGCGGCGGATGCTTCCGCAATGCCTCGCGTGGCCTCGACACGGTGCTTGCCCCAGTGGCTCACCCATGTCTCGCCGAGCACGGCCCGGCCCCAGCCGCCGTCTTGGTTGTTCCAGTTCCACTTCGCATACTTGCTGTCCTTTGGAATGCCATTGAAGGCGTGAGTGGCTGTGCGCAGGCCGATAATGGGAATGCCGCGATGGATGGCGGCCTCGAATTTCGCACAGGCCTCGTCATTCCAGCGGCGGAAACGCGTGAGAATCACAATCGCCTCGGCGGAATCCAGCGCGCCGGGATTGGAAAGGCTCGCGCCGTTGTTCGGATTGATCGTGCCATCGGGATCGACGGAGAAAAGCACGGTGCATTTGAAGCCGTGCCGCTGACTGAGAATCTTTGCCAGCATCGGCAGCCCCTCTTCACTGCGATACTCCTCGTCACCGGTGAGAAACACCACATGCCTCCCGCCGCCAGCGCCAGGTTTTGGTTCATAAACAACGTGATCCTCCGCGTGGCACGCAGCGGTGATGAGAGAGAAAGCGAGGAGAGTCTGGGCGATGGATGACTTCATGGCGGACTGGATGTACGCGCCGTGACGGAGCGATGCTGCACAGAATGAAACGACAGCGCGAATTTCGTCTTCTGATCGGATGGGTGCTGCATGGGCGACAATGCAGCGCGACAACGGCTTGAACCAATCTATCCCGCTCTTGTGCAGCATGATGGTGAGATAGAGAGCCGCGACGAGGTGGCGAATGCAGTGGCCGGCAGATTGCAGCTTCGGCACCGCGCGTTCCTGGGGTGACCTTGCTGCTCGCAGCCAGTGTGATTGTCTCCCCCTAGCTTTCACGGGAATCATTGCCGGTTTCGGTGTGCCATGGCTCGGCTGGCATCTCAGCGTTAGATTCATAGCCAGAATCGACCCCTGCCACCGCACAAGCAAGCGGACATCCCGTGATCTCTCCAAAATACGCGTGATCGGCATCCTTCTAACAAATCCCCTTCCCCACCCGTTGAAGAAGGTGCAAATTCAGCGCATGTCAGCCCAGCACGAAAACAGCGAAGCCTCCGTGTTGGTGAAGCAGGCGATGGAGTTGCACGAGAGCAATCTGATCGCCTATGCAACCAACATTCTGTCCGGAGACAACGAACGCGCCCGCGAGGTCGTGCAGGACACCTTCGTCAAGCTCTTCATGGCCGACCCCGGCAAGGTTCGCGACAACCTCAAGGCATGGCTCTACACCGTATGCCGGAACCGCGCCCTCGACGTGCTGCGCAAAGAGAACCGCATGGACTTCGGCAACGAGGACTTCCTCGACAACGTCTCCGACTGGCGCCCCGATCCCTCGCAGCAGAGCGACACCCATGAGCTGTGCGACCGCGTCTGGGAGCTGGTGGAGAATCTCACCAAAAATCAGCGCGAGGTCGTCCGCCTCAAATTCATCCACGACTGCTCGTATAAAGACATCGCCAGCATCACCGGCCTCACCATCGGCAACGTGGGCTTCATCATGCACGTCGCCATCAAAAAACTCCGCGTGCTGCTAAACCAGGAACTTTCCGAAACCCCAAAATCGTCATGAACTCAAACTCACACGACAATCAGGACCTCACCGCCTACGCCCTCGGCGAGCTTGCCCGCGAGCAGGAGCACGCCATGCGTGCCGCCTTCGCCGTGACACCCGAGATGCGCGCGGAGCTTGCAGGCATCGAGCGCATCACAGACGCACTGCATCAAGGCGCCCCGGTGCCCACGGCCAAGCTCAATCCCGCGCAACGCCAGGCCGTTTTCAATCCGACCGGCATGCCGCGCATGATCACGCCGATGAAACCGCGCCAGCCCGTTGTGCTGCCGCGCCGTCACTCGCCCGTGTTTCGTTTCGCCGTGCAGATGGCGGCTGCCGCAGCCGTTGCAGTCGGGGCATTTTATCTCGGCCAGCATTTTGGCGCTCCCGTTCCAAATGAAATCGCAGCGCAGCCCGAGGTGAAGATGCCGGAAGTGGTGAAAAGCGAGGCGACGGTGGTGATGCCACCAAAGCTCACACCGCCGATTGTTGTGCAAGACGCGCCAAAGCCAGCGCCACTGCCTGAGATCAAACCCGCGCCAGCACCACAATCACCCGTCGTAGCTGTGGCCCCTGCACCAATGGCAGCGCCGCAGGTCAAGGTGGTTGCTGCACCCGCTCCGCCTGTTGTTGCACCCTTGAGCAGCGACGAAGGATTCACGCTCGCAAGCAAAGCCGCAGCCAGCAAGATCACCGTGCGACCCTTCGAGACGCGTCCTCTTCCGGTGAAGCTCAAGGAAGACGATCAAGTCCTCGCATCCGCACTGAAACCCCAAGCAAATGCACCCGTCGCCCCGAAGAATGATCGCAAGGAGCGCGCGCCGGATTTGCTGATCAGCTCATGGAAGGCGGAGATCGCCGCCTGCCCGTGGAATGACGCGCACCGCCTGCTGCGGGTCCTCGTGCAACTCCCCGCCGACCAGCCCGCTTCTATTTCCGCCGACAACGCCTACCCGCTTCAGGTCACCTTCGACCCCATCCATGTCCGCGCCTACCGCTTGCTCAGCCAGCACCACGCGCGCCCCGAGGCCGGAGCCACCACCGCCGCGCATGTTCTCTGGTACGAAGTCACTCCCATGCGCGCCACAGACACAGGCCGCGCGCTCGCCACCATCACAATGCCCACCGCGCGCTTCACCTCAAAAGCCATCGAACCTTTCGATGACTCCAAGCTCATCGCCCTCGACCGCGGTCTCGGCTGGCGGAACGCTCGCCAGGATTTTCTTTTCGAGACCGCCATCGTCGGATTCAAAATGCTCATGCAAGGCGACAAGGCGACCGGCAATCTCGACATCGACCTCGTGCTGGCCCTCGCCAGACAAGGCGCGGGTGATCAGCCGGCTGGCGAGGCCGCAAAATTCATCCGCGCCGTGCAGGAAGCCAAACGCGTGATCGGCCAGTAACATCCGGTTTTTTCCTCGGTCTCATCCTCGCCAGCCTCGCAGCGGCCATCATCGCCATGGCGCGACCGCAGAAGGTGCGCACTTACGACGAGGTGAAAACCGAGGGCATCACCATCGCCCTCACCGTCGATGTCTCGCGCTCCATGCTCATCGAGGATTTTTATATCGGCGGCCGCCCCGTGAACCGTCTCGTCGCAGCGAAGCGCGTCATGCGCGATTTCATCCGTGGCCGCACCAGTGACCGCATCGGCATCGTCGCATTCTCAGGCGCGCCGTATTACCCCTGCACTCTCACGCTCGATCACGAGTGGCTGGAAACCAACATCGAGCGCGTGCAGATCGGCGTCATGGAGGACGGCACCGCCATCGGCTCCGGCATCGCCGCCGCAGCCAATCGTCTGGCCAAGGAAGACGAAACCGCCAAAACCTTGCGACAAAAATCACCGAGCAAAGTCATCATCCTGCTCACCGACGGCGCGAACAACTCCGGCAAGCTCAGCCCGCAGGATGCCGCGCGCCTCGCCGCGACCCTTGGCATCAAGATTTACACCATCGCCATCGGCACACCCGGCGTTCACAGCTTCATCGACCTCAACGGCCAGATCGCCACATCAGGCAGACAAGAGTTTGACGAAGCCACGCTGCAAGAAGTCGCCCGCATCGGCAACGGCACCTTCTACCGCGCGCAGGATTTGCAGGCGCTCACCGAGATATTCAAAACCATCGACGAGTTGGAGAAGAGCGAGATCAAAAAGAAAAACATCGTCGAGACCGACGAGCTATATCACTGGCCGCTCTACGCCGCCCTGCTGCTCCTTATCCTCGGCCTGCTCATCGGCCAGATCATCCTGCGCGGCGCGCCCGAAGCGGCGGCGGCTTGAGGCAAGCACGCGGAAACTCTTTCCGGCACCTTCCCGAGTCTCGGTACACTCCCGGAAACTCTTTCCAGCATCTTCCCGAATTGCGATTCCAACTGAAAATCAATGATTTAGAGCTGATTTACCATGTGTGCCATGAGACGAGTGCGAAGCAAGTACGGCTACTTTGGAGCGACCTCGCACTCGGCGAGGGTGGCCTGGGCCTTGGCGAGGATGGGCGAACCGAGGCGGGTGAAGATTTCCACCGTGCGCCTAGCGTGGGGCAGGGCCTCGTCAGCCTTCCCCTGCCGCACGAGGGCTTGGGCGAGGCGGAAGTTGTCAAGGGCGATCAATTCCTGGCGGTGCACAGCTTCGGACAAGAACAGAGCCTCGCGTGCCAGAGTCTCGGCGACCAACCAGTCTTTCCGGCCCAAGGCGAGCGCAGCCAAATTGCCGCTATAGATTGCAACGCCCTCGGCGTCACCAATGGCGTGGGCTATGTGCAGCGCCTCGAGAAGGTGGCCCTCCGCCGCAGCGAGGTCGTCTGAGTCTTTCTCGGCATCGGCTAGGTCACTCAGGCCGATGGCGACATCCGCGCTCTCGGCGGCGAGGCTGCGACGCAGGTCGAGCGACTCTCGGTAGGCGGTGATAGCGGCAGGGTATTCCGCCTTCAACTGATGGCCAATGCCGCGCAAGCGGATGGCAACAGCGCGCTCGCGGGCACCGACCTTCGCCCGAGCCCAGTGCGCGGCAGCACGGTCGGCACAGGTAAGCACGTCGTCGGCCTGCCGACGCAGGTTGTGAATCATGCCGGCGTGAAAGGCGCGCCAGCCAGCCTTTTCGTAATCGGCAACAGCCACGGCCCTGGCTTCAGCTTTCTCGCAGAGAGCGAGCCATTCATCCCAGTGACCTTGGAAATTGAGGAAATCCGTGAGTGCAGTGCACACGATCTGAAGACGCGCATTGTCGCCGGCGAGGAAGAGGGGCAAGGCGGGGGCGATGCCGGGCCAGGCGGCTTCGAGGGAGGGAAAGCGGTCGTGGCTGTAATTGCCAATCTCCATGATGAGCGCATAGGCGCGCTGCTCCAGATGATCTCCGGTTTCCGCCACTACCTCGGGCTTTTTCTTCCGCAGGAAGTCCGCTACGAGAGGCACGAGGGTGAAGGTTTTGAATTCGTCGCTGGGCACGACCAGAGAGCGATTGGAGAGGCTACGGAGAGCAGTGTCAATTTGGGTATCAGTCAACGGGTTTGAAACTGCGTTAGTGTCTTCCTCGATGAGTTCAGGCCGACGCAAGGCACGATAGAGTGCGGCTTGTGCTGCCTTACGCTCGGGTGCTTCGGAAAACGGATTTGTTGCGTTGCTAATGTGCTCCACTTTCGCCGGGAGCGTGAAGTAAGTGAGCGCGCAGAGGATCTTGGTCTCGGCTTCGCTGAAATCCTCCACAAGATCGCCGAAGATAAATTCGAGCGGGTCGTTCCCTAGCGGGCAGGAGCGGATGAAGTGCAGCGCATCGGTGAAGGTGAGGCAGCTTCCGCGACCGAGTTGTCCGGCGGTCCAGCGGAGAAGCAGCGGCTTGCCGGCGGTCTCGCGGTAAAGGACGAGGCGCTCGGCTTCGCTGGTCTGCTCGAGGAGCGGATTGTGGGTCGCGAGTTCGGCGAGGGTGGCGAGAGCGGCCTCCTGGCTGAGTGCTTCGAGG
>JANPIW010000552.1:0-7933 GCA_031425215.1 Verrucomicrobiaceae bacterium
CTTGTGCGGCATCGCGGAGCTTCCCACCTGCCCTTTTGCGAAGCCCTCGCTCGCCAGCTCCTGCCCCGCCATGAGGCGCAGCGTTTTCGCAAAGCTCGAAGGCCCGCTCGCTACCTCGCAGAGCACGCTCACCGCGCGGAAGTCGAGGCTGCGCGGATACACCTGCCCCACCGCCTCCCACGCACACGGGATGCCGAGGTGATGCAGGATGCGCTCCTCGAGCTGCCGCGCCTTTCCCGCATCGCCTTCAAAAAGCGTGATCTGATCCAGCCGCGTGCCCACCGCGCCCTTGAGTCCGCGCGCGGGATACGTCGCGATGATGTCTTCCAGGCTGTGAAACGCCGCGAGCATGTCCTCGCCAAACATCGCGATGCGCTTGCCCACGGTCGTCACCTGAGCGGCGACATTGTGCGTGCGCGCCGTGAGCGGGAAGTCGCGGCACTGCTGCGCGCGCATCGCGAAACGGGAGAGCGCCGCCACGCATTTGTCACGCACCACCAGCAAAGCGCGGAAGACTTGGAGTTGCTCCACATTCTCCGTCAGATCGCGGCTCGTCATCCCTTTATGAATGTGCTCGTGACCCGCGAGATCACAAAACTCCTCGATGCGCGCCTTCACATCGTGCCGCGTCACACGCTCGCGCCGCATGATCGATGCGAGATCGACCTGGTCCTTTACCCTCTCATACGCCGCGATCGCATCGGCTGGCACCGCGATGCCGAGATCGCGCTGCCCCTTCATCACCGCGATCCAATAATCGCGCTCCAGGCGCACTTTTCCTTCGCCGCTCCACAGCGCGCGCATGGCGGGTGAGGCGTATCGTTCGGCGAGGACGTTCGGGATGAGATCAGACATGGGCCGCCATGATGCGCGGACTCGCCGTGATGACAAATGACGATTGCCAGCGCGCCGCGATTCGGGCGGCGTGCCGGCAGGGCCTCGCGGCTTTCTCACTCGATGACAAATTTCACCATCGCGGTCTTGCCGTCGAAAGTGATGTTCATGCAATACTTGCCCGGCGCGAGCTTCTGCTTGTCCATGGTCTGGTCGAGCGTGGTCGAGCTTTTGCCTTGCAGCAGGATGATCGCAGGAGTCGCGCCTTCCTTCGGGTTCCCTTTTTCATCGGCGGGCGCGACGTTGACGATGATGAGATCAGCCTTGCCCGCGACGACAAGCTCCGCATTGGCGGCGACGGGTTTCTCGATGCTTGCGAATGGAGTGCCGTCCTTGGCATCCTGGCCGCCGAGCTTGACGCCGAAGGGCAGCGCATCGCCGGCAGCGGCGTTGAGAGTGAGGGCCAGCGTGAGGAGAAGCGTGTGAATGAATGTTTTCATGGAGGGCGCGAGATTCCCCGCGCCGGAGTCATGGGCAAGCAAATGATTCTGCGGCAACTCAGCGGGGACAAAATGTTGTCGTCATCTTGTGCTGTGATCAGTCACCTGCGGCTCAAAGCCGGGTCTCAAATCCGCCGTCCGGTTTTTGCGGAACGCATCCACTTCCTCGCGCGTCGGGATGACGGCCTTCATGATGATGTCTTGGTCGGGCGCGCTCTGCGCAAGAGCCGGAGCTGGTGGCGGAGCTGGAGCTGGCACCGGAGCTGGTGGCTGCACGGGCTTTGGTGCCGCGGGCGGAGTGGCCGAGGGTGCGTCTGCCGCGTTGGCAGTGCCAGCCGGCGGCAGCGCGCGCATCAAAATCACGGCAATGGCCAAAACGAGCACGAGACAAATGACGCTCGTCACCACGAAAGCCGCTGCAGCGCTTCTTTTTCTGGCAGACGAAATCGCAGCGCTCCCGGCCCACTCTTTGAGAGCGGCCTCTTTCTTTTCCTCGTCCCTGATGAGCAGCTCATGGAGCGGCTGAAGCGGCTGCAGATCATCATCGGCCGCCAGCAGCCGCTCCTTCATGCCAGGGCGCTCTACTTCAGGCACGAGAGCCGTGAGCGCGACATCCACAACCTCATGCAGTTCATCGAGCGACGCGGGCGCGGCGCCCGGATCAAAAAGGATGCCACGCAAAGTCGCGGGCAGGAAGGCGAGCTTTGCGAGAGCCATCTCATCCGAATGATCGCGCGGCTGTCCTGCCACCAGCAGGAACATCAACGCGCACACCTCGGCGCACAGCTCGCTCTGATCATCCAAGTGCGGCCCCTCCTTTCTCGCCAGCCCAAAATCCACCACGCTCAACCGCAGGCGCGCATCGTCATCCGTCGTGATGAGCAAAGGAGAAAGGCTCACGCCAGCCATCAGCCGGTAACACGACTGCATCTGCACCAGATCATCGAGCAGCCGCAGCACCACGCACAGCGCCGTCGCCGCCGGCAGCGCGCCTCGCCGCGCGATGTAGCGCGTGACGATCTCGCCATCGATCACGCCGGCCTCATAGAAAATCTCACCGTCATCCTCGCCCACGCTCAGCACGCGCATGAATCCCGTGCCGCTCGCCTCGGTGGCAAGCAGCGCGCGAGCGAGCGACGAGCGACGCTGCACTGCCCCCGCGTCGGCCATTCCCTTGAGCACATGCACCTCCACATGCCGCCGCATGTCAGGATCATACGCCAGCATCACCATCTCATCCGCGGCGCGCTCCAGCAGCAGGGGCCGCCCGTCAGCGCCACGAAGGATGTCAACGCGTTCGAGCCTTCCCGGCTCGGCCGGCGTGAGAGTTTGGTTGGTCGGGAGCATGGGATGCGGTGCGTTTGAAAGCGTTCCCAGTGTCCATTTTTGCGGCGAAAGACGCAATACTTTTCCACTTCCGACGAAAAATAACTTCTCTATTATTTCAAGGTGTCGGCGAAACTAAATGCCGCCCCGTGAGCCTATGGGAAGTGCATCTAGTATCTCCGCCGCGCGATCAGCACCATGCCCGTGTGATTCTCCCCTTCGCGGGACTTGCCGAATGTCTTCCGTCTCTGAATTGGCGGTGAATTCGTCAAGGTTGAGCGGAGCGAAACTCAAACGCCTTCCAGCATCCCGGTGCTGTCTCCGACGCGCTCGGCTTTCACACCGACGCGGTCGAGCATGGAGAGGTAGAGATTCGTCATGGGCACCTCGCCTTCGAGTACCATGCGGCGGCCGTTCGTGATCGTGCCGCCGCCTTTGCCGGCGAGGATGATGGGCAGGCGGCTGTGATCGTGGCGGTCGGGATCGCTGATGGCGCCGCCATACACGATCATGCTGTTGTCGAGCAGGTTCGTGTCGCCCTCGCGGATGGATTTCATTTTGGTGATGAAGTATCCGAGCTGCTTCAAATAGAAGCGGTCGATGAGGCCGAGCTTGCGCAGTTTCTCGGGATCACGCTGATGATGCGAGATGCTGTGATGGCCGTCGGGCACGCCGATCTCGGTGAAGCTGCGATTGCTGCCGTCGTGCGCGAGCATGAAGGTGGCGATGCGGGTGCTGTCCGTCTGGAAGGCGAGCGCGAGGAGGTCGAACATCGCCTTGATGTGTTCCTCGTAGCTGTCGGGCACGCCCTCGGGCGCTTTCACATCGGGCATCTGCGCGGTGAATTTTTCGGCGCGCTCGATGCGCTGCTCGATGTCTCGCACGCTCGTGAGGTATTCATCGAGCTTGCGTTTGTCCGCCGCGTTGGCTTTGCCGCCGAGGCTTTTCGCGTCATCGAGCACCATGTCGAGCACGCTCTTCTGCAATCGGCGGCGGCGTGATGCGTCCGCGCCTTTGCCTGTGCCCGCGCCGATGCCGAAGAGGCGCTCGAAGACGAGGCGCGGATCCATTTCGGGCGCGAGGGGCATGGTCTCGGAGCGCCACGCGAGGTTGAATTGATAAGCGCAACTGTAGCCCGAGTCGCACCGGCCCGCGCTGCGCTGGCCGTCCGTGCTCAGTTCGAGAGATGGCAGCCGCGTGAGGTGACCGATCTGCTGCGCGGCGATCTGATCGACGGAAACTCCGAGCTTGATGTCTGCGCCCGCAGTCTTCCTCGGTTTGCATCCGGTGAGATAGGTGGCCACGGCGCGCGCGTGATCCCCGCCGCCCTCACCATGGGAGCGGGCCCAGTCCTGACAGAGGCCGGAGATGACGGTGAAGTCCTCTCGGTGCGGCTCCAGCACCTTGAGCGAGGTGGACATCTGGTAGTCGCGCCCTTCACCCGTGGGGAACCACTCCTCGGTGTTCACGCCGTTGGGTACATATAAGAAGGCCATGCGCACGGGCGGCGCCTTCACCGCGGCTTTCGCAGCGGCGGCAAAACCGCGCGGCGTGAGGGATTCGAGCACAGGCAGCGCAAGCATGGTGCCCACGCCGCGCAAAAAGCGGCGGCGGCTGGGAGCGTTCGAGGCGAGGGTGGTTTCGCGGTATTGCATGGTTTTGGGGTGATGATGTAACGGGCGGCGAGGCGGTGAACTTTCCCTGCGCATAATCGCGCTGGGATTCGCCCGGGCCGGAAAAATGGTTGCAATAAAGGCGCTCCGCCGCTCGATTCACAGCCCCGCAAAAAACTAACCCACACCAGACACACGAACACCATGATCAAACGCACACTCGCCATCGTCCTCGCTCTCGCAGGCTTCGCCTCCGCCGAGGACGCCACCGTCATCGAACTCAAGCCCAGCGCCAATGCATCGACACCGCTGGCCTATGACAAGACGGAATTCACCCTGAAAGCCGGTGCCAAGGTGAAGCTCACCCTCAACAACTCCGGAGGCATTCTCCCTCAACCGCACAATTTCCTCCTCCTCAAACCAGGCACCCTCGACAAGGTCGGCGCGCTGGCCAATGCGATGCTCAGCGATCCCAAGGGCATGGAAAAGAGCTACACCCCGGATACCCCCGACATCCTCGCCAAGACCAAGCTCGTCCAGCCCGGCCAGAGCGAGACCATCGAATTCACCGCTCCAGCCGAAGCGGGCGACTACCCCTTTGCCTGCACCTTCCCTGGTCACTGGCTGCTCATGCGCGGCGTGATCAAGATCACGAAATAACAAATCAACCCGACTCGGAATGCTGGCGCATTCCGCCATTACATCATCACCACCATGAAACGCCTCCTCACTCCCCTGCTCTGCCTTGCCGCGAGCCTCGCCGTCATCTCCGCCCGCGCGGAGGACGGCAAGCTCACGGTCGCTGATCTCAACTTCAAATTTGCCGCCCCATGGAAAGCCGTGGAGTCCTCCTCGTCCATGCGCGCAGGCACCCTCCAGGTCGCCGTCGAAGGCTCTGAGAAACCGGTCGAGGCCGTCTTCTATTACTTCGGCGCGGGCCAGGGTGGGGACACGGATGCCAACGTGACCCGGTGGTACGGGCAGTTTGAGGGCGAGCCTGAAAAGGGCCGCGAGGAATTGACCGCTGGCGGCAAAAAGATCACCATCGTCAAAGCCACCGGCACCTACCTCGACGGCCCGCCCTTCGGCGGCACGAAAACGCCGCGCGCAAACTACACGCTCCTGGGCGCCATCGTTCCATCGGCGGAGGCCAATGTCTTCATCAAGCTCACCGGCCCGAAAGACGCCGTGGCAAAGCTGGCTGAGGATTTCAAAAAGCTCGTCTCAAGCCCCTTCGCCAAGTAATCAATGAGCCGCGCGGTGACGCGGCAGATGGAGAAGCCAGCAGTTCAGCGCGGCTTCTCCATCTCCAGGGGAAAGCTCATCTCTCCGGGAAACAAGGTGCAGAATCGTTTCTGCTCCGCCCCACCCATGAAGTGCCGCACCACGACCGCGCAACGCGCCTCCTTTGTGGCGCGGACTCTCAATGCGGTCATCCCCGCAGGACGCTGAAACCTCCACGTCGCGGTGATCACCACGGGATCATCCGCCTTCACCAGCGCCGCCAGGTTCTGGCCGGTGAACGCGAGGGCGAACTCCGGCCTGAGCGCCGCAGCCGGCTCAAACTGAAACTCGATCCAGCGCGCGATGGCTTCTGCGGTTTGTTGCTTCAGCGCATCGAGATCACCCGCAGGATCGCGATCCTGGTCCGCCTTCATCATGAAGCGCTCGTTCATCGGATCTTCCGTGAAGCAGCGCGGATCCACCTCGACGGCGATGACCACAGCGCCGTCCTTTTCAAACTGGCAGCGCACCGGGATGTCAGGCTCGGGATTCGCCAGCGCCATCACGCGCAGGCTGACACCCAGCAGCACCAGCAGATGCGGGAGCCGTGCCTTCATCATTTCGGCTTCGTGAGCATCTCAAAGTCATCCGTGCGGAACGGCGTGACTGGCAGCCCCTCCACACTGAAGACATTGCACACCGGATTGTCCGCCCACGCGTACCGCACCGCCACCGGCTTCGCCACGCCCTTGGCGCTCACTTCGATCTGGTCCTTGCCCACGATCTTCGCCTGCGCCCACACCCATTTCTTGTCCTCACCGCAAATCACAAAACCCTTCGCCTCGCCGACATCGACCGTGCGGAGCGTGGAGCCAAAGGTGTCCAGCGTGACCACCGCCTTGCTGCCCGTGATCTGCACGGACTTGTACTCCGGGCTGCGATACGGCAGCTTCATCCCGTAATCTTTTGCCAGCGCCAGGCGCGCAAGACGCTCCGCCACGTCACGCTTGTTCTTCGGATGGATGTCATTGCCCTCGCCGATGTCGATAATGACGGCCTGCCCGCCGTTCTTGATCGCCGCCTGGGTCTTCGTCTGCGACTCGCGCAACTCCGCCCACTGGCTCGCCGTCGCCAGCTCCGCATCCGCTTTCTCCGCCATGAAGTCCGCGAGCTGCACCCAGTAAAACGGAAAGTCACCCTGCCCCCACTCCTCGCGCCATTGCTGGATCATCACGGGGAAAAGCGATGCGTACTCAAAAGCACGCCCCGCGTTGCTCTCGCCCTGATACCAGATCGCGCCCTTGATGCCGTAGCCGATCGTCGGCAGCAGCGCGCCGTTATAAATATTCCCCGGACGCGCATTGCCGCGCAGCCATTGATCCGGCGCGGCAGGCATCCGCTCCACGAAAGGTTTGCCCGCCGCCTTGGCATCGTCCGCGCGCTTCTTCCACGCGGCAGCGTCCGCCTGCCACTTCGTCTTGGCCGCAGGGTTATCCAGATCCGTCTCGCGCTTCTTCGTGTTATCCATCAGCAGCTTGAAGCGCGCGTCCTTCTCCAGCACATCGCGCCGCACCCACGCCTCCGCCGCGCTACCGCCCCACGCGTTGTTGATCAGCCCCACCGGCACATCCAGCGCGTGATGCAGCACGCGGCCAAAGAAAAAACCCACACCGCTGAAGCCTCCCACCGTCAGCGGGCTGCACTCCTTCCACTCCCCCTTGAAATCATTCTGCGGCTCCTGCGTGCCCATGTTCGGCACCGTGACGAGCCGGATGTTCGGATACTTTGCCGTCGCGATCTCCAGGTCCGCATCCCAGCAGCTCTGCACCGCCATCTGCATGTTGCTCTGGCCCGAGCAAATCCACACCTCGCCCACCAGGATGTTCTTCAGCTCGCGCACCGTCGTCCCCTTGATGCTCATCACCGCCGACTTCGCACTCGCTGGCACCGGATCGAGCTTCACCGTCCACTTCCCCTTCTCATCCGCCGTCCCCGTCACCGTCTGCGCGCCAAACTTCACCGTCACCACCGTCCCCGGCGCATCCCAGCCCCAGACCGGATTCGTCTGCTTCTGCTGCAGCACCATGTTGTCGCCAATAATGGCCGGAAGTTTCAGTTCAGCGCGCGAGGCGAGCGGCAAAGCGAGGCTGAGAGCGAGGATGAGTGGAGAGAGCTTCATAGGTTGATCGAGGGCGGAAGAAACGCCGCACGCGCCACGATGTTTGCGCCCGATGTGGGACGGCCCGCTGGTTCAGCACCGATTCGTCCGCGCCAGCGCCAGCGGCGCGTTCCAGCAAGGTTGAGGGTTTAAATGCCATGCCGGAGCCATGACGGCTGGCAGCCGGTGGTGGAGCGAGGCTTTGCGAGCGGGAACCTCCGGTTTTGAATCGAGTACGCGCCCATCAGCCCGTCATGGACCGCCGACGACCCGTCGGC
>JANPIW010000553.1:0-2097 GCA_031425215.1 Verrucomicrobiaceae bacterium
GAGCCCTACGGCATCATGATGCGGAAGGATGACCCGGCGTTCAAGAAGGTCGTCGACAACGCCACTGCCACCCTCTACAAGAGCGGCGCCATCGCGCCGATTTATGCGAAGTGGTTCCAGGGCAAGGTTCCGCCGAAGGACATCAACCTCGCGTTGGCACCGTCGCCGCAACTGGCCCGGGCGTTTGCCAATCCGACCGACAGCGGTGATCCGGCGGTCTACAAGTAATCACGCCTGACTCGCATCGCGCAACGCCAAACGGGGAGCTTTAGCTCCCCGTTTGTTTGATATAGTCAGGTCATAACAACAGTTCCGGGGCTTAGGGAGAACGCGTGAATTACAACTGGAACTGGAAAGTCTTCTGGGACATGGCCGCGGATGGCACCGGTACCTGGGGGATGACGTTGTTCTACGGGGTGCTGTGGTCGCTGGCCACGGCGTTGTGCGCAGGCATCATCGCCTTCGTGCTCGGTTCCGCCCTCGGCGTAATGCGCACCACGCCCAACAAGTGGGCCGTTCGTGTCGGCAACGCCTATGTCGAACTCTTCCGCAACATTCCGCTGCTGGTTCAGCTGTTCCTCTGGTTTTTCGTGCTGCCTGAACTCCTGCCCAAGGGGATCGGCGACGCCATCAAGCAGATGTCCCCGCCATGGGCTTCCTTCGTGCCCGCGGTGATCGGTCTCGGCCTCTTCACGTCGGCGCGGATCAGCGAGCAGGTGAAGGCCGGTATCCAGTCGCTGCCGCGCGGGCAGATGTTCGCGGGCACGGCGCTTGGGTTGACGCTGCCGCAGACGTACCGCTTCGTGCTGCTGCCGATGGCGTACCGGATCATCATGCCGCCGCTCACTTCGGAGACGATGAACCTGATCAAGAACACCTCGGTGGCGCTGACGATCGGCCTGCTTGAACTCACCGCCGCTGCGCGTTCGCTGCAGGAATTCACGTTCCAGGTGTTCGAGGCCTTCACGGCCGCCACGCTCATCTACATCCTGGTCAACCTGTGCGTGGTCACGTTCATGCGATGGCTCGAGAAGTCGGTGGCAGTGCCGGGTCTCATCGGCCCCGTCGCAGTGGGCGCGGGACACTGACCATGGGGGATTTCGATTTCAATGTCATCCAGCGGTCGGTCGGCTACCTGTTCCGCGAGGGCATGACTTTCACGCTGACGCTGACGGCGCTGGCCGCGGGAGGCGGCATCGTCCTCGGCACGCTGCTGGCCATGATGCGGCTGTCTTCGTACAAGTGGCTCTCCGTTCCCGCCACCGCGTACGTGAACCTCATCCGGTCGATTCCGCTGCTGCTGGTGATCTTCTGGTTCTACTTCCTGGTGCCGTACATCGGCGCGTGGATCATCGGGTCGCCCACGCCCATCAAGGTCGGCGCGTTTGCATCCTCGGTGATCACCTTCACGCTGTTCGAGGCGGCGTACTACTCCGAGATCATGCGCGCGGGCATCCAGTCGATCTCCCGCGGCCAGATCTGGGCCGGCTATGCCATCGGCCTCAATTACTGGCAGACCATGGCCAGCGTCGTGCTGCCGCAGGCGTTCCGCAACATGGTGCCCATCCTGTTGACGCAGACGATCATCCTGTTCCAGGACACGTCGCTTGTGTACGTGCTCTCGATCACCGATTTCCTCGGAGCTGCATCCAAGGTGGCGCAGCGCGACGGGCGGCTGGTGGAGATGTACATCTTTGCCGCGCTGGTGTACTTCCTGATCAGCTTCGGCCTGTCGCAGGTCGTGAAGCGCCTGCAGATGAAGATCGCCATCGTTCGTTGAACCTCTACACAACCCATCACGCGCAACCAGACGTCAGGACTGCATCATGCCGATGATCGAAATGAAGGACGTGTCGAAGTGGTACGGCAGCTTCCAGGTACTCACCGATTGCACGACCAAGGTCGAGAAGGGCGAGGTCATCGTGGTCTGCGGGCCGTCGGGTTCCGGCAAATCGACGCTGATCAAGGTGGTCAACGCGCTCGAGCCATTTCAGAAGGGTGATATCTACGTCGACGGCATCCACGTCAACGATCCGAAGACCGACCTCCCGAAGCTTCGCGCGCGCGTGGGAATGGTGTTCCAGAACTTCGAGCTGT
>JANPIW010000554.1:0-6163 GCA_031425215.1 Verrucomicrobiaceae bacterium
CGGATTGTTCCGACAAATGCGATTGCATCAAAACGCCCCGCTGTTGGCAAGATAGATCTCGCCGCTTAACCAAATATCTTTTCGGGTCGGCTGGGCATAACTTCGATCCACAAAAAAGCTGCGCCGGGAGATGTCTCCCGGCGCAGCCTTTGTTTCAAAGCAACCTACGCGTTCGATTACAGGCTGCCAATCAACTGGCCAGAGCTGGCGGGGCGGCGGACCGTGCCGTTCAGGATCGTGCTGGAAGCCACCGTCGAGCCATAATAGCGCTGGTTGGCTTTCTTGTCGGTGCCGATCACCGAGCCTTCGAGCGAGACGCCGGCGAACAGCCCCTGATTGCGGCTGTAAGCGTAGACGGCCGCCTTCGGCGTCACACCGGCTTCGGCACTGCGGCCCACGGGTCCGGCTGCCACACTGAGCTGGCCACCCAACTGGACGTTGGCGTCCTTGGCGAACGCCTCCACCGCTTCAGGCGTGTTCAGCACGAGCACAAGCTCGGTCACCTGGGCGCCGATCTGGGCACCGAAGCCCACGCCGCCTGTGCGGATGAACGACGGGGACGACCAGCCCTTGCTGGTGCGGGCGACGACGACGCCCTGACCGAGTTTGCCTGACCAGACGAACCCACCTTTGGTTACGCTGAGGATGGCCAGACCTCTGGCCTCGCTCAGGACGTGCTCGGGGATGCCTTCTTCAGGCATGGCTTTGAACCGCTGCATGATCGCAGCGGCCTGTCGGACGCGCTGGTCCTCCTTAGGTCCTGCGAGCAATGAAGTCCCGGAAACCGCAAGGGTAAGGGCAACTGTCAGCAGGAGATTTTTTGGTTTGATGTTCATAGTATGATTTCCTTTCACACCCTGAAAACGGGGCAACGCAGATTTGAGGACGCCTTGTTTTCAAGGAATCGCATGGGGTGAAACCCGTAGTTTCCGAGGCTTCACACCACGCATGAACACTGATTTTCCGCCCTTCCGACAGGTTCGGGGCTCTCTGCGAATTCATCGTCAACAACGGTAACAACCGCCTGCCACCGTAAACGGCTCCCGGACGCCTTTCCCGGCTTGCGTCCCCGGCCTGTCCGCGTCCTGATAGGGCTGCCGTACGTTCATCACGAACGGTCTTCTTTTGAGCACGGATCCAGTCGCACCCTCCCGCACCCCGCGTCCTCGCCGCAAGCAGGCCGCCGAGCTGCCGCCCACCGCATCACCTCCCCAGCAGGCAGACAAGCGGGTGGATGCTCCTGCCCTGGTCCAGGCGGTGGGTGGGACGCGCGAATTCACTGCGAAGCTGAAAGCGCTGGGCAAGAATGACGGTCCGATCTGCCTGGAGCATGTCACTCCGGAAGCGGAGGGCTTTGCGGTGGCCCTGGTCATGGCCAGAGCCAGGCAGATGCAGCGACGCCTGTGGGTGTTGTGTCCTGATCCACGAACGCAGGACCGCATCCAGGCGGAGCTGATCGTGTGGCAGGCCCATGCTCTCTACTTTCCGCGTCACTCCCAGAGTTTCGGTGACGATGCCCTGCCTGATCCTGACCTGGCCGCCGAGCGCGTGGCCGTGCTGGAGAGATGGACAGCGGCCATCCCTGCCCCCACCAAGGGCAAACGCAACGCGCCCGGCCTAACTTCAAGTGAGAATCCTCTGGCGCTGCTGCTTTGTGCGGACAGCTGGAACGAGTCCGTTCCGGCGGCGGCAGAGCTGGCGAGGCAACGACGCCAGATCCAAGTGGGCCAGACCCTTGATGTGGAAGCCTTTTCCTCACAGCTCGCCGAGGCGGGTTACGAGCGTGTGCCGGTGGTGATGGAGCGCGGACAGTTTGCGCGTCGCGGCGGCATTGTGGATTTTTACTCCTGGCAGGCGGAGGAGCCTTTGCGGGTGGAATGGTTTGATGACGAGATCGAGTCCATCCGCGCCTTTGATCTGCATAACCAATCATCCATCAAAAGACTAGAGCGCGCGAACATCATCCTGCAGCTCACCGAGCAGGCTGGGGAATCCGGCAAGGTGCGTGACTATCTGGCAGGCGAGGATCTGGTGCTGGTGATTGGTGATGAGGTGGTGGATGCGCCCGTGGATGCACGCATCATGGCCGGAGCCCTGGAGCATGAAGGCCCGGAGAACTTTGACACCGCCATCCATGAGAATCCGCTCGGCGTCTTTGATGCCTCTGACTTCGTGCTGCATGAGGCACGGCGGAAGCAATTCACCATGCAGGTGGATGAATGGAAAAAGCTCGGCTGGGAGGTCATCATCTTCTTTCACAATGAGGCGGAGCGCGAACGCTTCGGCGAACTGAGCAAGACGACGGATGACGCATGCCAGGCGCTGCTCGGCCTGCTTTACCGCGGTTTCACCGTGCCTGCGGCCAAGCTGGCCGTTTTGACGGGAGCAGAGATCTTTGGCCGGCATCAGGTCTCCCGACGCTCACGCGGATCAAAGCTCGCGGATCCCGAGACGCTGCGCAAAGCCCGCGATGTGCTCAGCGAGCTGCGTGATGGCGATCTCGTGGTGCACAGCGAGCATGGCATCGGCCGCTTTGCGGGCGTGGAGACGCGCACCGCCCCGAATGGCAAAAGAGATGAGGTGCTCGTGCTGCTGTATGCGGACGAGGCCAAGCTCTTTGTCCCCGTCGTTCAGGCGCATATGGTCAGCCGCTATGTCGGTGTCGGCGGGCGTTCTCCTCAACTGAGCAAATTGGGCGGCGGCTCATGGCAGAAGACCCGCAAGACCGCTGAGAAGAGCGTGGAGGAGTTCGCAGCGAAGATGCTCACCATCAGCGCCGAACGCCGCAGCGTGAAGGGTTACGCGCATGAGCCCGACACGAAGTGGCAGGTGGAGTTTGAGCAGTCCTTCCTTTACCGCGAGACACCGGATCAGCTCCGCTGCGTGGAGGAGATCAAGCGTGACATGGAGTCTGAAAAGCCCATGGACCGCCTGCTCTGCGCGGACGTGGGATTTGGCAAAACGGAGGTGGCCATCCGTGCTGCCTTCAAGGCTGTCATGGGCGGCAAGCAAGTCGCCATCCTCGTGCCGACGACGGTGCTCGCCCGGCAGCACTGGCAGAACATCCGCCAACGCATGAGCGAGTTCCCGGTGACGGTGGAAATGCTCTGCCGCCTGACGCCGAAGAACCGTGAGAAGCAGATCGTCCAGGGCGTGCGCGATGGTACCGTGGACATCGTGATCGGCACGCATCGCGTCATTTCCAAGGACGTGCGCTTCAAGGATCTCGGACTCGTGGTCATTGACGAGGAGCAGCGCTTTGGCGTGAAGCACAAGGAGAAGTTTAAAGAGCTGTTCCACCTTGTGGACGTGCTCACGCTCAGCGCCACGCCGATCCCGCGTACCCTCTACCTGGCGCTCATGGGCATGCGTGACATGAGCACCATCGAGACACCGCCACCCAACAAACAATCAGTTGCTACCATCATCGCGCCCTATGATGAGCGTGTGATCAAGCAGGCCGTGGACGCCGAGCTGGACCGTGGCGGCCAGGTCTTCCTGCTGCACAACCGCGTCATGACCATCGAACGCACGGCGATGCGCATTCGCGAGCTGAGCCCGCAGGCGCGCGTTCTCGTGGGGCACGGCCAGATGGATGAGGAGCTCCTCGAGGATGTGATGCGCATGTTTGTGGATGGTGAGGCGGATGTGCTGGTGTGTACCACCATCATCGAGAGCGGCGTGGACATCCCGAACGCCAACACCATCATCATTGATCGTGCTGATCGCTTCGGCCTCGCGGATCTTTACCAGCTTCGTGGCCGTGTCGGCCGAGGCGGTCAGCAAGCGCATGCGTATCTGCTTCTGCCTCGCGATGCCGTGACCGCCGGTGATGCCCGCAAGCGTGTGAACGCGATCAAGCAGTACACGGGTCTCGGTAGTGGCTTCAAAATCGCGCTACGTGACCTGGAGATCCGCGGCGCGGGCAATCTGCTCGGCACGGAGCAGAGCGGCCACATCGCCGCAGTCGGTTTTGACATGTACTGCCAAATGCTGAAGCAGGCCGTGAACCGAATGCAGGGCCGACGTGTGCCACGCCCCGTGGAGGTGGCACTGCGCGCCGACTTCATGGTGCAGAGCGAGGCACTGATGGCCCAGACTGAAAGGGCCGTCATCGGGGCCTTCCTCCCCTCCAACTTCATCGAGGACACCCGCATGCGCATTACCGCCTACCGCCAGCTTGGCGAGGTGATGACGCGCAAGGAACTCGAAGAGCTGCAAACGCAGTGGCGTGATCAGTTTGGCGACAAGCTCCCCTACCCTGTGCAGAATCTCCTGACCTGCGCCTCCCTCCGCCTCGCCGCCGCCCATGCAGGCATCAGCGATATCGAGATCAAGGACCGCAAACTCATGCTCACCCGCAATGGCAACTTCGTGATGCTCAACGGCAAATTCCCCCGCCTCACCGAGCGCGCCGGCCACAAGCAGCTCGCCGAGGCGCTGAGCATGGTGCGGAGTTTGTGATGCGTGGCATCACCTTTTCGACTACGGAAGCAAGTGCTTCGCCCGCTCAATGAGGGCCTCCACGACCTCCAATGGTAGCTCTGGGCGGAAGGTGGAAAGCGTCATCAGATGGGTCACATCCGAGTAGAAGACTTCAGCGACTACATCACTCGAATTTTGAGCCAGCAACTCCAGGAACATTCCATCACGCGTGAGATCACTCCCGCGTTGAGTTCGATAGCCTGCTAGAAGCTCAGCCATTGAGTGAGATCTTTTTGCCAAAGGGCCGGGCGCAATCTCAGATCGAGACCTCAGCCGTCTCATCAAACGCATCGGTGACGGACTTGATGATCATGCCGGCGGCGACGGTGTTGTTCGTTTGCTCGTCCACGAGAACAAAGGAGCCCGTGGTGCGGTTCTCTGAGTAGGAGTCGAAGAAGATCGGAGCCGAGGTGCGGATGCGGATGCAGCCAATGTCATTCAAAGAGAACTCCTGGCTTTCCTGGGATTTCTCCAGAGTGCTGATGTTCACCTTGTAGAGCACATCCGTCACCACGGCGCGCACTTCATTCGTCGTGTGACGCAGGTGGAAACGGCCGCGAGGCTTGAGCGTTTTCTTGTCGGCGAACCAGCAGATCATGGCATCGAACTCCTGGCCGCTTTGCACAGGCTCGCTGGCTTTGACAATCATGCCGCCGCGGCTGGTATCAATTTCATCCGCAACCGTGATGCTGTAGCTGAGCTGCGGGATGGCCTGCTTCTCGTCGCCAGCGAAGGTGTGAATGCCGGTGATCTTGCTGCGCATCGCCGAGGGATGAACGACGACTTCGTCACCGACACTGAAGGTGCCGCTGGCGACACGACCGGCGAAACCGCGATAGTCGTGCAGGTTGCCGAGCTTGGCATCGTCCTGGTCGGAGATCGGGCGGATGACCCACTGCACCGGGAAGCGCGCTTTGTCCGTCGCCGTTTCGGCGAGCACTTGAACGGTCTCGAGATGCTCCAGAAGGCTCGGGCCTTCATACCAATCCGTGCTTGAAGAGCGGGTGACGACGTTGTCGCCATTCAAGGCGCTGATCGGGATCGGCCGGATGTTCGGCGTGTATTCCAGACCCTTCGCGAAGGCCATATAGTCAGCGACGATCTTGTGATAAACATCCTCATCGAAGTCCACGAGGTCCATCTTGTTCACCGCGAGCACGACCTGATTGATGCGCAGCAGGCTGGCCAGGTAAGTGTGGCGCATGGTCTGCTCAATCACGCCGAGACGCGCATCAATGAGGATGATGGCGAGGTCGGCCGTGGAGGCGCCGGTGACCATGTTACGCGTGTACTGAATGTGTCCGGGGGTGTCCGCGATGATGAACTTGCGCTTCGGCGTGGCGAAGTAGCGATAGGCCACGTCAATCGTGATGCCCTGCTCGCGCTCGGCACGAAGGCCATCCGTGAGCAGCGCCAGATTCACATGCCCGTCGCCACGGCGCTTCGAGGATTCCTCGACCGCGAGAAGCTGGTCTTCGAAGATCGACTTCGAGTCATACAGCAGACGGCCGATGAGCGTGCTTTTGCCGTCATCGACAGACCCTGCGGTCGTGAAGCGGAGAAGAGAGGATTCGGTGGGGTTGACGAGAACGTCCATAATAGAAAACTGAGTGAAGAGGCCTATTCGGTCTGGCTGCAGAAATTTTCGATGCAATCGCGGTAACCTTGAATGAGCGCG
>JANPIW010000555.1:0-9478 GCA_031425215.1 Verrucomicrobiaceae bacterium
CCGTCGGGCGTGGTGCCGCGCTTCACGGACACGCAGCCGGTGCCCATCAGGGTGAAAAGGCTTTCCACGCCATGAATGCCGTACCAAAACAAATCAGGATGCGTCGCCTCCAGGCTTGCCGGACTGTGCGTCTCCGCGCTCTTCACCTTGCCGATGCTCCCACCGCGCACCGCCTGCGTGCCTTTGCCAAAGCGGAGCGACGACGACGAGAACACCGCCACTCCGGCCGCCTTGGCCTCATCGAAAATCTTGATCGCATCCGCCAGCGTGCCTGCGATGGGCTTGTCGATGAACACGCGCTTGCCCGCCTTCAGGCACGGGCGGATCTGCTCCAAATGCGGGCGGCCATCGTTCGTCTCCAGGAAAATCACATCCACCTTGCCGCATAGCGCTTCGATGGAATCGACGATTTCCACGCCCATCGCCTTCACCTTCTCCGTGTACTCCGGCACACGCTTCACGCTGCTCTCGATGTCCGGGCTGCCCTTAGGATACGCCGCCACCATGCGCACCCCAGCGACTTCGGGCTTCTGCGGCTGGCTGTTCAGCGTCTTGGTGAAAGCCAGCACATGCGACGTGTCGAGTCCGATGATGCCGGCGCGAAGCTCTTGCGCGACGGCGTGATGAATGGAAACGAGCGCGACGACAAATGCGAGAGTGATGAGTTTCATGGGCGAGAACTACGGTTGTGTTTCGAGGAGGTTATCAATCGCGGCAGCGTGGGCGCCTCGTCACTTGGGCCGTTTCACAGTGGCGGCGCGGTGTGAGTAGAAGGCGGTGGCGCGGAGGGCGGTGTCATCGATGTGGAGCGTGACGGCGCCGTCCCGGCTGAGATCGAAAAGTGTGGCCCTGTGGCGGCGGGTGTAGGCGCCGATGGAGGGCGGCGTCTTTTCCTCGGGGCTGTTGGTGACATTCGAGGTGATGAGGATGCGCGGGCGGACGGCGGCGAGAAACTCCGCGAGGGCGCTGAAGTCTGCGTTGTTTTGATTGCGGATGAGAACCTGGCTGCGGAGATCGCGCGGCAGATAGCGTTCGAGAAGGGCTTTCTCAGCTTCGAATCCAGCGTCGTTGATCCAGAGGATACGGTGCCCGCGGATGTCGAGGCGGAGGATGAGGGAGCGGTCGTTGCCTTTGTCATGAAGATCGTCTGACTGCGGGTAGAGGACGGTGGCGGCTGCCTGATCACCAAGCGTGATGATGTCGCCTGCGGTCAGTGCGCGTGGAGCGAAGAGTTTTCGCTTCTGATTTTGCGCCAGGAGGGTTTTCATCGCGGAGGCGCCGGTCTCGTTCTTCCAGGGTTCGAGAACGCTGTGAAAACCGAGAGGCGCGCGATAGTGCCGAAAGGCGCGCTCGGCGCCGCCGATGTGATCGATGTCGCTGTGACTGAGCACGACACCGTCGAGATGGTCATATCCATGAAAGGCGAGGAATGGCTCGACGATGCGGTTGAAGCTCTTTTTGTTTCCGCAATCGAAGAGCCAGTGTTTTTCTCCGAGGCGAAGATGCTGAGCGGATTCTCCGAAGGGGAGATGGAGGACGGTGAACTCGGTCTTGCCGGGCAGCTCGGGGAGCCGAGGATTCCACGAGAAGTAGGCTCCGGGGATGCTTTGGAAAAACGCGGCACTGATGAACATGAGTTTCGCGAGGAGCCAGCCGATGTGATTCACGATCACCTGGGCGAAGGCTAGCTGCCCCGCACCGAGGATGAGGGTGACGCAGACGACGATGAGAATGCCTGATGAGAGAGGGACGAGGATGCAATTGGCGATGATGCCGACAGGCGTGATGAGATGAAAATGCCAGAGCATGAAGGGTAGGCTGCCGATCCACGCGGCGGCGGAGACACTGATGGACTCGGCAAACCAATGCTTTGCGTTGCTCCAGCGCTTTTGCGCATTCGTGGCGACGTTCCAGGGGATGAAGGGGTCGATGCGCACCCAGGGGTGCATGAGGTTTTGAAGCGGCCCGGCCATGATGGCGATGGCCCACAGCACGGCAAAGGAGAGCTGGAAGCCGGGCAGGAAGAGGTTTTGCGAGTCGAAAACGAAAAGCACGAGGGCGGCGAGGCCGATGCTGTTTTGGAGCTGCGTCTGGCGGTCGATCAACTCGGCGGCAAGGACGAGGGCGATCATGATGGCGGCGCGCGCGGCGGAGGGCCGCCAGCCGGTGATGAAGGCGTAGGCGAAGACGATGAAGATGAGCAGCAGAATGGACAGACGACGCGGGACGCGCAGATGGCGGAAAGTCCAGCGTCCGATCATGCCGAGGAGCGCGACGTGCAGACCGCTGACGGCGAAAATGTGCAGCGTGCCGGTGTTGCGAAAGGGACGCTCCAGCTCGGGGTCGGAATCGTCAGTGGTTCCCAACGCCATCGCCCTGATGAGTGTGAGCGCGTCTTCATCGTCCTCGATGCCGGTGCCGACCTGACGGCTGATCCACTCGCGGCTCGCGGCGGCTGCATTGACAAGAGTGGCGCGGACGGGGAGCCTGTCCCGCTCGACAAGCTCGATGCTCGTGACGCGGATCTCGGCGATGATGCCGAGGCGCATGAGCATGTAGGCACCGTCGAACTGTCCGGGGTTCATCGGCGGAGATGGAGCGCTGAGCGTGCCGTGTATTCTGTAATCTCCCGAGCACGGCACTTCCACCTCGCGCGGGACCCATGCGCGGATTCTTGCCTCGCGCTCAATGACACGGCCAATCTCGGTGAACTCGACGCGCTTTGCCGTGATCGTGAAGGGGCGGGCGCTGCCGGGATTGTTGTCCACGTCGGGCACGGGGATCATGTGGCCCGTGACCAGCACGGCACTGCGTTTGCGATCCAGAAGCTCGGCGCGCAGCGGGTGATCACGCGTCGCATCGAGGCGGGCAGACTGAAAATACGCAAATGCAAAAAGGAACCCGATCTCCACCGGGATGAAGCGAGGGAAGCGATGCGCCGCGATCCAAAACACAATCGCCGCCGCGAGCAGGGGATACTTTTGCGATGGAATGAAACCCCAATCGACCAGCATGATGCCGGTCAGCGCTGCCAGCGCATGTCGGGCGAGAGGATTGAGGGCGGACCATTTTTGAAACCAGTTCATCGCCCGTCCTGGTGATTCGCCGGTCAGTTCTGTCCGCCGCTCTTGAGCCGCTTTTCCATGTTGGCTTTGAATTGTGCCTGCTCGACCTCGCGCACTTTGTGGTTCGCGTTTGCGCTGTGGCGCGTGTTTGGATATTTGCCGGTTATCTCGATGAGCTGGTCGTGCGCACCTTGGTAGTCTTTCAGCGCGTCCAATTTGATATCGACCATGCGGAACATGAGAAACGCCGCCGCGTCTTCATCCCAGGCGCCGCTGTCGAGACGCTGCTGAAGAAAGGCTAACGCGCGTTGCGGGTCATCGAGTTTGTCAGCGTAAATCTTCGCGATCTCGGCGATGGGGAATGTGTCCTCGGGTTTTTCCTTCGCGACCCTTTCGTACTCGGCAATCGCGCCCTCGTAGTCGCCCTGCGCCATTTTAGAGGCGGCTTTCATCCCCTCGTCCATCTGCACCTGCTCACCGGAGGAGTACATCGCGGTGCCCAATGCATCGCCAAACCAAGGAATGATGTACTTCACGCCGAGCAGGCCAACGATCACTCCAACTACCAAGAAGAAGACCAGTTGATTCCCCGGACCCTGATCCTTGAGGCCGGCCTCCCAAATCACGGGGATGGCGAGCAAACCCAAACCGACGAGGCAAATGCGTACTATAAAGGAAATGTTCATGGAGTCTTTTTCGCGAAATCACCGAAGAGTAGCAAATCCTCGCCATGAATGGAAAGCAGTACTTTAGGGGAGGTCGCGTTTTGTGGGGAAAACCGCTGCGCGAGATCAACCGAAGCGGTGTGGACGACAAAATGATCAAGAACCACTGAATGCTTGCCAACCGGAGTCAAACTGCTAGCATGGCCCCCTCGTTTGCCGGAAAATGGCCCAAATCCTCGATTTGAGGCACCGGAAGGTGAATTGGCTAAAATTAATATAATTATCAAAAATATCTTGCGGCTCATAACATTCGTGTGTTAATATAATAGTTAGTGCGGGTATAGCTTAATGGTAAAGTTCCAGCCTTCCAAGCTGGCCATGTGGGTTCGATTCCCACTACCCGCTCCAAACACGAAACCTGTTATTGAAAAAAGCCGCATTATGAAAGCCATTATCCGTTCTCGCTCCACGAGAGTGCTCGTCTTTTCGAGCCTGTTGCTAATTGCGTCGATTGCGCAGGGCGCAGAGCCTTCCGCCTGCGCTGAGATTGCCAATGATGTCCGGTCCGCCGTCGAAAAAGACCCTGCAAAGGTGCTGATGGTCGTGGAGGACGCGCTCGTCATCAACGAGGCTTGTGCGTGTGAAATCGTCAAAGCTGCGATCACCGCCTCAAAAGCTGATCCAGCGCTTGTGCAGCAGATTGTGCAGACGGCGATTGCCGTGGCACCAAAAATGTCGGCCATCATCACGGAGTGCGCGGGAACATCATCGGGTGTGACTGTCACCTCCGCTGAGAGTGATACCGACGGCGGGAAGAATCCGAAGAATCCAAAAAACCCGACGAATCCCAAAGCACCTGTGACTGCCTCTGTGGAGCGCGATCCCCTCGGCGCAGGTGGCTCGACTGAGGGCGATTACATCACCTCTGCTCGCAGCATCTTTCTCGTGAACCAGCCTGCTGCAATCATCAACAATCAGTCCTATGACAAGGATGACGATGGTGACGACGACGACAAAGGTGATGACGACACCGAGAACCGCGCCAACAGCCGGCGCTCTCGCAACCTTGTCCCGCTCTCGCCCGCCTTCGCAGTTGTGCCGTGATCGGCATCACGCGCCGCAGATTTTTCCCGCACATAAAACCACGAAGCCACCCACCCATGCGCACGACAATTGCCAGCCTCTCGATTCTCGGTGCTCTCATCGCAGCCACACACATCTCCGCCCAGGGCCTCCAGGCCATCCGCAGCGAGGCAACGATGCGCGAGTCACAGCCTCTCGTCTTCACTGCTGGTGTCAGCGGCGGCTACGACAATTTGAATTACAAGGCCGACAACCTCAACGCTGAGGACATCGACTCGTTCTTCATTCAAAGCGGCGTGGGACTATTATATGGAGACGCCGACCAGACCACACCATGGAGCGTCGGCAGCGACTTCGGTGTCATCCGTTACCTCGACGACGCACCCGACGGCGAGGACACCTACTACAGCGCTCGCGTGTCGTTCGACATCATGCACAACGCCTCGCGTCGCCTGAAGTTCGTAAACAACTTTTACCTCACCTATGAGGTCGAGCCAAATTACTCCATCGGCGCCTCCACTGCGCTGCGCAACGGCCAATATCTCTACGGCTACAACAACTTCGCCGTCAGCTACGCCTGGTCCGAGCGCTTCACCACCACCACCAGCTACACCGTCGATGGCATCCGCTACGACGACAGCGATGTGTCCGGCTTTGAGGACCGCCTCTCGCACGTCATCGCGCAGCAGTTCGCTTACTCGCTCAACAAAAGGACCCAGCTCGTCGCCGAGTACCGCTACCGCATGACGAACTACGACTCAGCGGACAACGACTACACCTCGAACTACTTCCTTGTCGGCGCCGATCACCGCTGGAGCGAGCGCACCTCCGGCTCCATCCGCGCCGGTGTCGAGTTTTACGAAAGCGACCGTTCATCCGAAACCGCGCCATACGCCGAGGCCGCCATCGATCACGCCGTCAGCAAGAAAACCACTGGCCGGCTCTACGCATCGCTCGGCTTTGATGGCGCGGAGCTTGGCGATTACGAGTCCCGCTACGCCACACGCATCGGGGGCACAGTCAACCACCGCATGACCGAGCGATTCTCCGTGAACGCAGGCACCCACGCCGCCTTCAGCCAATACAAAGGCGACGGCAAAAACACCCAGGACTTCGACGAAACTCAAGTCCACGCCTCCGCAGGCCTCGCCTACCGCCTCTGGAACAACGTCAGCATGGACGCCCAATACTCCTACACCGTCCTCAGCTCCGGCGAGGAAGCCCGCGAGTACGACCGCAATCGCATCTCCATCGGCCTCAGCGCCACGTTCTGATCGAACATTCTGTTTGAACTCCAACGCCCCATTTCCGCAGGCAATTCCCCACCGTCCTTTGTTGCCTCACCCACCACAGACCCGAACCACGACTCAAATCGTTAAGCTCTCCAAAAATCTAACCCGCTACCCATCATGAACGAAGCCGGCATGGAACTCCAACGGCATGCGGCGGACACCTGGCAGGTGATCCGCAATCGCATTGGCCTCATCTTCCTCTCTTTTCTCCTCGTCTTTTCCGTCGCCGCCATCGTGACGTACATCATGCCGCGAAAATATCTCGGCAGAGTGCAAATGAAGATCGAGCGCATGGTCAACAAGCTCCCCGTCTTCAATCGCGACAACATGGACCAGCCCATGCTCGCCTCCGACACCATCATCAAGACGGAATACGAGACCATCACCAAGCTCGAAACCCTCTATCCCGTCATCGACTCCTTCGAACTCATGAAGCGCTGGAACACGCCTTCACGCCAGGACGCCGTGAACAAGCTCCGCAAAAACCTCGACACCCAGTCCAGCGTCCGCTCCGATTTCGTCGTCATCGAATACTACGACGAAGACCCCAAGCTCGCCGCCGACATCGCCAACGCCATCGCAGACAGCTACATGCAAAAGCGCGTCGAGATCGACACCAATCAAAAGAACGAAGCCCTCGCCGTCATCAAAAAACAGATCGCCGAATCCGAGCAGCGCCACGAGGAAGCCCGCATGAAAATGCAAGCCGCCCGCACCAAGGCAGGCGTCGTTGGCGACGGCTTTTACCAGCCCGGCAACAGCCTCAACATGCCCAGCGGCATCGTCACCACCCCCGAGGAATCCCTCATCCTCGCCGGCCGTCAGGAACTCCTCAGGCAGGATCTCGAAGTGCAGAAACTCGAATCCGAAATCAACGAACTCGGCAAGCTCACCGACGACCAGCTCGTCGATCGCGCCATCGGTCTCAGGCTCGACTCCCCCGAGCTGGCCGTCCTCATGGCCGAGCAAAACAAAAACACCCAGCAGCGCGAGTCTCTCAGCAAAGCCGGCCTCGGCCCCCGCCACCCCACCGTCGCCAGCCTCGAAGCCGCCATCTCCGAAGGACGCAAACAACTCAAGCAGCGCGCCATCGACTACCGCGACGGCCTCAAAACCCGCCTCGCCACCGCCTTGCAGTCCAGGGAGAAACTCATGAAATCCAGCGACCTAGCGCGCGCGGAGATCCTCGGCAAACAATCCACCCACAACGACTACCAAGACGCGCGCAACGAGCTAGACACCATCAACAACAACCTCCTGCAAATGCGCATGCGCTACGCCGAGTCCGAGCTTTCCATCACCCAGGCCAAATCCGCCGCCACCATCTGGGAGAAAGCAGAGCCGCAATCCGCCCCCGCCAAACCCAACGTCGCCCTCAACCTCGCCCTCGGCGGCGTGTTCGGACTCATGTTCGGCTTCGGCCTCGCCTTCCTCCTCGAGTACATGGACACCACCGTCAAGACTCTCGAAGAGGTCGAGAAATTTCTCGGCGTCCCCGTCCTCGCCGTCGTGCCCAAAGACGTCGGCATCCTCCACCGCGCCTCCGGCTTCAATCCCGACGCCGAAGCCTACCGCATCCTGCGCACCAACATCGAATTCAACCGCCGCGACCCCAATGCAAACTGCCTCACCGTCGTCAGCGGCGGCGCCGGCGAGGGAAAATCCACCACGCTCAGCAACCTCGCCTTCGTCTGCGCCCAGGGCGGCTACAATGTCCTCCTCATCGACGGCGACCTCCGCCGCCCGCGCCTCCACACCCTCTTCGATGTCAGCAACGCCGTCGGCCTCACCAACTACCTCACCACCAATGTCCGCCTTGAGGAAGTCGTCATCCAGACCGCCGTCGAAAACCTCTACTTCCTCCCCTCCGGCATCCTCCCCGCCGACAGCGCCGGCATCCTCAACTCCCAGCGCATGTCCGAGCTGATCACCGACGTCAAGAGCCGCTTCGACCTCGTCCTCATCGACTCCCCGCCCATCCTCGGCGTATCCGACGCCTCCGTCCTCGCCAATGAAGCCGACATGACCATCATCGTCGTCCAGCACCGCAAGCTCCCCCGCCAGATGCTCCTGCGCGTCAAGCAAGCCATCGAAAACGTCGGCGGCAACGTCCTCGGCGTCGTCCTCAACAACGTCGATGTCCGCTCCGACACCAGCTACCAGTACTACACCTCCTACTACACCTACTACTCCCCCACCAACGGCGCTCCCCCGCGCAAAAAAGAGCGCCGCAAAGAAACCAAAAGCCACATCGTCAAACCCGACCGCGTCACCAGCGCTGTCACCGCAGCCAATGCCACGCGGAATCCGAAGAACGAAGACCTATTCTAATCCGAATGAAGAAGTGCTCAGTGCTCAGTGCTAAGTGCTAAGTGCTAAGTGCTCAGTCGGCATCAACTGAAACTGAGAACTGAGAACTGAGAACTGAGAACTGAGCACTTCGACTACCCAATCTTCCGCCATGAAAACATACCTCCTCCTCACTCTCGCCCTCCTCACCGCCAACCTCAGCGCCCAAAACGGCGAGACCACTCTGCGCCCCAACGAGAAAATCATGATCAGCATCGGCGGCGTCCCTGCGGATGAGGTCATGCAGATTTCCAAAGTCTATTCCATCAGCGACTCCGGCAAGATCAACCTCCTCCACATCGGCGAAGTCAGCGCCGTCGGCATGAAACCCTCCGCCCTCCAAAAGCGCATCGAGGACGCCTACAAATCCGCTCAAATCTACACCCACCCCACCGTCACCGTCGCCATGGACTCCTCCACCACCGGGGCACAACTCGTCTTCGTCAATGGCGGCTGCCAGCGCAACGGCCCCGTGCAGTTCCGCTCCGGCATGACCCTCTCCATGGCCATCGGCATGGCAGGCAGTCCCACCGCCTTCGCCCGCACCACCAAAGTCCAGCTCGTTCGCCTCAGCCCCTCCGGCCAGCGCGCCACCAGCATCCACGACCTCAAAAAAATCGCTAAAGACGCCTCCCTCGATCCCCTCCTCCAGCCCGACGACCAGATCACCATCCCCGAGTGATCACTCCCAAATCGTTCATCGTCCGCGCCGCACGCACCCGTCCTACGCCCCCGTTGCGACACCATCCATCGGCGATAACCGAATGCTGCGCTCCAGCAAGGCTGATGGGTTGAATTCCATGCCGGAGGCATGACGGCTGGTAGCCGGTGGTGGAGCGAGGCTTTGCGAGCGGGAACCACCGGTTTTGAATCGAGTGCGCGCCTCGTTCAAAGCATGCGTCCCGGCAGGGACGCCGGAAACATGCGCACACTTCCAGCGTCCCTGCCGGGACGCTCCCTCGAACTGGGATCGAACCGGTGTTCGCAGTCCGGTGGTTCCGCTCGGTGACTCGCTCCACCACCG